>DJIP01000318.1 GCA_002433675.1 Halomonas halophila
CGCAGATAGGCCAGCGCCGGTTCCACGGCGGTGAAGGTGCTGTAGTCGGCGGTGGGAATGGCGTGGCGGGCCAGAAAGTCCTTGGTAAAGGACTTGGACCCCTCGAGTTGAGCAGCGCCCTGGGTCGGGCCGAAGATCGCAAGCCCGGCATCACGAAAACGATCCACCACTCCCTCGACCAGGGGCGCCTCGGGGCCGACGATGGTCAGGCCGATACTCTCGCGCTGGGCAAAGTCCACCAGCCCGTCAAGATCGGATACCGCGATATCGACGTTGGTCAGTCCCGCCTCCCGTGCGGTGCCGGCATTGCCTGGCGCCACGAAGACCGAGGAGACACTGGACGACTGGGCGACCTTCCAGGCCAGGGCATGTTCGCGGCCACCGCCGCCGATGATCAGGACCTTCATCCGCTCAACTACCTTTCGAGTACCAAATGAAGCGGCATTATGGCAGAAAAAGACCGCCCTCGCCCTCCTGGCCTCTCTCCCTCACTCCGGGCCTCTCTCCATCAGAGTCGAGTGTGCGCGGGTCAGGAGGAACGCTCGTCGTCGTCCTTGGTGGTACCGCCCTGGCTGGTCCCGCCCTGGCTGATGGTGTTCTGCCAGAAACGCATGTTTTCCTCGGCCAGCTCGCGCATCAGCTCCATCGGCGAGTGGCGCATGGCCTGCTGCCACTGATCCTGCATCTTCTTCTGCTGCTCCATCATCAGCCGCGTGCCTTGTTCCAGATAGCGCGCCAGGGGCAGCGGCTGGGACATGGCGTACACCCGAATCAGCTGTTGCAGCAGGTCATTGGAGAACACCTCGGCGTCGCTGTCGGCCTGCTCCTGCTCGATGATGATCGACAGCAGAATGGTACGCGTCAGGTCCTCGCCGCTCTTGGCATCTTCCACACGGAAAGGCACTTCCTCGAGAATCAGGGTTCGCAGATCCTCGAGCGTTACATAGCGGCTCTGTTCGGTATCATAGAGCCGGCGATTGGCATACTTGCGAATCACGCGCACGGCGCTGCTCCTTTGTTCGTGGGAAGCCCCGGGACTGCAGCTGCAGATCCTCGGCTTCGTTCGCATCCATTTTGCACCGCGACACGGCCCTTGCAAGACAAACCGGTATTCGAGGTTCCATGAATCTGATACTTCTCACCCGGAACGACGTCGATGACGCCGGGTTGGCACGGGTCCGCGACCCCCGCCGTCTGGCCCACCTGCGCCAGGTCCACCGCGCCCGACAGGGTGACGTGATGACCCTGGGGCTGGAGAACGGCCCGCTGGGCCGCGGTCAGCTCGTGTCGCTGACCGACGATGAGGCCTGCTTCGACGTTTCCGGGCTCGATCAGGCACCGCCCTCGGCGCTGCCGGTGCACCTGGTGCTGGCGCTGCCTCGCCCCCGCATGCTGGCAAGAAGCATAGAGCATGCCACCGCACTGGGCGTGAAGCGCATCACGTTGCTGCATAGCCGCAGGGTGGAGAAGAGCTACTGGCAGTCCCCCGAGCTCGATCCCGCCAAGATCCACCAGCACCTGGTACTTGGCCTGGAGCAGGCTCGCGATACCGCACTGCCGGTGGTGGACACGGCGCGGGGCTTTCGGCCCTTCGTCGAGGACCGCCTGCCGTCCTTGCTAGAAGGACGGCGGGGCCTGTTGGCGCACCCCGGGATGGCGAATGCCTGCCCTCGTGGCCTGACCGAGTCAGTGACTCTGCTGGTCGGCCCCGAGGGCGGCTTCATCGAATGGGAGGTGGAGCAGATGATGGCGGCAGGCTGCGAGGGCATCCACCTGGGCGAGCGCATCCTGCGGGTAGAAACCGCGGTGACCGCGCTGCTGGCCAGGCTGTTCTAGACCACGCCGACGCGACGCTGTGACGGCTCAGCTTTCGCTGTCGTCATCATCGGTGTCGTCGTCCTTGTTGGTGCCGAACTCGCCTTCACCCTCGTGCTCGATGACCGCAGAGTTCTCGTCGCAACTCGGCTCGATCAGGAAGGTCTCGCGCACGTCCAGCAGACCGAGTTCACCGATGGTGCGGCGGCCCAGCAGCATCGGGTAGTTCATTTCTTCCCGGTTGCGCAGGCTAAACTGCTCCTCGTGGATAGTGTCCCCCATGCACACCTCCATCAATATCACCAGTCGCTCGTCGCGACCGCCGGCACCACGCACCGTCATGTCACGATAGAGCGGGCGCTCGAGTTGCTTCTTGAAGGTCTCGCCGGTCTCTTCGTCCTCGAGCTCAAGGGAAAAGCGCACCCAAGGCTCGCCGTCCTTGTCGAAACGTTCGATTTCGCGGGCATCCAGCGAAGACGTCAGGGCGCCACTGTCGAGCTTTGCCTTCACTTCGACGTCCCAGGGCTCCAGGGTCGCCATCTCGACCCAGCCAAAGACGTCGGGGCCGTCATCGGCCATGGCGCCGCCGGCCGGCGCCATGCACAGGGGTAGCGCCGCCAGCGCCATCAGCCGGGCGGGGCCCGACAGCCATCGATTCCAGAGAGTCATCGTGCCATTTCCATGTGGAGGGCGTCCCGCCGGACGCCGATACGTCAGACCCCCGAGACCGGGGGTCGCCTTGGTTGCCTGGGGCCTGATTGCTTACTCAGGGGCGTAGGCGTTCGAGCAGGTTAAGCGTAGCGAAACCGTCGGGCACCAGGCCCTGGTCGCGCTGCCAGGCGCGCAGCCCTGCCCGGGTATTGGGACCCATGATGCCGTCCGGGGTTCCCACCTCGTAGCCAAGCGCCTGAAGCCGCGACTGCAGTGTCTTCACCTGGGTGCGAGAGAGCGGTTGCTCGTCACGTGGCCAGCCACCTTCGATGCCGGCGCGTCCAGCGATACGGTCGCTCAACGAGGCCACCGCCAGTGCGTAGCTGGTGGCGTTGTTGTAGCGCAGGATGGCGCGGAAGTTCGGCCCGACCAGGAAGGCGGGACCACGCGCGCCGGCCGGGGTGATCACCGACGCCTCGTCGAAGGCAGGCAGGGCGCCGCCGCCCAGCGGGCTCACCCCCTGGTCGGCCCAGGCCGAGGCGCTCTTGCGGGTATCGAGCTCGGTCTGGGCGTAGTCGAACCCGGCCGGCAGTTGCACCTCGACCCCCCAGGGCTCGCCCTGACGCCAGCCGGCACGATCCAGGTAGTTGGCGGTGGACGCCATGACGTCGGGGATACTCGCCCAGATATCACGGCGACCGTCGCCGTCCCCGTCCTTGGCGTAGGCCACGAAACTGGAAGGAATGAACTGGGTGTGGCCCATCGCCCCTGCCCAGGACCCCTTCATGCGCTGCGGCGTGATATCGCCGGCGTCGATGATCTCGAGCGCCGCCATCAGCTCACCGCGGGCAAAGTCCCGGCGTCGACCGTCGTAGGCCAAGGTCGCCAGCGCCTCCAGGGTCGAGAAGTCACCGAAGTTCTGGCCGTAGTTGCTCTCGATGCCCCAGATCGCAGTGAGTACCTCGGCGGGCACACCGTAGTCGGCCTCGGCGCGGTCGGCCGCGGAGCGATTGGCGGCGAGCTTGTCACGACCCTGGGTCACCCTGGCGTTGGAGACTGCGGTATCCAGGTATTGCCAGATCGGCCGCACGAACTCGGGCTGGGAGCCGTCGAGCTCGATCACCCGGGGACGGTAGCGCAAGCCATCCAGCCCGCGCGCCAGGGTCGCTTCGCTGATGCCTTCTGCACGCGCCTGATCACGAAAGCCGGCCAGCCACTGCTCGAAGCTCTGGGGCTCGGCCGCGCCTGCGTCGCTGGCGGAGGCCGACTGACCTGGCTCCTCGCCACTGGCATTGGCGGTGACGCTTGCACCAGCACTGGCACTGGTACCGACCTCGGCATCACCGGAGGGGGCGGCGGAGGTACTCTGGCAACCGGCCAGGGTCACCACGAGAAGAGCGGGGAACAAACGAGTCAGCATGATGAAGCAATCCTTGGCGATCAATATGCGGGCATGATGACCCAGGACCCGCCGTCATGCCAGATAGGCAAGACGCCAGAGCATCGCAAGATCCAGCACTACTACCACTTGGGTGAGCACCGCCCGCAGGGGCTGGCGACGTCATACGTGCGGTCGAACGTCGTGGTAAACAGCACCTTGCCGCTCCTTCAAGGCCTCGGCGCCTCGCAACAAGACGGCAACAGCGTCACCTCCTTCCAGTGGCGGATATAGCGTTCAGCGGGGTCGTAGCGCCGGGTCTGTTCGTCGATATCGAAGATCCTCGGCCTGGCGTTGCGGCCTACGCCTGCGATGTACTTCCAGTTGCCCCAGTTGCTGGCGACGTCATGGTCGATCAGGCAGCGTTCGAACCAGGCGGCGCCGTGACGCCAGTCCTCACCGAGATCGTGCACCAGATAGCTGGCGACGAGCTGTCGCGCTCGATTGGAGAGCCAGCCGCTGATCGTCAGCTCACGCATCGCCGCATCGATCAGCGGCTGCCCGGTAGCGCCCAGGCGCCAGCACTCGAATGCACGCCCCGGCGATGGAGGGGGATCGCCGAACAGCGACCGCCCCTCCTGGCGTGCCGCCCAATGGAAGTACTCGCGCCACAACAACTCGTGATAGAAGTGGCGAGATGATGCGTTGGCGCCCCGCTTGTCTTCCCATTCTCGCAGCGCTTCGAGGACCTGGGTCGCCGACACACAGCCAAGCGCCAGCCAGGGCGATAGACGGGATGAAAAGCCAGCCCCCATCAAACCATTGCGCGTCTGCTGATAGGTCGCCAGCAAATCGCCCCCCCACACGATGTCGTCGAGGCGCTGCCAGGCGGGCGCCTCACCGCCGACAAAGGCAAGCCCGGCGCTATCGGGCGCGTCGTTCAAGGCCTCGGCCTCGCGCGACAATCGCTGCAACGAAGGCAGCCCGCGCGGTGCCCGCTCCGGCCACGCCGGCTGCGTTACCGGGGCCGGGCGGCTGTGGCTTCGAGGGGTCGACTCTCCGAGACGACGGCGAAAAGCCGACCAGCTTGCCGGAACCTCATCCAGCGTCATCGGCAACGTCTGCGACGTCCACAGCGTGCCCGTACCACGACGCTCCAGCCGACAGTGCCTTGGCAGACGGCGTGCCAGACGCTCAAGCTGGTCGTCCCCGCCTGCTGCCTCACTGGCCACCACCCGCGTCACCTGGCACTGCTCGGCCAGCCGAGCGAGCAGCGACACCGGTTCGTCCACCGCCACCAGCAGGTCACTACCCTTTTTCAACAGCGCCCCGCGCAACTCCTTGAGACATTGCCACAGAAAGCGCAGCCGACGAGCACCGATGCCGACCACACCGCCTGTCGATGAGCCCTCGAGCAGGGTCTCGTCGATCACGAACACCACAAGACGCTCGCTGACCGAAGGCGCGACTTCCAGCAAGGGGTTGTCGGCCAGCCGCAGCTCCCCTCGCAACCACACCAACTCTGTTTCCATATCACGCTCCCGACAGGCCTGACGATTCGCGGCATGCTCCCCACAAGCACAGATCGTGCGCTACCGACGGATGCATGGCCTCTACTGCATAGCGATAATATATAGAATTTGTACATTATATGTACAACTTTAAAGATGCGGACGGCTATCACGTTGAATCCGCACGGGGCAGCGATCCGTCCATCTTTCGGGTAAAGTGGGTCGGCGCTTCAGGGTGAGCTGATCAGCACCCCTGGCGGTAGGCCAAGGCATTGTGAGGGCACGTGTTTTCAGACCATCGCGGCGCTCACCACGTTCAAGGACAGGCAGGATGACCGACAGATGACTTTGCTATGGATTCCCTTGCTCCCTCTTCTCGGTGTGCTGGTCCCCGCATTGACCGGATCTAGAGGCCGCCCTCTTTGCACCCTTGCCACGGCGGTCCTTCCCGCCATTGCACTGGCCATGACCCTGGCCCAGCTGCCCGCCCTGGGCGTCGGGGACATACCACGGGTCTCCCTGAGCTGGGTGCCCCAACTGGGGCTGGACCTGGCCTTTCGTCTCGATGGCCTGTCGCTGCTGTTCAATGTACTGATACTGGGCATCGGCCTGCTGATCATCCTGTATGCCCACTACTATCTGGATGCCAGCGAGAACTACGCCCGCTTCTACGCCTACCTGATCCTGTTCATGGCCTCCATGGTGGGCATCGCCATGGCCGATAACCTGCTGGTGCTGTGGTTCTTCTGGGAGTTGACCAGCCTGTCATCCTTCCTGCTGATCGGTTTCTGGTCGCATCGCTCGGAGGCTCGCAAGGGAGCGCGCATGGCGATGACGGTCACCGGCGCCGGTGGCCTGGCCCTGCTGGCAGGCTTTCTGCTGCTCGGCGATATCGTCGGCAGCCTCGACATGCAGGTGGTGCTGGAGAGCGGAGAAACGATCCTGGCCGATCCGCGCTATCCGCTGATGCTGGTACTGGTGCTGCTCGGCGCCTTCGCCAAGTCTGCCCAGTTCCCGTTCCACTTCTGGCTACCCCATGCCATGGCGGCGCCGACTCCGGTATCCGCGTACCTGCACTCCGCCACCATGGTCAAGGCGGGGATCTTCCTGATGGCGCGCCTGCATCCCGCCATCGCCGGCAGCGAGCTGTGGTCGGCCATCGTGACCGTGGTCGGCATCGTGACCATGGTGTATGCCGCCTGGTTTGCCCTGATCAAGGCGGACCTCAAGGGTATTCTGGCGTTCTCCACCGTCAGCCATCTGGGCCTGATTACCGTGCTGCTGGGCATCGGCAGCCCCATGGCGGTGCTGGCGGCGCTGTTTCATATCCTCAACCACGCTACCTTCAAGGCCGCACTGTTCATGTGTTCGGGGATCATCGACCATGAGGCCGGCACCCGCGACCTAGCCCGGCTGGGCAAACTGGCCAAGGCGATGCCGGTCACCTGCGTGGTGATGAGCATCACCGGCGCCGCCATGGCAGGCGTGCCGCTATTCAATGGTTTCATCTCCAAGGAAATGTTCTTCACCGAGGCCCTCGAGACCCACGCCTTCGGCGGGCTCAGCCTGGTGCTGCCGGTGCTGGCCACCATCGGCGGCGTGCTGTCGGTGGCCTATTCCGCGCGGCTGGTTCATGCGGTGTTCTTCGCACCCCCGCGCCACGCGCCACCCAAGACGCCACACGAACCTCCCTACCTGATGCGAGCACCGTCTGAACTGCTGGCGGTGCTGTGTATCCTGGTCGGCCTGTTCCCGGCACTGATGGCCACCTGGCTGATGGCACCCGCCGTCGAGGCGGTACTGCTCGAGCCGCTGGAGTTCCACCTGGCGCTGTGGCATGGCTTCAATCTGCCGCTGGCGATGAGTGCGGTGGCCCTGGTCGCCGGCGTCATCACCTATATCCTGCATCGCAAGATTCGCCAGTTCGTGCGGGACTTCCCGCCGCGTGATGCCAGCCGTATCTTCGAGGGTGTCATCCAATGCATCGGCGATCGTGCCGAGCGCATCACCGAATGCGTCGACAACGCCTCGCTGCAGCGCTTCATGACCTTGCTGCTGACCGCCTCGCTGGTGGTCGGCGCCATCGGTCTGGCCCAGATGGACACCCTGACCGGGGCCAAGGGCAACCAACCGGTGGATGGCGTGCTGCTGGTCGGCGCCCTGCTGCTGGTGTTCACCGGCATTGGCACCGCCATCACCCATCGCCATCGTCTGATCTCGCTGCTGATGCTGTCGGTGGTGGGGCTGCTGGTGTCGCTGACCTTTGCCCGCTTTTCGGCACCGGATCTGGCGTTGACCCAGCTATCGGTCGAGGTGGTCACCATGATCCTGCTGATGCTGGCGCTGTTCTTCCTGCCCCAGAAGACCCCGCGGGAGTCCACCCCGGCGCGGGCCCTACGCGACCTGGTGCTGTGTACCGGCCTGGGCGGGGTGATCGCCGGACTCAACTACACCGTGCTGACCCGCGACACCGAGAGCATCTCGGACTTCTTCCTCGACAACAGTGTGCCCGGCGGCGGCGGCCACAACGTGGTCAATGTCATCCTGGTCGACTTCCGTGGCTTCGACACCCTGGGCGAGATCACGGTGCTGGCGATCGCTGGCCTGGCCATCTTCAAGCTGCTCAACCGTCTGCGCCTGTTCATGCCTCACAGCGACAGCGAAGGACGCATCTGGGCTCCGGACCGCTACCCGATGATTCTGACCACCATCTCCCAGACGGTGCTGCCGCTGGCACTGCTGGTGTCGGTGTTCATCTTCCTGCGTGGCCACAACCAGCCCGGTGGCGGCTTTATCGCCGGCCTGATCACCGCGGTGGGGCTGATTCTGGTGTACATGGCCCGGGGCGTTGCCTGGACCCAGCAGCGCCTCGACTTCCCCTACCAGCCGGTGGCGATCCTCGGCGTCGGCGTCGCCGCCCTGACCGGCTTCGGCAGCTGGCTGTTCGGCGCGCCCTTCCTGACCTCATCCTTCGGTCACTTCCATATTCCGCTGATTGGTGATATCGAACTGGCCACCGCCATGCTGTTCGATCTCGGTGTCTATCTGGCGGTGGTCGGCGCGACCCTGATGATCCTGGCCAACCTGGGCAAGGTCACCACCCCCCACCGGCCGGCCAAGGAAGACCATGACGCGACGGAACGTGGCCTGCACCGCACCGACGACCCCACCCCCGACGGCAAGGAGACCGTGTGACATGGAAATGCTCTATGCCATAACGACCGGCGTGCTCGCCGCCAGTGGCCTGTACCTGATGCTGCGCGGCCGAACCTTCCCTGTGGTGGTAGGTCTGACGCTCTTGTCCTATGCCACCAACCTCTTCCTGTTCTCCATGGGCGGACTGACCACCGGTGGCTCCGCCATTATCGACGGCAAGAGCAACTACAGCGATCCGCTGCCCCAGGCGCTGGTGCTGACGGCCATCGTCATCGGCTTCGCCATGACCGCCTTCGCGGTGATCCTGGCGATGCGTGCACGGGGGGACATGGGCAATGACCACGTGGACGGGCGCAAGGCCGAGGACAAGGAGGAGCGACGCTGATGTCCCACCTGATCGTGATGCCCATCGTGCTGCCACTGGCAGCCGCGGTGGCGCTGCTGCTGACCCGATTCGGCAATCCCACGCTCAAGCGTGGTCTCGGCCTCGCGACTACCCTGGCGCTGCTGGTGATCAGCATTATGCTGCTGCGCCAGGCGGCCGGCGGCGAGATCCAGTACTACGCCCTGGGCAACTGGCAGCCCCCCTTCGGCATCATCATGGTGCTGGACCGGCTATCGGCACTGATGCTGTTCGTGACCTCGATGCTGGCGGTCGGTGCTGTGCTGTTCGCCTGCGGCGGCGACGACGAGAAAGGCAGCAACTTCCACGGCCTGTTCCAGCTGCAGCTAATGGGGATCAACGGCGCCTTCCTGACCGGCGACCTGTTCAACCTGTTCGTGTTCTTCGAGGTACTGCTACTGGCCTCCTACGCCCTGCTGGTCCACGGCGGTGGCAAGGCACGCATCCAGTCGGCGGTACACTACGCCGTCCTTAACCTGGCCGGATCGGCGCTGTTCCTGTTCGCCGTGGGCCTGCTGTATGGCGCCACCGGCACTCTCAACATGGCGGACATGGCCCAGGCGGTGAGTCAGCTGCCGGGGGAGCGACAGGGCATGGTCATCGCCGGTGCCCTGTTGCTGCTGGTGGTATTTGGCCTCAAGGCGGCGGTACTGCCGCTGTATTTCTGGCTCCCGCGGGCCTACGCCAGCGCGCCACCCCCGGTGGCCGCCCTGTTTGCGGTGATGACCAAGATCGGCGTCTACGCCATCCTGAGGGTCTACTGGCTGGTCTTCGGTGACCAGGCAGGCCCCCTGGAGGCGCTTGAACAGAGTTGGGTGTGGTGGCTTTCGCTTGGCACCCTGGCGATCGCCGGTATCGGTGTGCTGGCCGCCCGCGACCTGCGCCTGCTGGTGGCCTATCTGGTGCTGGTCTCGGTGGGCACGCTGCTCGCCGGCGTCGGCATGCGCTCCCCCGAGGCGGTATCGGGCCTGCTGTTCTATCTGGTTCACACCACCCTGGTCACCGGCGGGCTGTTCCTGCTGGCGGACATGATCGGCGTTCAGCGCGGCAAGGCCGGTACCCGCCTGGTACGCGGTCGGATACCGCGCAATGCCACGGCGCTGGGCCTTTTGTTCCTGATCGGTTCCATGGCGGTGGCGGGCCTGCCCCCGCTGTCCGGGGCGCTGGGCAAGGTCATGCTGATGAGCGCCGGCGACAGCGCCCAACGTCTCTGGTTCTGGCCTCTGCTGCTGGCCACCGGCCTGTGCGCTATCGTCGCCCTGTCGCGGGCAGGCTCCACCCTATTCTGGCGTAGCCAGGCCAGCGATGACGGCGATTCGCTGTCCCCCTGGCAGTGGGCGGGCACCGGCTGGTTGCTGGCGTCGTCTCCGCTGCTGGTGATCCTGGCCGGCCCCCTGGCCGGCTACACCGAAGCCACAGCCGAACAGTTGAGCGACCCGCAACCGATGATTCAGGCCGTTCTGATCGACCAGGGAGGCGACCAATGAACCGACGCACTCGCTCACTACTGCCGACACCGCTGCTCAGCCTGCTGCTGCTGGTCGTGTGGCTATTGCTGGTCAATAGCGTCGCCATCGGACATCTCTTGCTCGGCGGCTTCCTTGCCATTCTCATTCCCTGGCTGACCTACCCCTTCTGGGACATGCAGCCCGGCGTCAAGAAGCCCTGGAAGCTGCTGCGCTTCTTCTTCCGGGTGATCGGTGACATCGTCGTGGCCAACTTGCAGGTGGCCTGGATCATCATCAATCCCTGGCGCCGCACTCGCCCCCACTTTGTCGAGTATCCCTTGATGCTCGAGGAGCGATTCACCATCACCCTGCTGGCCAGCACCATCACCCTGACCCCGGGGACGGTATCGGCCAACCTGCGCATGGACGGCAAGACGCTACTGATCCACGCCCTGGACGTGCGTGACGAACAGACTCTGATCCGCACCATCCGCGAACGCTACGAGCAGCCGCTGAAGGAGATCTTCGAATGCTAGACACCGCCGTGACCATCAGTTTGGCGCTGGTCTGCCTGGCGCTGCTGCTGAACCTGTTTCGTCTGACCGTGGGCCCGGACATGCCCGACCGGATCCTGGCGCTGGATACCATGTACGTGAACTCCATCGCCCTGATCATCCTGATGGGGGTCTGGCTCAACTCCAAGACCTACTTCGAGGCCGCGCTGCTGATCGCTCTGCTCGGCTTCATCAGCACCATTGCCGTATGCAAGTACCTGCTGCGCGGCGATATCATCGAGTAACTTCGGGAGAATTCCATGTTCTACGTCATTCTCGAGGGGCTGATCTCGGTGCTGCTGATCGCCGGCGGACTGTTTGCCTTCATCGGCTCGCTGGGCATGGCCCACCTGCGGGACTTCTACATGCGCCTGCACGGCCCGACCAAGGCCACCACCCTGGGCATGGGCTGCATCCTGTCCGGCTCCATGGTGTACTTCAGCGCCACCCAGGAAGGTACCCACCTGCAGGAGATGCTGATCACCCTGTTTCTGTTCATCACCGCCCCGGTGAGCGCCCACATGCTGGCCAAGACCGGCCTGCACCAGCGCCTCAAGTATCTGGACAAGACCCGCGGCAAGCCGCTCGAATTTCGTGAGGAAGAGGTTGGGGATAAGCCGGTGCCCCACCCCGATCGAGACTAAGCACCTAAACATCATTCCATCCAGACACAAAACGGGCAGCCCATGGGCTGCCCGTTCTGTGTCTGGCTATCGTGGAGCGGAAGGCCGAGCGATCAGATCCAGCCGCCCAGTTCGCGCTTGACGATATCGGCCAGCACCGCGATGTGGTCGTCGCGATCATTGAGACACGGAATGTAGATGAAGTGCTCACCGCCGGCCTCGATGAAGGCGTCGCGGATCTCTTCCTCGATCTCTTCCAGGGTCTCCACGCAGTCGGCACTGAAGGCGGGAGACAGTACGGCGATGCTCTTGTGTCCCTGGCGCGCCAGTTCCGCCACCTTGTCGACGGTGGCGGGGCCCACCCACTCTTCAGGCCCGAACTTGGACTGGAAGGCGGTGATCACCTCGTCCTCGGCGTGCCCCAGCCGCTCTCGCAGCAGTCGCGTGGTCTTCCTGCACTGACAGTAGTAGGGATCGCCTTCCTCCAGAAAGCGCTTGGGTACGCCGTGATAGGACGCCACCACCACCGAGGGCTGGTGCGTCTCGTTGTCCAGGCGTTCGCCCACCGAGGCGGCCAGGGCCTCGATGTAGCGCGGCTCGTCGAAGTAGGCCGGCACCGTTCGCACCGATGGCTGCCACTTGCGTTTCATCAGCTGGCGGAAGAAGTGGTCGCAGGCGGTGGCGGTGGTGGGCGAGCCATACTGCGGGTACAGCGGGAAGAACAGGATACGCCGACAGCCCTTTTCCTCCAGCTCCTTGAGCGCCTTGTCGGTGGAGGGGTTGCCGTAGCGCATGCCGAAGCTGACCTCGATCGAGTCCCCCAGCTCAGCGCGCAGCCGCGTCGACAGCTTCTCGCTCTGACTTCGGGTGATGGTCAGCAATGGACTTTCGTCCTTGTCAGTATTCCAGATGCTGCGATAGGCCGCCCCCGAGGCAAAGGGCCGGCGACTGAGGATAATCAGCTGCAGCAACGGCTGCCAAAGCCAGCGCGGATAGTCGACCACCCGCTGGTCCGACAGAAATTCGCTGAGGTAGCGGCGCATGGACCAGTAGTCGGTATCGTCCGGCGTACCCAGGTTGGCGACCAGCACACCAATCTTTTCACGTGCGACGGCAGGATGGTCGACCGGCGCCTGCTCCGGGCGATGGGCCTCCACCACTGAGGGGGGAACGGACTGATCCATGAAGGTGACTTCCTCTTGGTAGCGTATGCACAAAGCCTATCACCGGAGGGTATCAGGCTCGAATGAAGTGTTACTATGAAGAGGATTTGTACAATTTTTGGTTAACCCATGTCCAGATCCTTGATCCTGATCACCGGCGACCAGTTGAGCCTGGACCTCGGACTCTTGCAGACCGCTGGCGACAACGACGTCGTCGCGCTGTGTGAGGTCGCCGAGGAAGGCCGCTAC
>DJIP01000098.1 GCA_002433675.1 Halomonas halophila
GGTGCAAAAGGTAATTAAAAGGTGGCGAAAGGCGCCGGCCGGGGCGTTACACCTTCAGATTCTGCCAGCGGCGGCGCTGCCAGATCACGGCAAAGCACAGCGAGTTGAGCGCCCGGTAGCCAAGCTGACACCACCAGATGCCGGCCAGACCGAAGCCTTCATGCACGCCGAGCCACCAGGCCAGCGGCAGGAAGACCAGCCACTGACTGGTCAAGGTCAGTTGCATCACCGTACGATTGGCGCCGGCGCCGAGCAGTGCCTGGGTAAATACCAGGGCGGCGGCATCGAGCACGATCATCAACGCGGTCAGGCGCAGCGGGCCGATGCCCAGGGCGATCAGTTCAGGGTCATGCAGAAACAGGCCCAGCACGGCTTCTGGCATCAACGCCATGGGCAGGGCCAGGGCGGCGAGCAGCAACCAGGCCATGCGCACCACCTCCCAGCCCCAACGGTGGGCCCTTTCCGGAGATTCGCGCCCCAGCGCCTCGCCGACCAGGCTCATCGCCGCCATGCCCAGACCCACGCCAGGCAGAATCAGCAATAGTGATAAGTTCACCAGCACATGCCCCACCGCCACGCTGGCGGTGTCGACCTGGCCGAGGATCCAGAACAGCACCGCGTAGCCGGCGGCGAACCAGAGCTGCTGAAAGGAGTGGGGCGTGGCCAGCTTCAGCGTGGTGGCCATGGTGCTGCCGCCGAGTCGCCAAGGCGAACGGCAAGGCCTGTGACGAGTGCCGCGATGGCCCGGCGTATGGCTCAGCCAGGCCCAGATAGCGACGCCGGCAAACAGCGACAGGCTGCTGCCGAGCCCGGCGCCGCTGACCCCCATGGCGGGCAGGCCCCAGTAACCGAAGATCAGGCCGATGCTGGCCAGCAGGTTGACCAGGTGCATCACCAGCATGATCCGCAGATACAGGCCGGTCTGCTGGATGCCATTCCAGTAGCCTCGGTAGCAGAAGATCATCGCCACCGGCAGCAACGCAATCAGACGCCAGCGAAAGTAGTCCTCCGCCATTGCCGTGACCAGCGGATCATCATTGAGCCAGGCCATGATCGGACCGGCCTGCCACAGACACAGGACCATCAACGGCAGGCCGATCAGGACGGCCAGGGTAAGTCCTGCGGCCAGTGGCTCCCCGCGCGGATCGTGGCGAAGCTCGAGGTGACGGTCGTCACGAAGCTTGTCACCAAGGTCGCCGGCAGCCGAGGCAACCGGCGACTGATGGCGTTCACCATGGCGCCGCGCCACCTGGGCCTGAACCCCCGACGACAGACCGAACAGGCAGGCGGTGACCATGAACATGGCGTAGCCGCCGATGCCGGCGGCGGCCAGCTCGGTCTCGCCGAGCCGGCCCACCAGGGCGGCATCGACCAGGTTCATCAGGCTCTGGCTCAACATGCCGGCCATGATCGGCAGCGCCAGGCGCAGGATCAGACGCCAGCGCGTCAGGTCGGGCAGCAGGGCCTGTTGTTGCAACGGCCGCATCAGGCGTCGTAGGACAGGACCGGCGACAGCCAGCGTTCCATGACATCCAGCTCCATGCCCTTGCGGCTGGCCAGGGCCTCGACCTGATCCCGGGTAATCTTGCCGGTGGCAAAGTACTTCGACTGCGGGTGGGAGAAGTACCAGCCGGACACCGCCGCCGCCGGCCACATGGCAAAGCTCTCGGTCAGTTCGAGCCCGGTGTTGACCTCGGCGTCGAGCATACGGAACAGTGTCGCCTTTTCGGTGTGGTCCGGGCAGGCGGGGTAGCCGGGGGCAGGGCGGATACCCTGATACTTCTCGGCGATCAACGCCTCGTTGTCGAGCGCTTCTTCCGGTACGTAGGCCCAGAACTCCTTGCGCACCCGCTCATGGATGAGTTCGGCGAAGGCTTCGGCCAGACGGTCGGCCAGGGCCTGCACCATGATAGCGTTGTAGTCGTCGCCCTTGGCCTTATAGGCGGCAGACAGCTCCTCGACGCCGTGACCCGCGGTCACCGCGAAGCCGCCGATCCAATCCGGCTTGCCGCTGTCCTTCGGGGCAATGAAGTCGGCCAGGCTGTAGCAGACTCCCTCGCGGTTCTTGGTGGTCTGCTGACGAATATGGTGGAGGCGCTCGATCACCTCGCCGCGGGTCTCGTCGGAATAGACCTCGATCACGTCGTCATCGACGCTGTTGGCAGGCCACAGGCCGATGACTCCGCGCGCCTGAATCAGGCGCTCATCGATCAACTTGCGCAGCATCACCTGGGCCTCATCGAACAGTTGGCGGGCGGCTTCGCCGACCACCTTGTCGTCGAGGATCTTGGGGTACTTGCCGACCAGCTCCCAGCTCATGAAGAAGGGCGTCCAGTCGATACGATCGACCAGTTCGTCGAGGTCGTAGTCCTCGAACACCTTGAGACCGGTAAAGGTCGGCGCCGGCGGGGTATATCCCTGCCAGTCCAGCGCCGGCTTGCGCGCGCGGGCATCGGCGTAGGACAGGTCGGCGGCCTTGGGGCGGCGCTTGGCATTGCGCTCGCGGACCTTGACGTACTCCTCGCGGATCTCGTTGACGTAGGCCTCTTTGAGGCTCGGCGACAGCAGCTTGCCGGCCACGCCCACGGCACGCGAGGCGTCGGTCACGTAGATCACCGGCTGTTCGTACTGGGGTTCGATCTTGACCGCGGTATGGGCCTTGGAGGTGGTGGCGCCGCCGATCAGCAACGGCAGCTCGAAGCCCTGGCGCTGCATCTCCTTGGCCACGTGGACCATCTCGTCAAGCGACGGGGTAATAAGCCCCGACAGGCCAATGATGTCGGCGTTCTCTTCCCTGGCGGTCTTGAGGATCTTGTCGGCGGGCACCATCACGCCGAGGTCGATCACCTCGTAGTTGTTGCACTGGAGCACCACACCGACGATGTTCTTGCCGATGTCGTGGACGTC
>DJIP01000394.1 GCA_002433675.1 Halomonas halophila
GGACAAGGCCGACACCGCGCCACGCTTTGACCACTACGCTGAGCTACCGCGCTGGCACCGCGACGGTGCCGACTTCACCTTGCTGATCGGCGAAGCCGAAGGCCATCACGCCCCCACCCTGAGCTTTTCGCCGCTGGTGGGACTCGACGTACAGGCCAGTGACACCACGAAGCTGGCGGTGCCCCTGCGCCCCGACTTCGAATACGGCGTGCTGGTGCTGGAAGGCGGCCTTGAGCTGGATGACGAGGCCTTCGCGGTGGACGAGCTGGGGTATCTCGGACGCGGGCGAGACAGCCTCGAAATATCGCTGTCTGCGGGCAGCCGGATCCTGTTGATCGGCGGCGAGCCGATGGAAGACGAGATCCTGATCTGGTGGAACTTCGTTGGCCATTCGCGGGAAGCGATCATCCAGGCTCAGCACGACTGGGAAGCCGCCAGCGAGCGCTTCGGTGACATCCCCCTGTGGCAGGGAGCACGCCTGGAGGCACCGCCGCTGCCCTGGTCTGCCTGAAGGCAGCCTCGCTGACGCAGAGGGCGATCATCCAGACGCCTTGTCCTCCTGCGCGTTGTGGCTGGCCCACCAGTCGGCGTAGGAGCTGTTGTGGGGTGCGCGTCCGGTCTCGTCCTCGGCGCCGTCGGACCACCACACCGGACCACGCTCGCCCAGCGCCTCCTTGGCCACCTGGACCTGACGACGCGCGGCCTTGAGCGCCTCGTCATCGTCGACCTTGTTGGCCTCCTTGACCGCGCGGCGGGCCGCCATCAGCGCCTTGACGTGGCGCTTGCGGGTGTCTTCGTCCAGGCGCGGGTCGGTGCACCGCCAGAGACGATTGCGGGCGACAAAGTAGCGTCCATCCGGCGTTGTGGGGTACTTCACGTCGACCTCCTTCTGCCATCTTGATGCGATATGTTGCAGGATGAATGCATAAGATCGGCGCTGACAATGGCTGACAGAGCGTAAGCCTATGGCTATATGTCCATGCCTTGCACTGTTGCGTTTCCGTTCATACCGCAGGAGAACCCCATGAGCGATACCCGTCCCCGTATTCTGGTCTTTGCCGGCAGCGCCCGGGAAGATTCCTTCAACAAGCGTCTGGCCAGGCTGATGGCACAACGCATCGACGAGCTTGGCGGACAGGCCACCTTCGTCGACCTGCGCGACTTCCCGATGCCGATCTACGACGGTGACCTGGAGGCCGGAGAAGGACTCCCCGAGCACGCCAGCCGCCTCAAGCGGATGTTCATGGAGCACCAGGGCCTCGCCATCGCCTCCCCTGAGTACAACGGCTTCATTACACCGCTTCTGAAGAACACCATCGACTGGGTCTCGCGCCCCGACGGCGACCTGGGCGCCCTCGAACCCTACCAGCACAAGGTCGCGGCCATCGTCGGCGCCTCGCCCGGCGGGCTCGGTGGGCTTCGCGCCCTGCCGCTGTTGCGTCAGCTCTTGAGCAATATCGGCGTTACGGTACTGCCTGACCAGCTTGCCGTGGGCGGCGCCGGCAGCGCTTTCCATGAAGACGGCAGCCTGGCCGACGAAGGCAAGGCCAAGGCGCTGGACAATATTTGTCAGCGCCTGGTCACCACCCTGGCACGGTCGTCGTGACAACGACCGTCTGACGCTGACGGTCAACGGGCTGAAAACCGGCGTGCGAGCGCGAGCCACCGGTCTCGTTTCGGGGCGGCTACCACAGCGCCCCGATCATGATCGTCAGACACGCCAGCATGCCGATGGCGAAGATGATGGAGCGGATCCACTGCCAGTTCAGGGCGTAGGCCAGCGGGTGGAGCAGGCGTGAGGCGAGAAAGACCAGCGCCGGCACGTCGAGGCTCTCCAGCTCCACCCCGGCGCCGATGGCCACCACCGCGGTGGTAGCGTAGACGATCAGCGCCTCCCAGGCGTTGGACTGGGCCGCCTGCAGCCGCGCACCGACACCTTCAAGACGCGCCTGTTGGGCACGCGGATGGCGATTGTCCAGGTGGCCGAACTGGCGCACGCGCCAGGCGGCACCGATCCAGGCCAGCAGGATCGGCAGCAGGGAGGCAATAAAAAGGGTGACGAGAAAGATCGACATGGAAGGCTCCGAGGGCGAATTGTCCCCAGCATGGCACAGGGAATGGCTGACAGGCGAAGGGCCAGGCGTCAGCATGGCGGTAATTGCCTGACACCGGGCAATACCGCATCCCAGAGGTTTCCTTCATGCCAGCGAGCCAAGCCCGCGATGCGACCCACGCACCCGATGGCCGCCCTGCCCGACACGCCCTGATCAGCCGTGCCCTGCACGCCTTGCTGGCGTTGACCATCGCCCTTTTGTACCTCAGTGCCTACGGGCGCAAGTGGGCGACCACCCAGCTCGAGTCCGCCAACTGGTACCTGCTGGTGGTCCACGTCAACCTGGGGCTTTTGAGTGTGGCGCTGTCGCTGGGGCTGTTGGCGGCACATCTATGGCTGCCACAGCCGCCGCCCCTGGGGCTGCCACGGGTGACTCGCCTCGCCCACCGTGGTCTGCTCGCCGTGCTCCTGGCGCTGCCCGTAGCGGCGTATATCGGCACCGGCTTCGACCTCAAGGTGCTGGGCCAGTGGACGCTGCCCTCGTTTCAGCGCCTGCCACTGGCGGACTCGCTCGCGGCCCTGCTCGAGGTGCCGCTGATCACCCTGATGGAGCCGTTTGGCCGCTTTCATCGGGACTGGGGCGCCGATCTGCTGCTGCCTTTTATGCTCGGTGGCCATATCGCGGCGGCCCTGTTCCACCATTGGGTGTTGAAAGACAGCGCCCTTGGCAGGATATGGTCGCTGCGCCGTTGAGCGGCACCCCTGTTCCTCGCCACCGCAGCAGACATGCGAAAAAGCCCGCGCAGTCGCCTGCGCGGGCTTTCTTTGATGTGGTCAGTGAGCGTCAGGCCTTGGCAGGCCCCTTGCGCAGCGGCACGTCAGGCACCGCCTCCATGCGCTCGCGTTCTTCGGTGATCAGCTCAAGCGCCTGCTCTTCGCTGAGTTCGGAAGCCGGGGTCAACAGGCTGACCAGGATACCGGCGGCCATGGCCAGGCCCACCGCCGGGATGCTCGGGTTGCCCCAGTAGGCACTCCAGCTCGGCACCGAGATGATCGTCAGCGACGTCGCCGACGCCACCACCAGCGAGGCAATCGCACCTTGCCAGTTGTAGCGCGGCCAGAAGCGCCCCAGCACGCCGCAGACGAACATGCCCGCCAGCACGGTCGCCACCATCTTGGTGATGTAGGCGATCACGTTGTCCGAGGTCAGGGCAAAGGCCAGCGCCAGGCTGATGGTACCGACCAGGCCGACCCGCGACAGCCTGACCACGCTACTGGCAGAAGGCGCACGGCCCTTGACCAGCACGTAGAGATCGCGGATCAGGGTGGTGACACCGGCGATCGCATCGCTGCTGGCGCTGGACATGGTCGCCGACAGACCGGCCACCAGCAGCAACAGGCCAAGCCACAGCGGCAGAACTTCGGTGGCCAGATACGGGAAGGCGAAGTTGCTGTTTTCCAGATTGGGGTTGAGGGCGTAGGTGGCCATGCCGATGATCGCCGGCACGATGGAGAAGAGCATGTACAGGCAACCGGTGACCAGGAAGGAGCGGCGCACCGAGCCCACCGAGGCGCCGGAGTAGATGCGCTGACGGAAGGACGGGGTCGCCAGCACGCCGACCGCGATGACCGTGATCAGCGACAGGGCGGGCACCAGGCCGACCTTGTCGATGGCCAGGAAGCTGGTCGCCGCGGCGTCCATGGAGGCGGTCATCTCGGAGAAGCCGCCCACCTCGACCACGGCCACCGCCGCCATCAGGAAGAAGCCGACAAACAGCACGATGGCCTGCACGGTGTCGGTCCAGACCACCGCCATGTAGCCGCCGATGACGCAGTAAATACCGAAGCCCAAGGCCACCACCATCTTGGCCTGCCAGGCGGGGATATCCGCCATCCACGCCAGATACAGGCCGCCGCCGAGGATATGGGCACCGAGCCAGCCGATGCAGGCAACGTAGATGAACAGCGCCACGACATTGCGCACCAGGCGGTTGGCCCCGACGTAGAACGACAACTCCTCGCTCATGGTCATGAAGCGGTAGCGGCGCACACCGGCGAAACACAGCGCCAGCAGCAGCACCCCGATCGAACCACCCAGACCATAGAGTGCGCCGCCCCAGCCGTTGGCGTAGCCGAAGCCCACCGCGCCCATGCTGGAACCTGTTCCCACCATGGTGGCCACGGTGGTACCGATGGTCAGGAATATCGGTACGCTGCGCCCGCCAAGGAGGAAGTCATCGCCGGTGCCGCGATCGTTCCGCGACATCCACCAGCCGAAGCCGATCATCAGAACGATGTAGACGCAAAAGGTAGCAAGGAAAAGATGACTGTTCATACAGACCTCTTATACTTGTCGTCTCGGTCGTTGCCGCGATCGAGACAGTGAATGTGAACGTTTGCTGTGCCTGGCGTCGGGTCCTTGCCGGGATCCGGCGCCTTCCTGTCGCTACGATGCGGGCATCCCTGCCCCGGTCGAGTTGCCGCTCGACGCAATGTCCCTGGTTTAAGCGCGATCGGCGCGGTAGCAGGTCAGGTCCACCTCGACCTTGCAGTCCACCACCAGATCCTGAACGCTGCAGATGCGCGCCGGCGGGTGATCCTTGAAGTACTCGGCGAACACCTTGTTGAACGACTGGAAGTAACGCGAGTCGGTCAGCACGGCGGTGACGTGGACCACGTCCTCGATGTCGTAACCCGCCTCGCGGGCGATGGTCAGGGCATTCTCGAAGGCCAGTCGGCTCTGCTCGACGATGCCGCCTTCCACCACTTCCCCATCGGTCATCGGGGTCTGACCGGACACCTTCAGCCAGCCGCCGGCTTCCACCGCGCGGGAGAAGGGAAGTTTCTGGCCGCCGGTACCGACGCCGCCTTCGGCGCCATAACGCTTGATCGTCATGTCAATGTCTCCTGAAAAATGCTGATGCAATAAACGTGGCTAGAGTGGCGTGGCCGCAAGGCGCACGCTTCGGCGCAACATGCGCCCGGATCGTTGGCTCGACGCCTGGCCATTGGCGTAGGCCGTCGTGCCGTTGACCAGCACCCGAAGGATGCCGCTGGCGGGCGTCTTCGGCTGGTCATAGGTGGCGCTATCTTCCAGTTGCTCGAGATCCAGAAGGACCAGATCGGCGAAGGCGCCTGGACGAATCACACCGCGGTCTTCCAGGCCAAAGGTGGCAGCGGAAAGACCGCTCATTTTGCGTACCGCCTCGGCCGGCGGCATCAGTGCCAGGTCGCGGCTGTAGTGGGCCAGCACGCGGGGAAAGGCGCCCCACAGGCGCGGGTGGGGATGCGGGTCATTGGGCAGACCGTCGGAGCCGACCATGGTCAAGGGGTGCGCCAGCACCTGGCGCATGTCGTCCTCGCTCATGTTGTGATAGACCGCACCGGCAGGCTGCAGGCGCCTGGCCGCGTCCAGCAGTGAAAGCCCCCAGTCGGCGGCGATATCGGCCAGCGGCCGACGTGCCTGCTCCGGATGTGGCTTCGACCAGGTGATGGTGATGTCGATCTCGTCGGTGACCTGCCCCAGGTCCAGGGTCGAGGAGCCGGCGGTATAGGGGTAACAGTCGCAGTGAACACGCTGGCGGCTGGCGGCCTCGGTCAACTGCGCCAGCGCCCGCGGCGCCTGCCCCCAGTTGCCGGCACCGGCGCACTTAAGGTGCGAGATCACCAGCGGTGCACGGGCCTCGGCGGCAGTGGCGAAGGCCTCATCCATTGCCTCGGCCTGTCCGGCGAACTCGTCACGCAGGTGGGTGGTGTAGATTCCGCCCGCCTCGCTGACCGCGCGCACCAGGGCGGCGACCTCGGCGCTTGGCGCCTGACGGGCATTGCGATAGGCAAGCCCGGTGCTCATGCCGATGGCGCCCTCGGCGAGTGCCTGTTCCAGGGTAAGGCGCATGGCGGCGATCTCGTCGTCGCGGGCCGGCCGCTCGAAGTCGTCCATCACCAGTGAGCGCAGGCTGGTATGCCCCACCAGCGCCGCCACGTTAACCGCCGGGCAGGCCGTTTCCACGGCATCGGCGTAGGTGGCAAAGCTGGGATAGGCGAAGTCCTCGGCGTCGCCCAGCAGGTTCATCGGGTCGGGCACCTCACTGCCGCGAAGCCTGACCGGCGAGGCACTGATGCCGCAATTGCCGACCACCACGGTGGTCACCCCTTGGCTCAGCTTCGGCAGCATCTCGGGGGTACGCACCACATTGGTATCGTCATGGGTGTGGACGTCGATGAATCCCGGCGTCAGCACCAGCCCCTCGGCCTGCACCACCTCGCTGGCCTCGTGCCCGGCGAGTTCCCCCACCGCCACGATACGATCCCCCTTGATCGCGACATCCGCGATATGGGGATCCGCGCCGGTGCCATCCAGCAGCGTGGCGCGACGAATCAAGAGGTCATGGTGCATGTCAGTCTCCCAGCGGCTGACGATTGTCTCCGCCGCGATGGTCATCAAGTGCAATCTTCAAACGCCTGAGCTTGGTACGGGCCTGGTCGCGATGACGCATGGCCAGCTCAAGCGCCAGCACGTCGATGGCGGCCATCAACGCGTAGCGAGACGCCGAAGGGTGAAGAATGAAGTCGGTCTCCCGGGCGGCGATGGGCAGCACCACGTTGGCGGCGGCGGCGAGCGGCGACCCCACGGCGGTGATGGCGATCACCTGGGCTCCGTACTGACTGGCGATCTGGGCCGACTCGACCATCTCCGGGGTATAGCCGGACACCGACAGCACCACCACTACGTCCGCAGGCTCCAGGGTGGCGGCCACCATTCTCGGCAGCAGACCGTGGGGATAGGCGCTGACCGCATAGCCCAGGCGCATCAGGCGAAACTGCAGCTCCTGGCACATCACGCTGGAGCCGCCGCCACTGCCGAAGGTCAGTATCTGGCGGGCGTTGTCGAGTCGCTCCACCGCACCTTCGATATCGGCCTCGAACAACAATTCGCGGTTGAGCGCCAGGGTCTGGGTGGCGACGTCGTAGACGATGCTTGACCCCCGGGCGGGATCGGCGTCCTCGATAAAGCGACGTCCAGCGGCCAGGGCGCGGGTCAGGCGCAGCTTGAGGTCACGCACGTTGTCGCAGTCCACCGAGCGGGCGAAGCGCGTCACGGTGGCGTCACTGACGCCTGAGCGCCGGGCGATCTCGCTGATGCTGGCCTCGGCCACGAAGTCGATATCGTCGAAGATCAGCTCCGCCACCTTGCGCTCCGACTCGCTCAGGGAGCGAACCACAGCGGTGATGCGCGACAGGATATCGATCTGTTGACTCATGGCTTGCCTCTGTCCGTTGCGACGTTGCCAGATCACGAAGCCTGTCCAGGGCCCTCGTCATCTGCGGTATCCTTACGCTATGTTAGTTTCTAACATCGCTCCACACTTTTTTGAAAATTTCCGACAATGGTCGTAGTCAGATCAATCTTCGAACATTGCCAATCGTCCGGCGCGGCGTAACATGACCCGCGTTCCGCTCTCAGGAGAACTTCCATGGTCCACTCCCCCGCTTCCACCTCCCTCGATGCCAAGGGCTGCCACAAGGGCACCCTGGAAACCGGCGACCGACTGCTGGCCGACGTCAGCCTGCCGGCGGCGGTGATCCACCAGGCGCCGCTCGCCCACAATCTGGTGTGGATGCAAGACTTCGCCCGCCGCCACGGCGCCGAGCTTGCGCCCCACGGCAAGACCACCATGACCCCGGCGCTGTTCCGGCGGCAGCTCGAGGCCGGCGCCTGGGGCATCACCCTGGCGACCCTGCCCCAGTGCCGCGCCGCCTTCGCCGAGGGCGTCCAGCGTCTACTGGTGGCCAACCAGATGGTCGGTCAGGCCAACATGGCCATCGCCGCCGACCTGATCCGCGCCGGTGCCGAACTTTACGTCACCGTCGACAGCGCCGAGAACCTGGACCAATTAGGCGCCTTTTTCGGGGCCGCTGGCATCACCCTGCATATCCTGATCGAGGTAGGCGTCGAAGGGGGAAGGTGCGGGCTTCGCGATGATGACGAGGTAATCGCGCTGGCGCGGCGTGCGGCTACCCTGCCCGGCATAGCCCTGGCGGGTCTGGAGGGGTATGAGGGCGTGGTCCATGGCGACGACCCGGTGGCCGGTATTCGCCGTTACGCCCAGCGTCTGGTCGCCGGCGTCAAGCGACTGGCCGCCGAAGGCCTGGTCGATCGCGACAAGCCCATCGTCACGGCCTCGGGTTCGGCCTGGTACGACCTGATCGCCGAAGAATTCCGCGACGGTGGACTCGAAGGCCGCTTCACCCCGGTGCTGCGCCCAGGCTGCTACGTGGTCCACGACCATGGCATCTACCGCGAGGCCCAGGCCGGCGTGCTGTCCCGGCGCCAGGATCTGCACCAGGGGCTGGAGCCGGCGCTGGAGGTGTTCGCCCAGGTGCAGTCGCTGCCCGAACCGGGGCTGGCCATCGTGGCACTGGGCAAGCGCGATATCGGCTTCGACCTGGCCCCTGAAGTCCTCAGGCGCTATCGCGAAGGCGGGCAGGCCAGCGAGCAGCTGTCGGTGGAAGGCTGGCAGGTGGTCAAGCAGATGGATCAGCACACCTTTGTCCAGTTGCCCGACAACGCCCGCGACGTGCGCATCGGTGACGTCCTGGCCTTTGGCGCCTCGCATCCCTGCATGACCTTCGACAAGTGGCGCCAGCTCCACCTGGTCGATGACACGCTCCGGATCGTCGACACCTGGGAGACACACTTCTAGACACGCTTCTAGACGCCCTCCAACACGTCAGCCGCAACGGGGCGAACGCGGCCATCCGTCCGCCCCGTTCCTGCAATCTTTGCCGCAGCGCTACGAGGACGACCGATCGACGCCCTGCGCCTCTGCGCTCAATTTTCCGGCCACGACCCCGACATACACTGACAGCGACGACCGGGCATCGCCCGGACCAGCAAGGGCTGACAGCAAGGAAAGTCGATGGCCAAGAATGTCGCGCTGTTCTTCGATGGCACCTGGCAGGTGCCGGACATGGACCTGGAAGACGGTGACACCAATACCAACGTCAGCCGGCTCTACCAGGCGGTGGAGGAAAACCCCATGGCCGAGGGTGGTACCCTCAAGCACTACTACCATGGGGTCGGCAGCCATCTGCACTGGTACGACCGCCTGGTGGCAGGCGCCACCGGGCTCGGGCTGTCGGAGATCCTGGTCGACGCCTACATGGAACTGATCGGACTGTTGCGCCCGGGCGACCGGCTGTTCCTGTTCGGCTTCAGCCGGGGTGCCTATACCGCTCGCAGCTTGAGCGGAATGCTTCACACCACCGGGCTGCTGCATCCCGAACACCGACAGTTGGCGGGACGCGCCTACGCGCTATACCGCGACCGTCGGCGTGGCCCGCAGTCGGCCGAGGCCCGACGCTTCGCCTCGCGCTACGCCTGGGTGCCGGAGATCCACATGATCGGCGTGTGGGACACCGTGGGTAGCCTGGGCATTCCGCTCAGAAGCTTTGCCGCCTTCAATCGCCGCCAGTTCGAGTTCCATGACACCCGCCTTAGCCCACTGGTGCGCCACGCCTACCAGGCGCTGGCGATCGATGAACACCGCAAGGCCTTCGCCCCGACCCTGTGGTCGCCGCAGACCACCACCGCCACCCTGGAACAGGTGTGGTTTCCCGGTGCCCACTCTAATGTCGGCGGGGGCTACCAGGACCGCGTGCTGTCGGACGTCAGCCTGGACTGGATGATGAGCCGCGCCAGCGAGCAGGGGCTGCCGCTGGCGCCTGACACCCGCCCCTTGCTCGGTGTACCACCGCGCGAGGACGACATCGTCGACTCCTACCGGAGGTTTCTCTCGCGCCTCTATCGGCTGGTCTCGCCCAGGCGCTATCTGCGGCGCATCGGCTTTGCCTCCTTCGGCAACGAGACGCTGCACTCGAGCGTCGCCGCCCGTCGTCTTGCCCTGCCCGGCTATCGCCCCGCCAACCCGATCCACCCGCGTCTTTCGGCGACGCCGCCACCCCGCTCGGCAGCGGTCGTCGACGCGACCCGGTGAAACCTCACGCACTTGCCCCGGATACGACGACGCCCACTCGCAAGGAGTGGGCGTCGCTGGTCACCTGAGTCGCTCCCCTGCCGGAGGACCGACCTGGCACTCCCGTCGGGCGCTGGTTGCGCAGGCCCTTTCGAAAGAGCGCTAGTTCGAGGGGAAATTGAACTGCGCGCTTTCCCTGTCCTGGCTCCTCGGCCAGCGCTGGGAGATGGCCTTGCGCCGGGTGTAGAAGCGCACGGCGTCGGGGCCATAGGCATGCAGATCGCCGAACAGCGACTCCTTCCAGCCGCCGAAGCTGTGGAAGGCCACCGGTACCGGCAGCGGCACGTTAATGCCGACCATGCCGACCTCGATGGCGTCGGCGAAGCGGCGTCCGGCCTCGCCATCCCGGGTGAACACGCAGGTGCCGTTGCCGTACTGGTGGGCGTTGATCAGCGCAATGGCCTCATCGAAGCTGGCGACACGCACCACGCACAGCACCGGACCGAAGATCTCGTCGCGGTAGACGCTCATCTCGGGCGTTACCCGGTCGAGCAGGCTCGCACCCAGGAAGTAGCCCGGTGACGCCTCGACCAACGGATGTTCGCGCCCATCCACCACCAGTTCGGCACCGGCGTCGACGCCCTGCTGGATATAGCCTGCGACCTTGTCGCGGTGTCCGGCGTTGACCAGCGCGCCCATATCGAGGCCGCGCTCGGTGCCGGCACCGATCTTGAGCTCCCGGGCCTCTTGCGCGAGCCGTTTCACCAGGGCGTCGGCGGTGTCATCGCCGACACACACCGCCACGCTGATCGCCATGCAGCGCTCACCGGCGCTGCCGTAGGCGGCCCCGATCAGGGTGCTGGCGGCGTTGTCCAGATCGGCATCGGGAAGCACCACGGCGTGGTTCTTGGCACCACCGAGCGCCTGCACACGCTTGCCATTCTCGGCGCCACGCTGGTAGATCGCCTTGGCCACCGGGGTCGAGCCGACGAAGGACACCGCCTTCACATCCGGCGCATCGATCAGCGCCTCGACCACCTCACGGTCGCCGTGGACCACGCTGAACAGGCCGTCGGGCAGACCCGCCTCGGTGAGCAGCTCGGCCATCTTGAGCGCCGCCGACGGTACCTGTTCGGAGGGCTTGAGGATAAAGGCGTTACCGCAGGCCAGCGCCATCGGATACATCCACAACGGCACCATGGCCGGGAAGTTGAACGGCGTGATGCCGGCCACGATGCCCAGCGGCTGATGATTGGACCAGGTGTCAATGGCCGGGCCGGCGTTGTGGGAGTACTCGCCCTTGAGCAGCTCCGGCACGCCACAGGCGTACTCGACGTTCTCGATACCGCGCTTGAGTTCGCCCATGGCGTCTTCAAGCACCTTGCCGTGCTCTTCACTGACCAGCGCGCAGATCTCGTCGGCGTCACGCTCGAGCAGCGCCTTGAAGCGGTACATCACCTGGGCGCGCTTGGCCGGCGGGGTGTCGCGCCAGGCCGGCTGGGCGCGGCGGGCCGCCTCGATGGCACGCTCGACGGTGGCGCCGTCACCCAGGGCGACACGGCCAACCGGCTCGGCAGTGGCCGGGTTGATGACATCCAGATGGCGCTGCGACGGCTGTGATTCGCCGCCGATCCAATGATTCACGTCTTTCATCAAAACTCTCGATATGACTTGCTGAAAAGGCGTCAGCGCCGGGCGGCCATCTCTCATGGAGCCCGGCGCACGATGACAGGGCAGCGAGACGCCTCAGAACTGGCGGTCGAGCAACGCCTCGTCGAAGGGGTAGCGGGACAGCTTTTCCACACCGCTGTCGGTGATCAGCACTTCTTCTTCCAGCTTGACCCCGTCGGCGGCACCCACCTCGCCGATGTAGCTCTCCACGGACACCACCATGCCAGGCTCGAGGACGCCGTCCTTGGAGAAGCGGTCGAAGTCCATGTGGTGGGCAACCAGCGGGGTTTCACCGTGCATGCCGACGCCGTGGATGATGGAGGGATAGCGACGGTCCAGGAAACGCTCGGGGATCTTCCAGGCCTGCTCGGCGATCTCGCGATAGCTCATGCCGGGCTTCAAGATGCCCATATTGTGGTGCACCTGGTCGTAGGCCATCCGATACAGCTCCTTCTGGTAGGCGCTGGGGCGATTCGGGCCGACGTGGAAGGTACGCGAGAAGTCCGAATAGTAGCCGTGACAACCGATGGTATCGGTGTCCAGTGCCACCAGTTCGCCCGGACGAATGACCCGATCGCTGGCCTCGTTGAACCAGGGATTGGTGCGCGGGCCGGACGACAGCAGGCGGGTCTCGATAAACTCGCCGCCCTGGCGGATGACGTTGCCATACATGATCGCGAACAGCTCGTTCTCGGTGATGCCCGGCTTGATCGCCGCCTCGACCTCGGCCACCGCGGCCTCGCTGCCGGCCATGGACTGGGCCAGGCAGGCGATCTCCTCGGGGGTCTTGATGCGCCGACAGTGCAGGGTGTCCTGCATGCAGTCGAAGACCTCGAGTCCCTGGGCCTCGAGTGAGCGCGCCAGGTTGAGCGCACAGCGATCCAGCCCGATCTTGCGGTTGCCACGTCCGTGCTCTTCGATCAGTTCGGCGATCTCCACACCGAAGGGGTCCGAAGAGAGGTTGTCGCGCTGGTTGACGGCGGACCACACCACCTTGGAGGTGCGCGATTCATCGATGGTCTCGAGCCAAGTAGAGACGTGGGCGCTGCCCGGGTACTCGAACAGGATGACCGGCCCTTCCAGCGGCACATAGATGTAGCGGGTCGAGTTGCGCAGGAAGTAGCCGAACATGTTGCGCGAACCGGTGGCATAGCGCTGGTTGTTGGGGTCAAACAGCACCATGGCGGCGTAGCCTTGCTCTGCCATCGTCGCGCGCAGCCGCGCCAGGCGCCCGGCGCGCAGCTGCCTGGGATCGAAGGCGGTGGGGATGCTGTCGCCGTTGGCCATCGGCGCGGAGGGCACGACCGGAATATGGTCCGGCTCGTTGTCGGTCAAATTGTCGAAATCGACGATGCTCATGTCAGGGTCCTGTTCGAATATGGCGGGGTCGCAAGGGGCACAGGCCGAGCCTCTACGTGCTCGGCTTCGATGTCATCGGCGTGGGCTCAGTCGGCCAGCGAATCGCTGCGATTCATGCCTTCCTTCAACAGGGTCTGGTGAATCGGAGCCATGCGCCCGAAGATACGCTGGGCACGCTCGGGGCGCCCGATGAAGCCGGGTTCCTTGGCGTAGGCGAAGATCACGGTGTGGCGCTCCTTCTCGCCTTCCACCGGCGTCACCCGGTGCAGCGAATAACGGCCGAAGAACACCTGCAGGTCACCCGGTTGAAGGTCCAGAGCCTTGAGTCGCGAGCGATCGCCGTCCAGCACCTGCTCGACCTCGTCGAAGTTCTCACCTTCGGGACTGCGGATGCCCGGGGCATACTCGAAACGGCCACCGCCGTGGGACTGGCGGGTCATCATGGTGACGATGAACTCGTTGGTGTCGTAGTGCCAGGGATGCTGGCAGCCCTCTCTCAGCACGTTGACCACCAGGTCCGCCAGCGGGTCGGCGTACTGGTGAATCTCTTCCATGCCTACCACGATGGCGATAAAGCGCTGGAAGTCCGGATGCTGGTAGACCTGGCGAATGATGGTGTCTTCGCCGATGCGATCGCCGGCGACAAAGCCGTTGGTGCGATCGTCGAAGCGATTGAGCGGATGGCTAGCCGGGCGCTCGGGGTCGCCGGCGTTGTTGTAGGGGTTGGTCTCGGTCTGGTTGTAGTGCGCCTCGGGCGACAGCCGCTCGGTCTCGCGCTCCAGCCGGGCCAATGCCTCCTCGGGGACAAAGTTCTTGAGCACCACACAGCCATCGTCGGCCAGCTGTTCGTGACAGCGCTGGATCAGCGCCCGTCCGGACTCGCCGTCCAGGTCATGAATCGGGTAGTGCTCAAGGTCGATCAGACCGTCCAGCGAGGACGTGGTGGGCGCATCGGTGGCCTGCATGAGGAACTCCTGCCTGTCTCAAGTGATGTTGGACAGGATAGAGAGCGCCTCTTCATAATAGAAATGAATGGTTGAGATATCACTTATTTCAAAGGCTCATCGATTATGGATACCGACCTGCTTCGTGCCTTCGTCACCGTGGCCGAGTGTCAGGGCTTCAGCGCCGCCGGCCGCGTGCTGCACCGCACCCAGTCCGCCGTCAGCCTGCAGATCAAGCGACTGGAGGACCAGATGCACAAGTCGCTGTTCGAGCGCACCAGCCGCAGCGTGCTACTGACGTCCGACGGCGAACGGCTGTTGCCCTATGCGCGCCACATGCTGACGCTGGAAGACGAGGCCAGGGCGGCACTCGGCGACCGCCAGCATGGCGAGAAGATTCGTATCGGCACCTCCGAGGAACAGGCCAGCGCCTACCTGCCGGAACTGCTGCCCCGCTTCGCCGAGGCCTATCCGCATACCCGCATCGAGGTCATCTGTGGCATCAGTGCCGACCTGGTGGACAGCTTCCAGCAGGGCCTGCTCGACGTGGTCCTGTCGATCCGCCACGGACCGACGCAATCGGGCCAGTTGCTCGGCTGGGAACCCATGGTATGGGTCGCGGCGGCGGATGCCGACCCTACCCGTGGAAGCCGACTGCCCCTGGCACTGAATCCCGAAGGCTGCATCTTTCGCGCCCATGCCCTCGCCGCCCTGGGGCGTCAGGAACGCGCCTGGGAGCTGCGCTACTCGAGCCAGTCCCCCACCGGCATCAACCTGCCGGTCCAGGCGGGGCTCGCGATCACCGTCAAGACACCCCGCAGCGTACCCGCGGGCTGTCGGATCCTCGGCGAAGCGCAGGGCCTGCCGGCACTCGGCCAGGTGGAAATCGAGATGCACCGGCGACCCGGACATGCCAGTGACGCCTTCCACACCTTCTGCCAGCAACTCGAGGAGGTCGTCACCCACAACGACGCCGTCGCCGTGCCCGAATTTCAGGACCAGGCCTGAGCCTGGCTCAGCCCAACATCAGACGAATGAATGAGATCAATAAACCATGATCGTGGCGGATTGAAGGTTTGATTACCTCATCATGACGGGCAAACTACCCCCTGATCCCTATATCGCCACAAGGAGAGATACGCCACACTTCAATGATCAGGATTCTACGATGGTCTTGCCTGCCTGGCGACGCCCTTGCCCTGGTCCGGAGATGATAGTGACCACGCCATTTGATGATTCCCTCGAACCTCGCCCGACCGAGTTAACATCGGTGGGACTAGACGGTTTAGAGCTCCTTGAGCAGGAACTCGAGCACCTCAGAGCTCGGCACCTCAAGCTGCGGGAAGAGATCGCGGCCATTCGCGATTACGCCGGTGACAACCTGCCCGCCAAGACGGGCCTTGTCATCGTGAAGATGCTGGAAGATGCCTTGAAATCCTGACCGTTCCTCCCTTCCGACAACCAACGTTCTTGCTGGCACCAATGCAGTTTCTTTCTCGTTGATCGGGCAAAGAGCCGCGACGATCTTGATGCTGGGTCGCGCCTGAAGCTTGCCTGTTGGCGGGCAATGTAGCGCCTTTATTCTCTTCCTTATCCTCTTCCTTATCCCTGGACTTACCCCCTGGTTTTCTTGCCTCCACCATAAGGTATAGTCACGGCTATATGTCTTTGTTTTGGCTTAAACTTGCAGCCTCGGTAAAGAGTTGCATCTGTCAGCCTGCGCGCTAATATCGCCATGCAAATTCGCTATCGCGCCCATAGCCAACGCCCGGAATATCGGTCGTGACGCTAGGCACGAGGCTCTTTCAGCGACATCACGCATTTTCACCAGGCAACCTCCGGATTCGCACCTTCATGACGCCCACTTCGACCCTGCTGCTCGCCTTCTCGCTATCTTCCGATGCCTTTGCGGCCTCGGTCAGCAAGGGTGCCTGCGTGCGTCGACTGCGCTTCATGGTGGCCCTGCAGACCGGCCTGCTGTTTGGTCTGGTGGAAGCCACGACGCCGATCATCGGCTGGCTGCTCGGCACCAGCGCCTACGACACCATTGCCCACTGGGACCACTGGATCATCTTCTTTTTGCTGCTCGCCCTCGGCGGCAAGATGATCCACGGCGGCCTCGCCCCCGCCCCCAAGGACTGCGCCAGTTGCGACTGCGGCACGACCAGCGATCGCACCCGCTGGTGGTTGATCATCGCCACCGCGGTCACCACCAGCCTGGACGCCATGGCGGTGGGTGTGGGTCTGGCGTTCATGAATGCCAACATCTGGGTGACGGCGCTGGCGATCGGTGGCGCCACCACCCTGATGGCGACCCTGGGGATGCTGCTGGGACGCCGGCTCGGCAAGACCGTGGGGCCGCGTGCCGAGATCCTCGGGGGGCTGGTATTGATCGCCATCGGCGCCACCACCCTGTACCACCACCTGCTCGCCTGATCCGGTTGCCCGTTTGCTCCTGCCGCGATCCCGGGCAGGTCAGCCGACAAGAACTCGCTCCAAGCGCTTATCCATGCCGGCAACACGCCTGCTATAGCAAAGTTCGTCCACGATCTCGCCCGTTTTGCCGATAGTCTGGTGCACTATTGCCGGTATCAGACGGCTGGACACCTCATGATCCTCAAGCCCAGCGCAGAGGCGGCTCGATTGGCACGATGGACAACAGTAGCCGTACTGGCCGTTCTGCTGACCGGCTGCGCTGAGCACTCCCCGCTCTCGCCAGCAGCATCCTCTACCAGACCAGCCACCAGACCAGCCGTCGACGCGACGCCCGCCCCTCAACCGGGTCACGGCTTCCAGTCTTCGGTGCAGATCGTTCAGCGTGATCAGATTTCCGGCGACCGACAGCACCTGTCGACCGGCCCGGCGCTGCCCAGCGCCTCCCGCTCGGCCGAGCTGGTGGCCGGGGGTATCGGGCGGATGACCGCCAACCAGCTTACGACTCAGGGATCCACCGTGGCGCGCGCTGTCGGTGCCGATGGGTGGGCAAGCGCCACCGCGTCCGCCCTGGCAAGCACCGGGGCGTATCTTGAGGGACCGCTGGGGGGATCTTTGGAAGCCGTTGAAGGTGTGCTAGACAGCGTCGCCGCGCTGCCGCTGCTGCATCGCTTCGACGACCGCCTGCAGCGGCTGCTGTCACTGGATCGCTATCGACGCCGCCTGGCCAGCACGATGGGCATCGGCCAGCAGGAACTCGATCTCGAGGAGCCATGGGGCGATCTTGAGCAGTCACTGACCACCCGAGTGGCTAGCGCCATCCAGCTCGGCCTGGAACCGATCCTGATCACCTCCGACTCCTTGCTGTGGCCAAGCCTGGCGGCGGACCTGATCGTCGCCGGCGGCGATGCCCTGTCCGACGTCAGCGCCACCACCGGCAACGCCTTGGTCGACGCTTCCGCCAGCGGGCTGAGTCGTGCCGGCCAGTGGGTCGCCCTGGCCGGTCAGGTGCTGGGAGGCAGGCGAGATGAGACCAGCCTGCAAGGGGTGGCGGCGCGCACGGCGCTGCGCCATGGCGGGATCAGCCACAGCGGCATCCCCCGGCTGGATGAGCAGGCCGTCGTCGGACTGGTCGAGAGCATCGGAAACGATGAGCGCAGCACGCTCACGGCAGCGACAGACCTGGGCCGAAGCAGCCTGAGTCAGATGCTGGCCACCGAGGCGGTGGGCCTGACCGGTGAGTTCGGCGCCATGGTCACGCGTCCCGGCGACATGCTCGACGACCGGGTGACACTCGCCCTGGCCCCGTCCCAGCAGTTGGGCGACCTGGCGGTCGATCTGTCCTCGCTGGTGGGCGACACCCGCACCACCCTCGAGGAAGTCGGACGCCTGGTCGATGCCGGCCAGGACCTGTCCGGGCGTTTGCAAGGCCTGGTGCTGGCGGACAGCCTGGAAAGTGGCGTCGCGACCCTTGGGCGCGTCGATCAGGGTCTCGACAGCACCAGCAACCGGCTACTGCCCCTGGCCGATACCCTGGTAGACGGGCTGGCGAAGGCCGACACCCGCTTCGAGACGCTGGCTGATCGCCTGGGCGGCACCCTCGACCCCGTCACCAGCGCACAACAGGACGGCGTCAACCGCCTCGCGGACGCCGTGGTCCAGGCGCCGATGTCCAGTCGCCCGCTGAGCGAACTGGGAGACGCCGTGGTCTCGCTGGGCGATGGCATGCGCCTTGCCCCGATCGCCGCCGGACTCGACTGGATGATGGTGGTGCCGGTACCCGGACGCGAAGGCCCACCCGCAGGCGACATGTCTACCGGCACGCCCACCCCAGGCACAGACGCCGACCGGCCCCCCGGTCACCCCACCGTCGATGACCACGCCCTCGCTGGCTCCCGGGCTGACCATATGCCCTGAGAGGCAGCACTCCTTCCGGCATCATCACAGCGCCGCCGCCGTGCAAGGGTCGCCCTTTCCACCTGGACGACCACGGCTATCGAGGCGCTGCCTATTGCCGTGCTGCCTATGCCAAATCTCCCCAGGGCGAATGAGCCAGAGCGCTGGCCGGCGTCGGCGCCAGCGGCAGCAAGGGCAGCAGGGTCGCCTGAAAGGCGTGATAGATGTCCGGCTTGCCCTGTGGCCAGTAAAGCGCGCGGGGCTGACTGCTCTCGTCGAGTTCGTGAATCCAGCCACCCCGGTCATGATCGATGATGTGGCGATCGATATAGGCCCACCAGGTAGCGTACCAGTCGGCATACTGCTGACGGCCGGTGCGCACCAGCAGCGCATGCGCCGCCCCGACCGCCTCGCTGGTGACCCAGTGACGCCGGGCGGTGATCACCGGACGCTTGTCCCAGTCCAGCGTGTAGACGAAGCCCGGCTGTCCGTCGGCCTGCCAGCCATGCTTGGCGGCGGCGGCAAACAGCCCTTCGGCGTCTTCCAGCAACCAGGCCGGCGCTGGTCGTCCGTGCCTGAGGCACGATGCCTCCAGGTTGAGCAGCAGGCGTGACCATTCCAGCGAATGTCCGGGGGTCAGGCCGAAGGGCCGGAACTGATCGGCCGGCAGGTCCTTGTGAAAGTCGTAGAGCACCGTCATCCGGCGATCGAAGTGCTCGGGGACCAGGTAGTCGTGCTGGCGGGCGTGGGTGTGGATAAAGCGGTCGGCGATCGCCACCGCACGATCGAGCCAGCGTTCCTCTCCGGTAGCGTCGCACAGCGCCAGATAGGCCTCTACCGAGTGCATGTTGCTGTTGGCGCCAAGATAGTCGTCGAGCTGCGTCCAGTCCCGCTCGTAGCTTTCCAGGCACAGCCCCATGTCATCCGACCAGAAATGTTGGTCGATGACGTCGATGGCCCGATCCAGCAGTTCGCGGGTCTCGCGACTGCCCAGCGCTATATGCGCCGACGAGGCGGCCAGCGCTACGAAGGCGTGGGTATAGGCATGCTTGATCGTGGCGGCGCCTGGGACCTGCTGTCCCTGGTACCAGCCTCCGTGTTGCTCGTCGGCGAGCTGCCAGAGCCCGGCGATGCCATGTTCGACCTTGGCGCGGGCGAAGGGCACGCCGAGGCGGAGGGCGAGCGAAAACACATGGGTAAGTCGCGCGGTCTGCAAAGTCGTCACCGGCCGCGAGGCATCCAGCTTGCCCTCGATATCGAGCCAGCCGTAGCCCCCCTGGGGGTGCTCGGCGGCGGCGCCAAACTCGAGCAGTCGCATCCCGGTCTTGGCGAGCCAGCGTCGGTGTTCGTCCTTGCGCAACAGACAGTCGTCCGGTGCAGCGATATAGGTGGGGTGTGGCATGGCGTCCTCCGGGGTGACGAATAAAGGCGGCGAGTCGAGATGAGACCAAAGTGCTATACGCCCAGGCCTGACAGCGCGCTCCAGCTATCCTAGTATGACTACCATACAAGTCATATCAGACCAAAGCTCAAAGGCCTGAAGCCTTGACGGTTCAAAGCTTGAAAGCCCCAAAGCTTGAAAGCCCCAGAGCCTCAACGGCCTCAAGCTCAAGCCTCTGAAGCTGAAGAGACTGAAAAGGCTGAAACGCTCAACGACAGGTAGGTGCCCCATGCTGACCCCCGCAATCGCTGAACTCTGGGAACAGGATGCCGCCGGTGGATCGGTGCGTCAGCGGCTCTACCGCGTACTCAGGCTCGCCATCATCCGCATGCAGTTCGCCCCCGGCCAGGCACTGTCCGAGAAGGAGATTTCCGACGCCTTTTCGGTCAGCCGACAGCCGGTACGTGAAGCCTTTATCCGCCTGTCCGAGGCGGGCCTGGTCGACGTTCGCCCACAGCGCGGCACCTACGTCGTGGGCATCTCGCAGAAGTCGGTGCGCGAAGCGCGCTTCGTCAGGGAGGCAGTCGAAACCGCCGTCAGCGCCTCCGCTGCCAGGCAAGGACTCGCCGACAAGGTGATCTATGAACTGCGGGATCTGATCGAGCGCCAGGTCCGCTGCGCCAGCAGCGGCCAGTATGACCAGTTCTTCATCCTCGACGAGGACTTCCACCGCGTGCTCGCCCTTGGCGCCGGCCACGAGACCGCCTGGCGGGTCATCGAAGAGGTCAAGGCACAGCTCGACCGAGTGCGTTACCTCAGCGTGCCTGACACCACACCCTTCGAAAAGCTGGTCCAGCAGCACGCCGACATTGTCGACGCCATCGAACAGAGAGACGAAGAACAGGCGCGCCAGGCCATGCTGGTGCATCAAAGCGAGATCCTGATCTCCCTACCCCAGATGGTGCAGCGCTTTTCGTCGATCTTCGAGGACGCCAACGGCTGATTTTTACCTACCCGGCAGACATCTCTTCATGGGCAAGGGCCACCCGGCCCCTGCCCTGTGGCCTGCCGGCCCCCTCCCCCGGAAGCAACTGCAACGACAACATCAGCAACGACAACACCAGTAGCGACAACAACAAGTGATAAGGAGGCGCCCCATGTTCAAGAAGTCTGTGATTCTCGCCGCCGCCGTCCTCAGCAGCACCCAAGCGCTTGCGGCCTATGAACTGAACCTGTCCACCGCCCAGAGCAGCCAGGACCCCATGGTCAAGGCAATGGAGAACGCCGCCGAACGGATCGAGGAAAGAAGCGACGGCGAAGTCACCCTGAACGTCTTTTCCAGCAGCCAGCTCGGCGCCGACAACGACATGATCGAGCAGATCCGCAACGGCGCCAACATCGCGGTGCTGACAGACGCAGGCCGCCTGTCCGAGTTTCAGCCTGAGCTCGGGATTCTGGCTGCGCCCTACCTGGTCGAGAGCCACGAGGACTACGACCGCATCACCTCTTCCGAGCCCTACCACGAGTGGGTCGAGCTGCTGGCAGAAAACACCGGCATGCGCCTGATGAACTACAACTGGTTCCAGGGCACCCGCCAGATGTTCACCCAGAAGCCGATCGAAGGCCCCGAGGACCTCGACGGTGTGCGCATCCGTACCATCAACTCCCCGGGCTGGATCAAGACCATCGAAGGCATGGGCGCGACACCGGTACCGCTGCCCTGGTCGGAAATCTACTCGGCTATCCAGCTCGGCACCATCGACGGCGCCGAGGCCCAGTTGACCGGCGCCCACGGCCTCAGGCTTCAGGAAGTGACCAGCAACGTCACCCTGACCAATCACATCCACCTGATGACGGGCCTGCTGGTCTCCGAGCGCTGGTACCAGGAGCTGCCGGACGAGCTGCGTTCCATGCTCAACGAAGAGCTCAAGAAGGCCGGTGACGAAGCCACCCAGATGACGGTCGACGCCCAGGCCGACGTGCGCAAGGAGATGGAAGAGGCCGGCGTCGAGTTTGCCGAGGTCGACACCGAACTGTTCAGCAGCCAGATGCAGGCGGTCTACGACGACATGGGCTGGACCGAACTGCGCGAGCAACTCGAGCCTGTGCTCAACGCTGGCGAATAACCCCCCCTTGATACCAAGCGTCCACCGCTGCCGACCTCGGCAGCGGCTGGGGAGGACCCATGTGGAAGCACTATGACACTTTCGAGGAGTGGCTGGCCGTCGTGCTGCTGTTTCTCACCGCGGCCAGCATCCTGTTCAGCGCCACCACCCGGGCCATGGGCAACCCCATGCTCGGCGGCGCCGAGCTGGCCCAGTTGTTCTTTATCTGGGCCTGCATGTTCGGCGCGGATATCACCCTGAAGAAGGGAGGCCAGATCCGGGTCGATGCCCTGCTGACCCGGCTGCCCCGGTCAGGCCAGTGGCTAGCGAACCTGGTGACGGTAGGCCTGATGATCGTCTTTCTGGCTTGCCTGGCACGCTATGGCTTCTCGCTGGCGTTCTCCAACTGGCAGCGTCCCCTCGGCTTTGCCGGGATCAGCTACGGCTACGTGACGCTGGCACTGCCGGTGGGCGCCGTACTGATGATCGTCTCGCTGGTCAGGCGGCTTGCCGCGGTGGGCATTGTTCAGGCGCTGGAGCCCGACAGCGACCAGCAGGAGCAGATTCTGTGACGACACTCGCCATCCTGATTCTCGGCCTGGTACTGATGGCCATCGGCATGCCGGTCGCCTTCGCCATCGGCATGGCCGGTTTTACCTATTTCCTGTTGCCCGAGACCTTCCTGCCGACCAGCACGGCGGTACAGCGGATCGTCTCGGCCAGTCAGTCCTTTCCGCTGCTGGCGGTGCCGCTGTTCATCCTGATCGGGCACCTGATGAACGCCAGCGGCATTACCCCGCGCCTGCTGCGCCTGGCGACCCTGCTGACCGGCTGGATGACCGGCGGTCTGGCCCAGTCGAGCCTGGCCCTGAGCGCCATGATGGGGGGCATTTCCGGTTCGGCGGTGGCCGATGCGGCGATGCAGTCCCGGGTGCTGGGCGGCAACCTGATCGCGCGGGGCTATTCGCCGGGCTTTACCGCTGCCCTGCTGTCCATCGGCGGGCTGATCACCGCCACCATTCCGCCGAGCATCGGCCTGATCATCTACGGCTTTCTCGGTGAGGTGTCGATCGGCCGGCTGTTCATCGCCGGCGTGGTGCCGGGCATCCTGCTGCTGGTCGCGCTGATGATCGCCACCAGCGTGATGTCGCACCGACGCGGCTACGTGCCCGAACTCGAGAAGGCGCCGTCGCTGGGCGAAGTCTGGCAGGCGACCAGGAGCAGCATCTGGGCGCTGCTGTTCCCGGTATGGCTGCTGGTGGGCATCCGCTACGGCCTGTTCACCCCGTCCGAGGCCGGTGCCTTCGCCATCGTCTACGCCATCGTGGTCGGCTGCTTCATCCACCGTGAACTGACCCTGACATCGATCATCGATGCCTTCCGTGCCGGTGTTCGCGACGTCGGCATGATCATGCTGATCATCATGTTCTCCGGCGCCATCAGCTACGTGGTGTCCTTCGAACGGGTGCCACAGACCATCACCGAGGTCACCCTCGGGGTGTTCGAAAGCCCCACCACCCTGCTGCTGGTGCTGTCGCTGTTGCTGATCGTGCTGGGCATGCTGCTGGAGGCGACGGTGGTGGTCATGCTGCTGGCGCCCATCCTGGTGCCGGTGATCAAGGCCGCCGGCATCGACCCGGTGCACTTCGGCCTGTTGATGATGACCCTGGTGACCTTCGGCGGCATGACGCCCCCCGTCGGGGTGTCGATGTACACCGTGTGCGGCATCCTGCGCTGCTCGTTCATTTCCTACACCCGGGAAATGCTGCCCTTTGCCCTTGCCGTGTTCGCCGTGGTGCTGGCCATCATCTTCTTCCCGCAGATCGTGCTCTTCCTGCCCGACTACCTGATGGGATAGCGGATGCACCAGCATTGATCAAAGCGGACATGGCAGACACCCGCACCACACAACCGTCCGAGCCCACGGGCTTTGCTCCGGGACTGAGGTAGAGAACAAGATGACCCACTTCGTCAAAGCGCCGAACGTAGCCTGCGACATCGGTATCGTCCACCTGGGACTCGGCGCCTTCCACCGTGCCCACCAGGCGGTCTATCTGGCGCGCTATCTCGAGCGCAGCGGTGACACCGCCTGGGGGCTGTGCAGCGCCAACCTGCGCTCCAGCGTCGACCTGGTCGATGGGCTGCGTGCGGCCGACCATCGCTATCATGTGGCCGAGTTCACCGATAGCGATACCGTCACGCTCAGAGAGATCGGCGTGATTCAGCAGACGCTGTTCTCCGGCCGAGACAGCGAAGGCCGCCAGGGCCGTGACCTGGAAGCCCTGCTGACGCGAATGGCGTCCTCCAGGGTACGCATCGTGACCCTGACGGTGACCGAGAAGGGCTACTTTCTCAGCCCGGCCAGCGGCGACCTGCTCGTCGACGATGCGATGATCAAGGCCGACGTTAGCTCGCCAAACGCACCACAGACCGCCCCGGGCATCCTGGTCGAGGCACTGGCACGCCGCCGCGCCGCCGGCCTACCGCCCTTCACCGTGCTTTCCTGCGACAATATGCCAGACAACGGCCGCCGCACGCGCAACGCCGTCGTTCAGCTCGCCGCCCTGCGCGACAGCGAACTGGCCGACTGGATCAGCGACAAAGTGGCCTTTCCCTGCAGCATGGTCGACCGCATCGTGCCGGCCATGACCGACGCCGACTTCGCCCGACTGGGCGAGCTGGGTGTCGATGATCCCAACGCGGTGGTCTGCGAGGCCTTTTCCCAGTGGGTCATCGAGGATCACTTCCCCCTGGGCAGGCCCGACTGGGAAGCCGAGGGGGTCGAGATGGTCACCGAGGTGGCCCCCTTCGAGACCATGAAGTTACGCATGCTCAACGGCAGCCACTCGCTGCTGGCCTACCTGGGTGCCATCGACGGCATCGAGACGGTCTACGACGCGGTCAGCCGTCCCGAGTTTCGCGCCCTGCTGCGCCGTTACATGATGAAGGAAGCGGCGACAACGCTACGTATGCCGGACGGGGTCGATCTGGAACGCTACGCCGACGAGCTGCTGGCCAGGTTCGCCAACGACAGTCTGCGCCACCGGCTGGCTCAGATCGCCATGGACGGCAGCCAGAAGCTGCCTCAGCGCTGGTTTCATGGCGCCCTCGAGCGGCTGCAGGACGGCCACGAGGTGCCCTGCACCGCGCTGGGACTGGCCGCCTGGATACGCTACACCTCCGGCGTCTCGCTCGACGGCCGACAACATGAGGTGAGTGACCCGCTGGCATCGCGCTTCCTCGAGCTGCATGAACGTCACGGTGATGACCCTGAAGCGCTGGTGGCAGCCTTTCTGGCACAGCAAGACATCGTTCCTGCGGCCCTGGCGGCACAGCAGGGGTTTACCGATGCTGTCACCGATGGCTACCGCCGACTGATCAATACCGGGCTTGCGGCGTCACTGAACACCCTCTAGCCGGGCCCGAGACAAGGAGATTCCCATGCAACACACCTGGCGCTGGTTCGGCCCCAAGGACCCGATCCGACTCGAGGAAATCCGCCAGACTGGCGCGACCGGCATCGTCACCGCACTGCACGAGGTGCCCAACGATCAAGTCTGGTCCCGGCAGGCCATCGCCGAGCGCAAGCAGATGATCGAGGACGCTGGCCTTAAATGGTCGGTGGTGGAAAGCGTGCCGGTGCATGAGGCGATCAAGAAAGGACTGCCGGAGCGCAACGCCCTGATCACCCGCTACTGCGACACCCTGCGCAACCTGGCGGCCTGCGGCATCGATACCGTGTGCTACAACTTCATGCCGGTGCTCGACTGGACCCGCACCGACCTGCGCTGGGCGATGCCGGACGGCGCCCTGGCGCTGCGCTTTGACCAGACAGCCTTTGCCGCCTTCGACCTGTACCTGCTCGCCAGACCAGGCGCCGAGGACGAGTACAGCGACGACGAGAAGACCGACGCCAGGAGCTACCTCGATAGCCTGGACGCCGAGGCCCGCCAGTCGCTGGTCGACACCCTGATCGCCGGGCTGCCCGGCGCCGAAGAGCACTACACCCTGGAGCGCTTTCGCGAGGTACTGGCCGGATACGCCGAGATCGACGCCGAGCGCCTGCGCGAGCACCTCGGCTACTTTCTGAAAGCGGTCATCCCGGTCGCCGAAGAACTCGGCATCAACATGGCGATCCACCCCGATGACCCGCCCCGGCCGCTGCTCGGCCTGCCCCGGGTGGTCTCGACGGCGGCGGACGCAGAGTGGATCCTTGGGGCCGTCGACAGCCCGGCCAATGGCCTGACGCTGTGCACCGGGTCCTACGGTGTGCTCGCCGCCAATGACCTGGCCGCTATGGTTCAGCGCTTTGGTCCCAGCATCCACTTTGTGCACCTGCGCTCGACCCGGCGCGAGTCCCACGACCCTCGCTCCTTCCACGAGGCGCCGCATCTGGACGGTGACGTCGACATGGTCGCGGTCATCCGCGCGCTTATCGCCGAGGAACGCCGCCGCGAGCGCGAAGGCGGCCGACGCTTGCCGCTGCGTCCCGACCACGGCCACCACATTCTCGACGATCAGCACCGCGCCACCGCCCCGGGCTACCCGCTGTACGGCAGGCTGCGCGGTCTGGCCGAGCTGCGCGGTGTCGAGACCGCGGTGCGCCAGCTCACCTGACGCCCTGGCGTTCCACCAGCCGCTGCGCTGGCGATACCCGTCGCAGTGGCTGTGGCCCGATGCAATAAAAACGACCAGGCGGGGAGCAACATTCCCCCGCCTGGTCGGCTCAGGACACCTTCAGCCCGCCTGGTCGGCCCACGACAAGGAGCTGCATCGACGACTCCTCAGGTCGGCAGGTACTCCTCGCTCCAGCTCTCCGACACGACGCCTTCGGCGATCAACCGATCGATCTCCTCGGGGCTGTGCCCCAGCTCTTCGAGCACCTGACGGCTCGAGCTGCCGTACTTCTCCGACGGCGCCAGCGGATAGATGCGACCTCGCTTGGGACGGATGGCGTACGGATCGAGCTGCGTGATGACGTGACCACTGGGGTGCTCGTCGTAGACGGTGAAGGAGTAGCTGCCACGATCGATGCCCGGGGTGTTGTCCCAGCGCCGCGCGTTGTAGGAGCGCAGGGCCTCGATGTTCTCGCACACCGCCGCGGCGATGCCCGCCTTCTGCAGCCGTTCCACCCAGTCGGTGGCCACCGCATTGATAAAGCGAGGTGCCAGATAGGCCGCCCGCTCCTCCGGCGGAACATCGACCACCCCTTCGATCCCCGGCACCTGGGCGAACTTGTGCAGGTCCCGCTCGTAGGCGCTGATCAGCACCACCCCATCGGCGGTGAAATAGAAGCGCGACAAATCGTCGTAGCCGTTGAGTTCACGGCCCGAGGGCTCGTCGAACAGGCCGCGTCGCTCGTAGTCGTAGCAGAACGGCATCTGGGCCAGGCCGCTCAGCGCCGACAGCGAGGTCTTGACCCGGCTGACACGGCGGGTACGCAGCTTCTGATACAGCGCAGTGGCGACACCGAGGGAGGCACCGAAGCCGCACATCACGTCGATGGTGCCGACGTGGGCGTGCTCTTCTGGCGTGTCCATGCTTCCACCAAAGCGCAGCATGATGCCGGTGGTGGCCTGCACCAGGTCGTCGTAGCCCAGGTAGTTGGTCCGGGGGCCCGGCTTCACCCCGCTGAAGCAGTCGAGCTGGCAGAAGATCGCCTCGGGGTTGATACGCTGCATTTCCGCCTCGGTCAGCCCCATCCGCTCCACCTGCCTGTCGGTGGCATTCCACACCACCACGTCGCTCTGGCGGATCAGCTCGTCAAGGATTTCACGCCCTCGAGGCACCTGGATATCGGTCAACAGGGAGCGCTTGGAGCGCATGTGCGACAGGCCGAAGATGACCGTGTTCCAGCAGTCGTAGAACGGCTTGGCGGGGTCCACCTTGATGATGTCGGCACCGAAGCGTGCCAGAAACGCCACCGAATGAGGACCGGCGATGACGTTGCACAGATCCAGCACCTTGACGCCTTCGAGCCAGCCGTCCTTGGCGTTGCGTGCACGTACCCGAGGCAGCTTTGTCTCGATACGATGCAGCACCGCCAGCGCCTGGTCGAACGACACCCAGCGGCGCGGCGTCGGCGTGAGCATCTCGTGACCGCTGTCGTGCAGCCAGACCATCGGGCCCGGCTGGGTCATCAGGCCGAATTCGGGATCTTCGACCTCGACCATCAGCCCGGCGGTCTCGGCGTGGTCATCGTGGATCCACTCCTGCAGCCAGCGCTGCGGCGCGCCGGGGAACTTGCCACGGCCGAAGATCTTCTCCCACTCCTTGGAGGTGCGGGTCAGGAAGACCTCCTTCATGCGCGCGGCGATATGATCCGCCCAGCGCTTGGGCAACGGGTAGACGCCAAGCGACACGTCACTCTGCCACTGGCTGGTGGGCGCATAGGTGTCAGGCTCTTCCACCAGCCCTTCCTCCACCAGTTCGTCGTAGAGACCGAGCACCTTGAGGCAGCGCTTGGCGTGCTCCTTGTGACTCGGGCAGACCACGTAGAACATGCGCCCGTCCTTGCACTTGTAGCTGCGATAGAAGGGGTCGAGCAGTTCCTGCAGTTCGTCGTAGTCCAGGTTCATCGGTGCGCCCTCGATGCGGCGACGCTCGATTTCCTTTTCGCGCTGGGTCTTGTAGCGCTCCGGCAGGCCCTCGATCTTGATCGAGTTGTAGCAGAGGCCTTCCATCAGGGCGCAGGCGATGGGCACTTCGATCTCGTCGCCGAGGCCGGTGCGCTCGCGCGCCTGCAGCGCCAGCGTCACGGCGGTGGCCGCCAGCATGGTGCCGTAGGCCGAGCCCAGCGGCAGCGGCGAGAACGACGGATTGATGCCCATCAGCACCCGGTTGAGGCCCATGTCGGTGAACACCCCCGAGTGGGCGGCGATCACGCTCTCGAAGGCCCGCCAGTCACGGCGCAGTTCGTCGTTGGAGGCAAAGCCCGGCATCGACAGGGTGATCAGCTCCGGACGCTCTTCGCGCAGCGCACTGAAGTCGATGCCCAGGCGCTGCATGACACCGGGCCGGAAGCTTTCGATCACGATATCGGCCTCCTCGATCAGCGCCAGCGCCTGTTCGAGGCCCTCGTCGGTCTTCAGATCGATCGTCACGATCAGCTTGTTGCGCTGCAAGGTGGCGTTGGCCGGTGACTCCCACATGGGACCCGTGGGCGGGTCCACGTGAATGACCGTGGCGCCCAGATCGGCGAGGATCATCGCCACCGCAGGGCCGGCCATGTACTGACCGAAGTCGATGACCTTGACGTCCTTGAGCGGCAGTTGGGAATGAGGATTCGGTGACATCGGGGTCTTCCTGTAAAGCAAGGGTGGCAACGTGAGGAAGCCGAAGCGTCCTCGGTGACGTCAGTGTTTGTCGTCTTCGATAACCTGGTGGGGTTCAAGGACCTTCTTGG
>DJIP01000273.1 GCA_002433675.1 Halomonas halophila
GGCTACCTCGGTCTCGGCCAGCCCCTCGATCCAGTGGCCAACCACCGGAATGCCGTGGGCGAGAATACCACCACCGACCAGGAACATCGCCAGGGTGCCGAAGATCGACAGCCCCTTCATCAATAGCGGTGCGCCCTTGAGCAGTCCTCGCCCCAGGGCCTGTGCCAGTCCACCGTCTTTCTGCGTCAGGTAAAGTCCCAGGTCGTCGAGCTTGACCAGTCCCGCCACCAGGCCGTAGACGCCCACGGTAATCAGCAGGCCGATGGCCACCAGCACCGCGATCTGCTGACTCAGGGGGGCAGCGCTGACGGTACCCAGCGCGATGACGATGATCTCCGCCGAGAGGATGAAGTCGGTGCGGATGGCGCCCTTGATCTTGTCGCGTTCAAAGGCCTTCATGTCGGTCTCGCCGTCGGCCAGGGCCGCCAGACGCGCCTGGCGCTCCTTCTCGGCGTCTTCCTTGTGCAGGAACTTGTGGGCCAGCTTTTCTGCGCCCTCGAAGCACAGAAAGGCCCCGCCAAGCATCAACAGCACCGTTACCAGCCAGGGCACAAAGGCGCTGATCAACAGCGCGCCGGGAATGAGGAAACACTTGTTGAACAGCGACCCCTTGGCCACCGCCCACACCACCGGCAGCTCGCGATCCGCCGCCACGCCGGTAACCTGCTGGGCATTGAGCGCCAGATCGTCGCCAAGGACGCCGGCGGTCTTCTTGGCCGCCACCTTGGTCATCACCGAGACATCGTCGAGCAGGGTGGCGATGTCGTCGATCAGGGTTAACAGACTACTTCCAGCCACAGGGCATCCCTCCTTGGCCTGGGAAAACTTGGGTAGACTCAGCATAACCGCTCGGCCCCTTCGGCGCCGCAGCAATTGCCCCGGAGGTCTATGCCATGTCGCAAGCGTCCAATGGAAAGCCAATAGCATCCACGGCCCGTCCGGCATCGACCGACGCCAGGGCACGGCCGTCCGCAGACCTCGCGCCAGACGACTCGGCGACTCGCGACCTGGCGCTGCTACTCGAACGCCTGCCCGAGGACTACAGCGAGGTGAGCTACCGGGGGCGCCGCTATGCCATGACCCGACGCACCTTCAATCGAGGGCGCTCGCTCAAGGTGTTCGCCAGGGAGTTGGGCGGCAACGATGTGGTCAGTCTCAACGGCTACCTGACCGCTCGCGGGTGGCAACTGAAGCCCTGCGAGATGAGCGAGCACAAGGTGCTCGACTTCCTTGTGCATTGCAAAACCGGCTGACTGGCTGGCTGGGTCGTCCCGGGATTCGATTCCCGCCGCCGCCCTCTCTCCAGGCTCGCCGCCCCCCTCTCTCCCAAGAGTCGCTCCGCCTCTCCCTTACGAGGTGTCGCCCTCTCGCCGCTTTCGGCAAAAAATATCCTTTTGTTGACCTGGGTCACCGCGATAGCGTCCAGTTCGCACCGAAGTATGCTGAGATAATCAAAGAATACTTTACTCCGCTCCCATGGGACGCCTCATGCCTGTCGTCATGCTCGTTGTTGGAACCCGCCCCGAGGCGATCAAGATGGCCCCGGTCGCCCAGGCGATACAGGCATGCCCGGAACTGTCGCTGCACCTGTGCGCCAGCGGCCAGCACGACGAGATGCTGTTTCAGGCGCTGTCGCTGTTCGACCTCACACCAGACAGCAACCTGGCGGTGATGAGACCAGCCCAGACCCTCAACGGCCTGATGCAGGCCATGATCCAGGCGCTCGACCAGGTCATCTCGCGGGTATCACCCGACCTGGTGATGGTCCATGGCGACACCGCCACCTGCTTCGCCGCGAGCCTTGCGGCCTTCCACCGCCAGGTCCCGGTGGCCCACGTGGAAGCCGGCCTGCGTACCGGCAATATCGATTCGCCCTGGCCGGAAGAGGCGTATCGCAGCATGGTCGCGCGGATCGCGAGGCGCCACTACGCCCCCACCGAGTCGGCACGCCAAAACCTGCTGCGCGAACAGGTTGCGCCAGATTCCATCCTGGTAACCGGCAATACCGTCATCGACGCCCTGACCTGGATGAAAAACCGCCTGGACCGCCACGGCTATCGCCCGGCCGCAACATCGCCGCTTGCCGCGCTGCGCGAAGACGCCAGGCTGGTGCTGATCACCGGCCACCGCAGGGAAAACCACGGCGATGGCATCCGTACCATCTGCACCGCCATCGCTGCCCTCGCCGCTCGCTACCCGGACGTCGATCTGGTCTACCCGGTCCACCTCAACCCGGCAATCAAGGACGTCGTCGAATACGCCCTGGCGGGCATCCCCAACGTACTGCTGGTGCCACCCCAGGACTATCGCGACTTCGTCTGGCTGATGGGCCGTGCCAGCCTGATCCTCACCGACTCCGGCGGCATCCAGGAAGAAGCACCGTCGCTGGGTGTCCCGGTGCTGGTGATGCGCGAGCACACCGAGCGCAGCGATGCCCTGAACGCCGGTACCGTCATGCTTACCGGCAGTGACAGCAACGCCATCGTGACCGCCTCGGCGCGCCTGCTCGATGATGACAAGGCGCGCCGACGCATGGCCGCGATCCCCAACCCCTACGGTAGCGGCAACGCCGCCAGGCGGATCATCGATGACCTGACACAGTGGCTCATGCGGGCCCACGAGGCGTGCGAGGCTGGCAATGCCTGAGCTGTCCCCCGAACTCTCACTGTGGCTAGTCGATGTCGTCACCCATGTGCTGTTCGCGCTGAAACACATCGCCATCGTGCTTTGCCTGTTGATGCTGGCCATGGGTATCGATGACCTGTTTCTCGACCTGGTCTACTGGACCCGGCGCAGCTGGCGCTTCTGGTCGATCTATCGCGACCACCCCAGGGCCGACGAAGAGCGCCTGTACCAGGCTAGCGAAAAACCGCTGGCGGTCATGGTTCCGGCCTGGCAGGAGGTGGGGGTGGTCGGCCAGATGGCCCAGCTCATGGCCAGCACCATGGACTACGAGAACTACCAGATCTTCGTCGGCACCTACCCCAACGACCTCGAGACCCAGGCCGAGGTGGACGCGGTCAGCCGAGCCTTCAGCAACGTGCACAAGGTGGTCACGGTACGCCCCGGCCCGACCAGCAAGGCCGACTGCCTCAACAACATCATCGAGGCCATCGCTCGCTTCGAGAAGGCCGCCGGGATCGAGTTTGCCGGTTGCATCCTGCACGACGCTGAAGACGTGATCTCGCCGATGGAGCTTAGGCTCTACAACTACCTGCTGCCCGACAAGGACCTGATCCAGGTCCCGGTCTACCCCTTCAGGCCAAGCTGGTATCAGCTCTCCGGCGGCCACTACATCGATGAATTCGCCGAATATCACGGCAAGGACGTGCTGATTCGCGAGGCCATGTGCGGCCAGGTCCCCAGCGCCGGGGTCGGCACCTGCTTCAGTCGTCGCGCGCTGACCCACCTGAGGCAGCTCAATGACGGTATCACCTTCGACATCTGGAGCCTGACCGAGGACTACGACATCGGGTTTCGCCTGCACGAAAGCGGACTGTCATGCGTCTTTGTACGCTACAGCGTGGAGCGCGACGAGTTGTCGCCACGACGCGAGCACGCCGCCGGACAGTCGCTGCGCGACAGCAAGGTGATCTGTGTACGCGAGCACTTCCCCACCGCGCTGGACGCCGTCGTACGCCAGAAGTCCCGCTGGATCACCGGGATCGTCTTCCAGGGCTACCAGCATCTTGGCTGGAGCCGCACCAACTGGCGCCTCAACTACTTTCTGTGGCGCGACCGTCGCGGTCTGGTGGCCTATCCCCTGGCCCTGGTCGTCACCCTGCTGTTGATGGTGTTGGCGGGGTTGTGGCTATACGCCGCGCTGTCGCCACAGGCCTGGCACTTTCAGACCATCCTGGACGGCTGGCTTTTGGAGAGCCTGCTCACCATCAACGGCATACTGCTGGCCAACCGAGCGTTCCAAGGTTTCTATTTCGTCAAGATCTACTATGGCTGGCGCCAGGGCCTGCTGTCCTTTCCTCGAATGCTGTGGAGCAACCTGGTCAACTTTCTGGCCAACGTGCGGGCCTGGAAGCTGTTCTTCACCCGAGCGCGCCACCGCACCTTCGCCTGGGACAAGACCACCCACGATTTTCCTCAGATCGACGATGCCGTGCAGGTCTCTCTCGAATCCCTGTTGATCGAGGACGGCGTTGCCACCGCCGACGATATCGAGCGTCTCGGCGCAGAGGTCGGAGCGGGTCGACTCCCCCGGGAGCTCATTACGCGTGGCCTGACCTCCGGCGCGACGCTGGCCGGGCTTGAAGCCAGGCGTCGGGGGCTCGCCAGCGTCGAGATACATCCTCTGGCGCTGTCACCCGCACTGATCGACTCCCTGCCCCAGCATGTGGCGCTGCGCTATGCTGCGCTGCCCATCGGAGAGGCCGGGGACGCCCTGATCATCGCCACAGAGACCGCCTTGAGTCCGGTCGCCATCGGCGCCATCGGCCGTCGTATCAATCGTCCTGTAGAGCAGCGTCTGGTACCGATCGGACGCGTCACCCTTGGCCTGCGCTACTGGTACCTGGGAGAGCTTGGCGACGATGATCGGGGGCGGCTGCTTGAACTGGATGCAGACGCCGACGCCGCGCACCTGGACGCGTACTGCTGCCACCAGTACCTGCTGGGTGAACTGCTGCTGGAGCAGGGGCTGATCACACCCGCCCTGTTTGGTCAGGCCATGATCGACTTCGATCCAGAGCAAGGCCGTCTGGGCGACTTTCTCGTCGCGCGCGGGATGATCGATTCCAACGATCTGGAGCGAGCGCTCGCGCTCCAGGCGGACCACCACCGACTGGCGAGCCGCAGTCTCGAGGATCGGGTGACATGAAGGGCAGGACGCTGTCGCTATTGATCGTCTTTTCGCTGGCTCAGGTCATGGTCCAGGCTCCAGCCTGGGGACTCAGCGAATTCGAGGAGTTTCGCAGCTACCCCTATCTCGACAAGGCCTACCGGGCAGCTGAAGATCGCGACTGGGCGGAGGTCCAACGGCTGATGGAACACCTGATCGGCCAGGTGCCCGAAAACGTCGAGGCCTATCGCCTGCTGGCCCAGGCACTGGAGAAGCAGGGCAACCTGGAGGGGGCCGTAGCGGCGCTGGGAGCGCTGGACGCCAACGTGGCGGCGGTGCAGATCAATACCCTGCGCCAGGCCTGGATCGCCGACGGCCGCGCCAGCGAGGACAAGCTTGCGCTATGGCTCAGCGAGACGTCGGGCAGTGCCCGGGCAGACCTGTGGAGCGCCCAGGCTGAATATCTTCGCATGACCCGCGGCGCCCAGGCGGCGCTGAACTGGCTTGCCACGGTGCCCGCCAGGCAGGATGCCCTCGCCCTGGATCGCTACCGTGCCGCCCTGGCCGAACAGGTGCAGGAATGGAATGGCGTGATCGATGCGCTGGTGCCCCACGCCATGGAAGATGCGCTGAACGACGACGACTGGCGACGCCTGGCCATCGCCATGATCCAGACCGATAACGCGAATGGCATCAATGCCCTGGTGGAGAGACTGCCGGAGGGTGACATTCGCAACTTCGTGCTGCGAGCCGGTGCCGACCGCGCCATCGCCCTCGGCTACTCCGGGATCGCCCAGCGCTGGCTGGCCACCCTGCAGCAGACGGTGCCGCTGGACGACAACGAAGCCCGCAAGCTGCTGCAGACCTCGATCGCCGTGGGTGATACCGGCAAGGTACGCCAACTGGCCAGCCGCGAGAACATGGACTGTCTGACGCTGACAGGCTGGCTTGCCGATCAAGGTGATCCCGAGACCTTGAGTACCTTCGCCGAGTGCGATGCACAAGAGGATCCGGAACGCTGGCTGATACTTGCCGATCGCCTCGACGCCATCGAATTGCTGGAAACCACAGCCCTGCCGGACGCCTGGCACCAGCGCCGCGACCAGATCCTGCTGAATCGCTATCGCGCCAACGCGATGAACGACAAGGCGCTACGCTTGCTGTCTCGTCGGCCCCCGACGCCGGCGAACCTGCGCGATCGCGCCGAGCTGACCCAGCGGCTGGGACGCCCCGAGGCCGCCGAGCTTTGGAAACAGCACTATCATCAAACCGGCGATTCCGGCTCGCTCGAGCAGGCAAGCTACCTGTACCTGACGTCACAGCGGCCCCTGGCGGCCCGACGACTGCTGGAGCAAGCGCTTGAACGTGCCCCCGAGCGGCTATCGGCGACCTCACTGGCGCGACTGGCCCAGCTTTACGCCGACACCGACGACAATGCCGGCGTCCCCGATTCAACGCTGAAAGCGCTGGTGCGCCAGCCGCGACTGGCCGATACCGAGCGCAACAACCTGCTTGAACAGCTTGCCCGCCACGATCGTTGCCCTGTCGTACGCAGCCTCGTCGACGCGGACTCGCCGCCCTGGGCCGCCCTCGGCATCTGCTCGCAAGACAGGCCCGCCCAGGCCGCCAGGTACTTCCAGCGGGCGCTGACCCAGCTCACCCAGCGCCAGTCAGAAGATGGCGCGGCGACGGCTGCAATGACGCAGCCAGAGATCCTGGCCCGCAAGCGACTGGCCTTCGCGCTGTTTGCCGCCGGCGACCCCGGCGCCGCCTGGCATCAGTGGCAGGCGTTCGAACGTGACGGCGCCAGCGACGGCGAACTCGACCAGTCAGACCGCCTGGCCGGCGCGCGCAGCGCCCTGGCTAGCGGCGACGCCGAGGGTGCCTGGCGCTGGTGGCCCGAGGATAGCGCAAGCCCCGAGGCCACCCTGCTCGGCGCACGCATCGCCCAGGCACGCCAAGACGAGCCTGGCGCCGTGGCGCTGGCCCGGCGCGCAGTAACAACCGCTGGCGGCGAAAACACCACCGACGCCGCCATCCTGGAAGGCGCAAGCCAAGTGGCCCGCCAGGCCGGTGACGCCTCCCTGTCACGCCACTGGCTCACCCAGGCTCTGGCCGCCTCGCCGGACTCTCCAAGACTTGCTCGGGAGCTGGGTCTGACGCTCGCCGCGACCGAGGAAGAAGGCACCCGACCGGAGGCCATTGCGCTGCTGGAGCGCGCCCGACCTGCCTATCCCGAGGACTATGTCAGCGCCGCCACCCTGGGGAACCTTTACGCCTCCGTCGGTGACAACGCCCGCTCCATGACGCGCATCGAGGACGCCATCGACCTGCAGCCCATCGATCTGGCGGTGGGAGAAGAAAGCCCCGAGGCCATGGCCGAGCGCCGCGACCGGCTTCGTCGGGCCCACGAGACGCTGACGCGACGCGACCGTATCACCCTGACCAGCAGCTGGTCGCCGACCAGCCCGACACCGGGGATAAGCAGTGGCCCCTCGGATCAGGGCGACGACGATAGCGACGACAGCGGACACGATATCAACACCCAGGTGGTTCAGTGGGACCACGCCCTGGGCCACGACCCGATCCATCAGGGACGCCAGCTGGCCGGCTATGTCCGGACCATTCTCGGCGGCGATGATCGTGACGACTACGGGCGAGGACGCTCCCTGGGCCTGGGGCTACGGACAAAGCCGTTGGCCAGCCACAACGTGAACCTGTACGCCGAGATGTTCGCCGAGTCCCAGAAAAACGATGACGAGCACACCGACTACAATCTGCTGCTGAGGGCCAGCGGCTCCTTTCTGGATCAGGACGACTACAGCAGCGAATGGCGAGCGAACCAGGATCAGTGGAACGAGCGCTCGCTCTACCTCGACGCCGCCTGGTGGACCCAGCGTGGCGATGTCCAGCTGTTCGGCCGCTACCGCCAGGGCCGCACCTTCAAGCTGCCGACCGATACCGCCCAGACGCTGATGCCCTACGCCAGCATCCAGGCCACCAGCCACGACACCACCGACTGGGACGAGGACGTGCGTCTCGCCGCCGGACTGCGCTGGGAGCTGTGGTACGACGACGATCACTACAACGCCTTTCGCCGCAAGTTGAGCCTTTCCACCGAGTACCAGCAGTCCCTGGGGGGCAACCTCTACCAGGATCGCGACGGTTGGATGATCCAGCTGGAGCTGAGCCTGTGACGCCCCTCAGGTATTGTGGTGACAGGACACCCAGGGAGCCATGATGCCCGCCCCATTCGCCAACGCTGTTACGCCACTCGCCCTGACAGCGGTCCTTGCCGTACCCGTGGTGACGATCGCTGCCGCTGACGATAGCCCCCTGACCGAAGCCGCCGAGGCCTATCGCAGTGAAACGCTGTTCTACCAGCCCCAGAATCGCGACGCGACGCTTAACCAGCACCAGTGGCAGGCGCTGTGGCAGCGCGCCCGCGAGAACGGCGTCGACACCTTGATCGTGCAGTGGACCCAGTACGGCGAGGAAACCTTCGGCGGCGCCGAGGGATGGCTGGCCAGGGCCCTGGTCGACGCTGAACGCCAGGGACTCGGGCTGATTCTCGGTCTCTACCAGGACCCCGAGTACTACGACACCCTGCCCGACAACGCCCGCTTCAGCCACTACTGGTACCAGCAGTTGGCCCAGGCAGGTGATCTGCAACAGCAAATACAACAGCAATGGCCGCTGTCCCCGGAGGGCTGGTATCTGCCGGCCGAGCTCGATGACTGGCTGTTTCATGATCCTGGCGTACGCCAGGAACTGACGCGCCAGCTGACCAGCGCCAGCCAGCAACTGGCGGGGCCACTGCACCTGAGCATGTTCGGCGGAGGCTTTGTGACACCACAGGTCTACTCGGCCTGGGCCGAGGACATCGCTGATAGCGGCTGGCAGGTATGGTGGCAGGACGACGAAGGCGCCCGAAACCTGGAGCCGTTCATGCGCCAGGCGTACCGGGATGCCCTGAGCTGTCGCATCGGTGTCGTTCGCGAAGCCTTCGCCCGCACCAGCGCGACCCAATCCGCCTTCCAGGCAAGCCCAGCGACCCCACGCCAACGCAGCAACGACTGCCATCCCGACGCGGTCTTTTCGCTGCGCTACATGCCTTGGGCAGAGGAGCTGCACCAAGGCCCACCTGGTGCTCTCGCTCAATAAAAAACCCCACCGATAGGTGGGGTCGAATCGACAAACAGCAACCAGGATACGCGTGTCCATTTGAGCCCATCGCGGCTCAGTTGCCAGCCCCCTGGAAGGGGTACACAGGGCCCAGCGCGAGGAGGGACGTCAGCTCGTCCAGCGCCGCCAATGTCTCCTCGGCAAGCCTGGGGTCGGCCAGGTCTTCTGGTGCCAGTCGCTCGCGGTAGTGACGCTCGACCCAGGCCACCAGGTCTTCGTACAGGGCGTCGTCGAGCAGCACCCGGCCGGATAGCGCGTCTCGCTCGGCCTGGCTCAGCACCACCCTGAGCCTCAGGCAGGCCGGACCACCGCCGTTTCGCATGCTCTGCTTGACGTCCTTGACCACCACCTCGCCGATCGGGTTGTTGCCGGCCAGTAGATGGTCCTGAATGCAGCGCCACACCGCCTCGCGCTCCTGACACTCCCCCGGCACCACCAGGGTCATGCTGCCATCGTCATTGGACAGAAGCTGGGAGTTGAACAGGTAGGAGGCCACCGCGTCCTCGAGACTGACCGCCTCAAGCGGCACCCGCACCGGAATCAGCGGCGTCGACATCTTCTCGCGCAGTGCATCGAGGGTGGCCTCTTCGTCACGGAAGGCCAGCTCGTGGTAGAGCAGCACCGGACCGTTGCCCACGGCGATGACGTCGTTGTGGAAGACCCCGGCATCGATGGCGTCGGGATGTTGCTGGGCGTAGACCACCTGATGCTCGCCAAGTCCGTGCTGACGGGCGATGGCCTGGCTGGCCTCCAGGGTCTGGCGCGCCGGAAAGCGACGTGGCTCGACGCTGTCACCGCCGAAGGCCTGACGCCCGTAGACGAACAAGTGCACCCCCGGCTCGCCGTGCTCGCCGCACAGCCGGGTGTGGTTGGCCGCGCCTTCATCGGAGAACGCCGGCGTCGCCGGCAGCACCGGATGATGGGCGAAGTGGGCGGGGTCGGCGAAGATCGCCGCCAGCACCCGACCGGTGGTCTCCGGCTCCAGAAAGCGGTGGAAGCTCGACTGCAAGTTGGCCGGGGTGAAGTGCACCCGACCGTCAGCGGCATCCAGGCTCGGCGTTACGGTGCCGGCGTTGGCCGTCCACATGCTGGAGGCGGAGCACACCGCGCGCAGCAGTTGCGGCGCCTGGCTGGCGGCCTGGGCCAGCACCTGACCGTTGTCGCCGGCAAAGCCCAGCGAGCGCAGCGCCCCCAGGTCAGGGCGCTGCTGCGGCGGCAGCACGCCCTGGACGTAGCCCGCGTCCTTCAACGCCTTCATCTTGGCCAGGCCCTGCAGCGCCGCCTCGCGGGGGTTGGACACCAGTCCCCCGTGGGACATCGACGCCACGTTGCCGTGGGCCAGCCCCGAGTAGTTGTGGGTCGGCCCCACCAGGCCATCGAAGTTGACCTCGACCACGTCCCGCTGGCTTAAATCGCTCACAGACTCACCCCCGGCGGCAGTTTCTCGGGCAGATTCAGGGCTTCGCTCTCCACCGAAGCGACCGGGTAGGCGCAGTAGTCGGCTGCGCCAAATAAAGAGCGCGCTAAGCGCGTTGTCGCGTCGACGAGCATCGCCGCTGATAGCGTCATCACAGGCTCACCCCCGGCGGCAGCTTTTCGGGAAGATTCAGGGCCTCGCTCTCCACCGAAGCGACCGGGTAGGCGCAGTAGTCGGCTGCGTAAAACGCGCTGGGGCGATGGTTGCCACTGTCGCCGACACCGCCGAAGGGCGCGTCGCCGGAGGCGCCGGTGGTCTGGCGGTTCCAGTTGACGATACCGGCGCGGATACGCAGCAGGAAGTCGTCCCAATCGGCCCGCTCACCACCGATCAGGCCGGCGGACAGGCCATAGCGGGTGTCATTGGCAAGTGCGATGGCGTCGTCCCAGCTCTGGTAGCGGTAGACCTTGAGCAGCGGCCCGAAGTGCTCCTCGTCGGGTACCTCGACCCCGGTCACGTCGACGAGCCCCGGTGTCAGCAGGCTGGTGCCCGGCTCGACCTGGCGCATGCGCGACAGCACCTTGCCACCGCGAGCCTCCAGGTCTGCCTGGGCGGCGAGCAGCCCTTCGGCCGCCTCGACGCTGACCAGGCCACCGTAGAACGGCGCCTCTTCGGCAAAGGGCTCGGCCACACGCAGGCGCTCGATGGCGCCGCTCAGGGCGTCGATCAGGCGATCACCGGCCTCGCCCTCGGGCACGATCAGGCGACGGGCGCAGGTGCAACGCTGGCCACCGGACAAAAAGGCCGACTGCAGGATGGTCAGCACCGCGGCGTCTTCGTCCGGCACGTCCTTGACCACCAGCGGGTTGTTGCCGCCGAGCTCCAGCGCCAGTACCTTGCCCATCTGGCCGGCGAACTGCTTGTGCAGAAGGCCACCGACCTTGGCGCTGCCGGTAAACAGCAGGCCGTCGATACCGGCATCGGCGGACAGCGCCTGGCCGACCTGTGCCGCGCCCTGTACCAGGTTGATGACGCCTGCCGGCAGGCCGGCCTCGAGCCAGCACTGCAGGGTCAGATCTGCGGTCAACGGGGTCTGCTCGCTGGGCTTGAACACCACGGTGTTGCCGGCCAGTAGCGCCGGCACGATATGTCCATTGGGCAGATGGCCGGGAAAGTTGTAGGGGCCGAATACCGCCATCACGCCGTGGGGGCGGTGGCGCAGTACCGCCCGTGCGTCCCCCAGGTCACGCTCGCGCTCGCCAGTGCGCTCCTCACGGGCACGGATGGACAGCGCCACCTTGCCGATCATGGCGCCAACCTCGGTGCGTGCTTCCCACAGCGGCTTGCCGGTCTCGTGAGCGATGCTGGCGGCCAGGTCCTCGCGATGGCTCTCGAGCACGCCACGGAAGCGCTCGACCAGGGCCTCGCGCTCGTCAAGCGAGGTCATCGCCCAGGCGGGGAAGGCCTTGCGTGCGCTGGCAACGGCCTGGGCGACCTGCTCGGCGCTAGCGGCCTTGCCCTGCCACAGCTCGGCGCCGGTGATCGGGTCGAGCTTGGCAAAGGCCTCGGCGTCGCCGGACGACCACTGTCCATCGATAAGCACTTGTTGTGTGGGTTGCATCACGCCTCCTCGTCGGAATTCAGCACGCGCAGGGTGTCGCCGGAGGCGACCTCCAGCCTGCGCGCCTCGTTGTCATTGAGCACCAGCACGCCGTCGGCGTCGGGACCACGCCCAACCCAGGCGGCGCGGAAGTCGGCCATGCAGGTGGTCGCCGCCAGCCACTGGGGCCGCTCGGCGCTTTCGGCGTTGGGGTCGACCTCGACACGCACGTGCCGCGACAAGCGCACGCCCTTGACGTCGTCGATGTAGGCCTCGACCGTGGGGCCGCCGTCGAAGATGTCGATATAGCCTTCCCAGCGCAGCCCCTGCTTCTTGAGCATGGCCAGCGCCGGGCGGGTGTGTTCATGGACCTGACCGATGCAGGCACGCGCCTGCTCCGAGAGAAACGGCGTGTAGATCGGGAACTTGGGCATCAGCTCGCCGATAAAGCTCTTCTGGCCAAGGCCGGTCAGCCGATCCGCCTCGTTGAAGTCCATGGGGAAGAAGTTCGCCCCCAGGCAGTCCCAGAAGGCGCTGCGTCCGTTCTCGTCGAAGCGTCCGCGCATCTCGGCCAGCACCTTCTCGGGAAAACGATCGCGGAACTCGGCCATGAATAGCCAGCGCATCATCGACAGCAGCGCACCGTTGCGCTGGTGGCGGCGATCGGCGCCCCGGAACTCCGGGCGCAGGAACAGCGAGGCGACCTCGGCGTCGCCGGTGTGATCCGAGCTCAGAAACAGCGTGTCGACGGTGCGATGCAGGTCGAGCTGCTTGGACGAGTGCGCCAGGGTGCCCACACGGTAGTGATAGAACGGCACCTCGCGGCCGACCTGCCCCTCGATGGCGCAGCAGCCGGCCAGATGCCCGCTCTCCTCGTCTTCCAGCACGAAGAAGTAGAGACGCTGGTCCACCGGGGTCTGCTCGTTGAACGCGCTCGTCGCAGAGGCGATCTTGTCCGCCAGAAACTCGCGGTTGTCGGGAAGGGAGGTGAAGCCGACCCCGGTCTCCCGGGCCAGCGCCTGGAGTTCGTCCAGGTCCCCTTCCATGATCGGTCGCATGCGCATTACAGCTCTCCCTCGTCGTAGCCCGGGTCGAGCCCGTCATCGCTCAGCCCCAGCGGCGCCGCCAGCACCGCACGTCCTTCTTCCACGCCCAGCAGTTCGGCGTGGGCCGGCGATAGCATCAGCTGCCCGGTGGGCGACAGCGCGTAACGCGCCACCGTGCAGCAAAAGCCGTCCAGGCGCTGGTTGGCGACCATCGCAGGCTCGGCGTCAGGCAGCGTGTGCTCAGGACGAATGCGCACCGGGTGCCAGGCGGCGCGGCGGAAGGACTCTAGACGCATGCGATCACCCTTGATCACCGGGCCTGCGTCGAACAGGTCGACATGGCGCGAGCGCAGGAAGCCCTCGGCCAGCATCTCTTCCAGCGCCGCCTCGTGGACCGGGTGCTCGCGACCGATGGCCGCGCGCGCCTTGGGCGTCAACAGCGCCAGGTACAGCGGGAACTGCGGCATCACCTCGGCGATGAAGCTCTTCGAGCGCACGCCTGCGATGTAGTTGATCTCGTGGTAGTCGCGCACGAAGAAGTGGCGACCGACACTGTTCCAGAACGGCGACTCGCCGTCGTCGTCCAGGTACCCCGGGAAGGCCATCGCCAGCACCTCGGCGAAGCGCTCTGGATACTGGGCGATGAACATCAGCCGGGCGCGGCGCAGCAGGCTCTCGGCGCTGGTGCCCTTGTAGCGCGGATCCAGCGACAGCGCGCACAGCAGGCTGGCGTCCGAGACCTCATGGGACAGCGCTAGGGTCGGCACCTCACGACGCACATTGAGCTGCTGCGAGGCGTGGATCAGGGTTTCCTGACGATAGGTGTAATACGCCTCGTTGGCCCCGGCCAGGGCGCGGATGGTCGCCGTACCGACCACCTCGCCGCGCTCGCGATCCTCGAGCACGAAGGTGTAGTGCTCGTCGCCGGGTACCTCGGCCTCACTGGCGAACGCCCGCTGGGAGCGCGCGATGCGCTCTTCCAGGCGATCACGGTGGGCCGGCAGGTTGGTCAAACGTGGCTGGGCGGAACCCGCCAGGCGCTCCAGCGCCGGCAGGTCGCCTAGCCGCACAGGGCGAACGGCCAGCATCGGATGCCCTCCCGTCGGCTCGTGTTGATCGGTCCCTTTCACGACGCGCTGACCATCCGTGCGATGGCGCGTTCGAGACGCTCGAGTCCTTCGACGATGTCGGCCTCGGGAATCACCAGCGACGGCGCCATGCGCAGCACGTTGGGGCCGGCGATCAGCGCCATCAGACCTTCCTCGATGGCCAGCGGCAGGATGTCCTTGGCACGACCTTCATACTCGGGAGACATCTCGGCACCGATCAGCAGTCCCATGCCACGAATTTCCTTGAACACGCCGTGCTTGCGGTTGATCGCTTCCAGGTGCTCGCGGAACAGGTCGTGACGCTTGGCGACGCCACCGAGCACTTCCGGCGTATCGATATGACGAATCGCCGCCAGTGCCACTGCCGAGGCCAGGGCGTTGCCGCCGTAGGTGGAACCGTGGGTGCCCAGCACCAGCACCGGGGCGACGCGATCGGTGGTCAGCATGGCGCCCACCGGGAAACCACCCCCCAGGCTCTTGGCGCTGGTCAGGATGTCCGGGGTGATGCCGTAGTCCATGTAGGCGTACAGCGAGCCGGAGCGGCCCACGCCGGTCTGCACCTCGTCGAACACCAGCAGGGCGTCGTGCTCGTCACACAGGTCACGCAGTCCCTGGAGGAACTCGGGAGTGGCCGGCACGATGCCGCCCTCGCCCTGCATCGGTTCGACCATGATGGCGCAGGTGTCGTCACCGACCAGTTCGCGCACGCTATCCAGATTGTTGAACTCGGCGTGGAGCACGCCGCCGGGCACCGGCCCGAAGCCCTGGGAGTACTTGGGCTGGCCACCCACGCTGACGGTGAACAGGGTGCGACCATGGAAGGACTGACGGAAGGAGATGATCTTGTCCTTGTGGGCCCCGTGCTTGTCATGGGCCCAGCGACGCGCCAGCTTCAGTGCGGCCTCGTTGGCCTCGCCACCGGAAGAGCACAGATAGACCTTGTCGGCGAAGGTCCGCTCGGTCAGCTCCCGGGCCAGTTCCAGCGCCGGCTCGTTGGTGTAGACGTTGGACAGGTGCCACAGCTTGTCGGCCTGGGCCTTGAGGGCCTCGACCAGCACCGGGTGGCAATGACCCAGCGAGTTCACCGCGATGCCGCCGGCGAAATCGATGTACTCGCGGCCTTCCTGATCCCACAGACGGCTGCCTTCGCCGCGCACCGGGATGACCTTCTGAGGAGCGTAGTTGGGCACCATGTACTGGTCGAAGTCGGCACGGCTCGGGGTATGGCTCATCGGGGATCTCCGGTGGTTGGCGTTGCCCGTCGTCGGACGGGAGCGCGCAACTTGCGCGCTACTGCAAAGCATGAAATGGATCAATGCTTCGAGTATAGGGACGCCCTCGCTCCACGGCTTTCAGCAATGGGACCCGCTTTTTCACAAAGCTATGTCCTGGCGACCAGCCCTTGCACCCTGCCCTTGCCCCGTCGTCATGACGCCTACCCACGCTTCGGCTAGGCTGAAGACTCCCGCTCGACCCGATCACTACCACCTCCAGGGGCTCCGCCATGCTCAACACCACCGTCTGGAACCGCTGGCGCTATTCGCTCTATGCGCCCGTCTACGACGCAGTGGCCCAGCGCAGCTTTGCGCGGGCACGGCGGCGCGCTCTGGACCAGGTATGCTGGCAGTCGGGGATGAAGGTACTGCTGGTGGGGGCCGGCACCGGCCTGGACCTGCCGTGGCTACCGCGCGACCTGGAGATCCACGCGAGCGACCTGTGCCCGGCGATGGTCAAGCGCCTCAAGGATCGCGCCTGCCGGCTCGGCATCGACGTCGAGGCCAGAACCATGGACGCCGAGCGGCTGGACTACGCCGACAACAGCTTCGATGTGGTGGTCATGCACCTGATCCTGGCGGTGATGCCGGACCCGGAAAAAGGACTCGCCGAGGCCCATCGCGTTCTCGACAGCGACGGTCAGCTGTGCGTGATGGACAAGTTCCAGAGCGACGAGCGGCCCTCGGGTCTGGCGCGCCGGGGTCTCAATCTGCTGACATCCGCCATCGCCACCGATATCACCCGCCAGGCTCGCCCGCTGCTGGACCAGGCGGGGTTTGTCATCGAACAGGACACCCCGGTGATGATGGGTTCGTTGTTTCGCGCGCTGATCGCCAGCAAGCCCGCCAGCCCCGCTCCCCGACCCGCCGAGCCCGAGCCTAAGCAACATCAGTCCGGCTGAGCGTGCGCCAGTTGACGTTGCTGACGGCGCCACTGGGCCGGCGTGTCGGCTTCAAAGCGCTTCCACAGCCGGCGCAACTGGCGCTCGTCGCTGACCCCCACCCGCTCGGCAATGTCCGCAAGCGACAGCGAGGTCTCCCCCATCAACTGCATGGCCAGGTGCAGACGGATGCGCGACAGATACTCAGTCGCGCTCATGCCGGTCAACTGCCCAAAGCGCCGTCTCAGGTGACGCTCACCCATGGCGGCCTCTCGGGCCATGCTGGCCAGGGTCCAGGGGGTGGCCGGGGCCGCCGCGAGGCGATCCTGAAGTCGATGAATTCGCTGATCGACGTGATTTCTGCCGGTCAGCCATACCCCTAGCTGCGGCTCCCGACCGCTGCGTCGCAGATACAGCACCATATCCCGCGCCACTGCCAGCACGGACTGTTGTCCCGCGATGCGAGAAAGCCAATGCAGCATGGTATCGACCCCGGTGGAGATGCCGGCGCTGGTCAGGATGGGCCCATCTTCGGTGAAGATACAGTCGTCCTGCACCCGAGCCCCGGGCGCCAGCTCCTTCAATTGTGCCAGCAGCTGGTGATGGGTGGTGCAGCGGCGCCCCTCCAGCAGCCCCGCCTGTGCCAGCAGCAGGGTACCCGAGCACACCCCCATCACCGCGCTGGCCTGCTCCGCGACGTCCCTCAGCCAGTCGACCGTACGTCGCTGGGCGTCAGGCTCCATGGCAGCGCGATACTGCCCCGGAACCAGCAGCAGGTCGACCTGGTGCAGGTCATCGGGCAAAGCAGAAATCCCGGACAGTGCGAGCGGACCAAGCCAGTCGAGCTGCGCCTGGGGGCCGACATAGTCGATCTGAAAGGAGACCTCGGAGGCAGCACTGCGCAACACCTGCCAAGGCCCAATCAGGTCCAGAGGCACCTGACCGGGGATCATCAGGATGGCGATACGCCAGACCCTGGTCTTGTCGCAACTGCCCTGCACCCAACCTCTCCTCATCGTTGTCGTTGGCGTAGTGAATGCTCACGGTATCGCGGCTACTGCGGACGTTCGGCTCTGGGGCTCAGGCCGCAGCGACTTCCTCTCGCAGCGCCTGCACGTCCACGATACGCGCGAACCTGCCGTCCAGCACCAGTTCGGTACGCTCGCGGATGTCGCTGGCGCTGACGTCTTGCCCGCCCCGCTGCATGGCAAAGGTCAGGGTCGCTTCGCTGACGAAGTCCACGGTGTATCCCAGATCGGAGGCCACCCTGGTGGTGGTCTCGCAGCACTGCTCGGTGCGAATGCCGCTGATCCAAAGCCGGGACACCCCCTGACCGCGTAGCCAGCGATCCAGTCCCGTATCGGTGAAGGCATTATGGGCGGTCTTGTAAAAGGTGGCATCGGCTGGGTCTTCGAAGCCCTCCATGGCCCGTGTCAGTCCAATTTCGGGATCAAATGCCCCTTGGCTTCCCGGCTCGGTATGGATGATTCGCACCATCGGGATACCTGCTACGCGTGCCAGGTCAATCAAGGCTCGCTGAGCTTCCGGCCAATCACCGAGACGCGTGGCATCCCAGTAGGGCCGCGCGGGAAACGAGGCCTGAACATCGATGACGAGCAGTGCAGTGGTCATGTCCAATCTCCAGCAATAGTGGGAGATTCCAGACTAGAGCCCGACGGCAACGCTGCGCAGTACAGGGCCGGCCATGAAAGGGGCAGATTCGGACATGCGGATACCACCAAGGATTCTATCCATCGGCATCGGCTGACGTGCCCCATCACCAGACGAGCACTGGATAACGAAACACGGTGGCAACAAGGGCCACAGATGGGCGCGTCATGAACGCAGGGTATTTTGAACGCAGAACCATTCCCACACCAAAAAGGCCCACCGAAGTGAGCCTTTTACGTAGCGGTCGCGACAGGCGACAACACTACTGCCGTCTTTGCTGACGACTTACATATTGGCTTCCTGGAACGCCGCGATGGTCTCGCGCAGCAGTTCCTTCAGCTCTGCAACCTCCTGCTCGAGGGCTGCAATCTTGGCCTGGCGCTCTGCGCTTTCGGCATTCTCCTGGATCCGCTGCATGTTCTTCTGCAAGGTATCGGAATCCATGGCGAAGGCTGAGCCGACGGCCATCATCGAGACCAGCGCTGCAGTTGCCAACATCTTGGTTTTCATGTCTCTCTCCTCGTTTTCGTCGAACATCCTTCGACCACTTGTCCTGACCGCCCCCCTGGATTGCGCTGCCGGGTGGTGGCAGGAAGCGGGAATCAACCAACGTTTGTGAAAGCCAAGGTGCGTCACGGCCACCGACAGGTAGGCACTTCGACGACCACTCCCGAGCTCTTCCGCCGGACATCCAATGTCACGCTTTATTCGCTCTGCAAAACCGCGTCCCTGCGGCCAATGAGCCAATCCTTCGGCTCCAGTCCTTATGACGCTCGGTCCATGAACGTCCAGCCGTCGGTCAACAGGCATCGACATCCGTTCGAAAAACACTGTTCACAAATCGGCAAAATCAATCTAAAGGGCACCATTTCAGCACGCAACCAATGCTTGCCTTGTATGACCAAACATGCACAGTTCTGAACGAGATCTTGACCACTTCGTTCTCTTGGTTGACGGCATCCATCCGGCGGCGACTAGCCAGCCTACTGATGCCAAACTTCTTGTCACACCCCGTCTAAAATTCGCTTCAAACCGGTAAGACAAGACGGCATCCCTGCCGTCGTAGATAAGGGGGTCATCAAGATGAGCACAATCCAGCACACCCTCCTTTGCCACCTTACCTACACTATCCTTAGCGCTGGTACGTCCTTTTCGCTTGACCATCCGCTGGCCAGGGCGATCCTCTCGAGTTGCAGAGCGAGCGCCCATTACGTCAACGTTCCAGCGTATCTTTCTCCAGCATTTGTTACTGAGACTCTTCCAGACTCTCGACGGTCATTTGCAGCAGGTCCTTGAGCTCAGCCACTTCCTGCTCCAGGGCCTCGACCTTTTGCTCTTCCGACGCTTCGGTGCTGCGCTCTTCGATTTCCTGCATACGCTTTTGCAGGGTATCGGAGTCCATGGCATAGACGCTGCCAGCGGCAAACATGGAGGCCATCACGGCAGCAAAGATCATTTTGGTTTTCATGTCACTCTCCTTGGGGTCGTCGATAGAGTTTCGACGTTGTATCGTTCTGATATTTTGTGCGTTATCGAGCATCCCTTGGGGTCACCTTGCTGGACGCGCCGACACTCTGCCCTCTACTTCTCTCTTCGGTCTAACCACTTTCCGTCTTTCTAACTCTCGTCGTAACGTTTTGTTACCCGGCAACATCAAATCTAATCGGCATCCCTCATATTGGCAATTGCAAATATGTCCATCTAATCATTCAGGCACAATATTTGTTTAAGCCGCTGATTTAATTCACCCAAACTTCTTGATTAGAAAGGTGCGTCGACACTGAGGTCTCCTCCCACACACCTTGGACGCCATGTCCTCTACCCAGGAGCTTTCCCACAGGGCCCAGGCACGGAGCGGGCTTTCTGGCTCGGGTAGCTACACCCCGAGACCGGAAAGCCCTTTCATTTCTATGCAGCATCAGCAATTAGAGCGTCGTCTTGAGTATGCTGGGCGTTGCGCTCCGCATTTACCGCCTGCCAGGCTGAGCCGGTGATCACCAGCGATGCGCCGAGCAGCACCAGATCCTTAGCCAGGAAGCCGCCGAACAAGGACGGGAACGCCAGGGTGTCACCAGACAAGCTGCTGACGTGCAGCACACCTGGAGTGGTCAACAAGAAGCTGGTTGTGGTCAGGAAGATCACGCTTGCCAGGGCTCCACCCACCAGACCCGCTTTTTTCGAGATGGGGTAGGCTGCTACCAGCAGGCCAACGATAATCTCGGCGGTTCCGATTGCGGCCGACACCTGATTGACACTGGCGACATCATAGAGCCAGGCCATCAGCGGCGAACTGGCCACAATCCCCTGGATCGCTGCAGCTTCGTCGGGGTGATACTTGAAGAAGCCGATCCAGAAAAGAATGGCGACGACGCCATACAGGGCCACGTAGAAACCCAGTCGAGAAATGGTGGTGTGGTTCATGTCTAACTCTCCGTCTTCACTTTTTTTAGTTTGCGTGGATGGCGACCTGACGCCTCCACTTTCCTGCTGACGATTCATCTGCGATTCATTCACGCTTCATCCGAATTTGCACAGGATGCCGACCTCACTAGCGGCAGGCTTCCGAGCAACCCGTCTGCTTTTCATGGTTCTTGGTAGGTGTTACCCGAGACTTTCTTACACGCCTTCTTGTTTTTTTTCGTCCCGGTCTGCTATCGACAATCTAATCGACAATCCCGGGGCGAAAGTAGAGCCATTTGCCTGGGCCCTACCCAACCTCAACCACCGGGCGAGCCGCAGCGGCTCCAGGAGTTACGGTATCTATGTAGCATTTATTGGAGATTCCTTACGCGCCCATGCTGTGCCGGTCTATGCACCCGGCGACGCAAACAAAAGAAATGCGAAAATCCGTAGCGGGTAGGCACACCAGCAGCGCGATGAAGGGCAGAAGGCGTTCAGCGAGAGGACGACAGGAGCCGGGGCGCCGGGGCAACAGGGACGAGAAGAGCGAGTGTAGCGAGTGGAGAAAATAGGGACGAAGTGAGAGGTGTGGAGTGCGAGAAACTGGGGCACGACGGGAGGGAGGAGAACGGTGGGTGGGAGAAGAACGACAGACAACAGCCGTCACCGTCAGGACCACACGATCCCGACAAGTAGCGCTCATCAAACCGGGAAAAATACCGGCTACCGAAGGCGTCGAGCGTCAGCCCAGCCGTTCTTCTCTCGGGGTCATGCCGAAGTGGTTGCGGTAGGCCGTGGAAAAGTGAGCCGCGGAAGAAAAGCCGGTCTGCAGGGCGATCTCACCTGCGGGCTGATCGGTATCGCGCAACATTCGCCGGGCCTTCTGCAGGCGCAGGTCCAGATAGTAGCGGCTCGGCACCGACTTCAGGTACTTCTTGAACAACCGCTCCAGCTGACGGCGAGAGATCCCCAGATGCTCGGCAAGCTCATGGGTAGACAGTGGCTCCTCGATGTTGGCTTCCATCAGCTGGACCGCCTCGACCAGGCTGTCCGGTGCATGGGCCAGGCGTGAACGCAGGGGGATCTGCTGGGGCTCGTCCCCCATGCGGATTCGCTCCATCACGAAGTACTCGGAGATACGGGTGGCAAGGCCTGGGCCGTGGTGGCTTTCCACCAGGGTGATCATCATGTCCATGGCGGCGGTACCACCGCCGCAGGTGATCCTATCTCGGTCGATCTCGAACAGCTGCTGTGACAGGCGCACCCTGGGATGGGCCGCGGCAAAGGCTTCGAATCGCTGCCAGGGTAGCGTGGCCTGGTAGCCGTCCAGCAGGCCCAGCCGGGCCAGGGCTTCGGTCCCGCCGCCGATACCGCCGAGTACCACCCCGGACGCCGCCAGCCGTCTGAGCCAGGCGGCCAGGTCATCGGGTATGCCTCCTGGCAGCTTGGCCGGACCACACACCAGCACCATGTCGGGCTGCGACTCCACCTCTCCCAGGGCGGCGCGTGGCAACACCGTCTGCTGGGAGGCGCTGGTGACCGCATCGCCGCCACTGGCGTAGCTGGTCAATCGATACAGGGTTCGCCCGTGCAGCAAGTTGGCCACGTGCAGTGGTTCGGTGGCACAGGCGTGCGCCAGCAGCGAAAACCCCGGCATTACCACGACCCCGACTTGTCGAAGCAAATCCGGCGAACGTGTTGTGCTGACGGTGTGCGGCATGGGGTGTCTCTAGGAGTGTGCGCGAGGCATATATTACGTCACTGATTGGTGAGATTCAGCGTCCATGTCCGTTGCGCATGGGCTACACCAGGTCGACACTGACGAAAAGCGGGCGTCACCCTCGCAAAGAGGCCGCGACCTCTCGGTCGCGGCCTCTTTCACCGCTATATGGCAGCCTTCTGGTTTACAGCTGCACCACGTCGAACTCGGCAACAGGATCGACGTCGGCGTCGTAGTCGACGTCATCACGCTCGAAGCCAAACAGCTTCAGGAATTCGTGCTTGTAGCCGGCGTAGTCGGTGATGTCGAACAGGTTGTCGCTGGTCACCTGGGGCCACAGGTCCTTGCAGGCCTGCTGGACGTCATCACGCAGCTCCCAGTCGTCCAGGCGCAGGCGCCCGACGTCATCGGTGGTCGCCTCGCCACCGTAGAGGCGTTCGCCGAACAGACGATTGAGCTGATCGATGGTGCCTTCGTGCAGGCCCTGCTCCTTCATCACGCGATACACCATGGCGATGTATAGCGGCATGACAGGAATCGCCGCGCTGGCCTGGGTGACCACGGACTTCAGCACCGCCACGTTGGCGCCGCCGCCGCTCTGCTTGAGCGAGGCATCGATGGCGGAGGCCGCCCGGTCCAGATCTTCCTTGGCCTTGCCAAGGGCACCGTGCCAGTAGATCGGCCAGGTGATCTCGGTACCGATGTAGCTGAACGCCACACTGCGGGCGCCGGGTGCCAGCACGCCGGCCTCGGACAGCGCCTCGATCCACAGCTCCCAATCCTGTCCACCCATGACGTCGATGGTGTCGGCGATCTCCTGCTCGGTCGCCGGCTCCACCTGGGCTTCGATGATGGTGTCCTTGTTGGTATCGATGGCGGTAGCGCGATAGGTCTCGCCGATGGGCTTCAGGCAAGAGCGCTTGAGCTCGCCGGAGTCAGGCAGCTTACGCACTGGGGAAGCCAGCGAGTAGACCACCAGATCGATCTGGCCCATGTCGGCCTTGATCAGTTCGATCGCCTTGTCACGCGCCTCGTGGGAGAAGGCGTCGCCGTTGATGGACTTGCTGTAGAGCCCTTCCTGCTTGGCGAACTTGTCGAAGGCGGCAGAGTTGTACCAGCCTGCGGTGCCCGGCTTTTTCTCGCTGCCCGGCTTCTCGAAGAACACCCCCAGGGTATCGGCACCGTAGCCGAAGGCCGCGGTGACGCGTGCGGCCAGACCATAGCCACTGGAGGCGCCGATGACCAGCACCTTCTTGGGACCTTTGGATGCATCGAGGCCGCGC
>DJIP01000388.1:0-817 GCA_002433675.1 Halomonas halophila
GCCGCCATGACCAACTGGAGCGAGTTCGATGAGCTGCGTGTCGAGAACGATGTTCGCGAGATCGTCGAGGCCCAGAACTACGAGGACAGCTGGCAGTACTCCATCGGTACCGCCTACCAGCTCAACCCCCAGTGGGTGCTGCGTACTGGCCTCGCCTACGACGAGACCCCGATCAAGGACGAGTACCGCAGCGTGCGGGTGCCGTCTGATGATCGCATCATCTTCTCGCTGGGTGCCGGCTGGACCCCGACCCCGGATCTGACCGTGGACGTGGCCTACTCCTATATCCACGAGTCCGACGCCGAGATCTCCCAGGAAGAGGAAAATCGCGGCACCTACGAGGCGGACTTCGAGAACACCGCCCAGGCCTTCGGCGCCCAGCTGACCTATCGCTTCTGACCGGCCGCCACCTCGGTCCAGGCGACCGATAGTGGCTCCCGCTTGAACAGAGTCAGACCCTACGCAGCGCCCCCTCCCAGGAGGGGGCGCTGTCGTTGGTCATGCCACCTGATCGAGCATGGCGGCGGCCAGCAGCTTGCGGGTGTACTCGGTCTTCGGCGCGGCGAACAGCGCCTCGGCGCTGCCCTGTTCCACCACTTCGCCGTCCTTCATCACCAGCACGGTGTCGGCCAGCGCCCGCACCACCGCCAGGTCGTGGCTGATAAACAGATAGGTCAGGCCGTGTTTCTGTTGCAGGTCACGCAGCAGGTCGATGACGGTGACCTGCACCGAGCGATCCAGCGCCGAGGTGGGTTCATCGAGCAGCAGGAATTCCGGCTTGAGCACCAGCGCCCGGGCGATGGCGATCCGCTGGCGC
>DJIP01000388.1:1122-13398 GCA_002433675.1 Halomonas halophila
GGCGATGGCGATCCGCTGGCGCTGGCCGCCGGAGAACTCGTGGGGGTAGCGATTGCGCATCGAAGGATCTAGCGACACCTCCTTGAGCGCCGCCATCACCTGGGCCTCGCGCTCGGCGCGGGACAGGTGCGGGGCGTGGACCTTGAGCCCTTCGCCGATGATGTCGCCCACGGTCAGCCGCGGCGACAGCGAGCCGTAGGGATCCTGGAACACCACCTGCAGCTTCGAGCGGATCGGGCGCATGGCGGTCTTGTCCAGCATGTCGAGGCGGGTGTCGTGGAAGCGGATCTCGCCCTGGCTCTTGAGTAGCCTGAGCAGGGCGCGGCCCAGGGTCGACTTGCCGGAGCCCGACTCGCCGACGATGCCCACCGTCTGGCCGCGACGGATGCTGACGTCGATGCCGCGTACCGCCTCGAAGTACTCGCTGGGACCGAACAGGCGCTTCTTGAGGGCGAAGCGTACGCGCATGTCCTTGGCCTCGAGCACCATGGGCTCGCTGTCGGCCACTGGCGCCTTGCGCCCGCGTGGCTCGGCGTCGATCAGCATGCGGGTGTACTCGTGGCGCGGGTTGGCGAAGACCTCCCGGGTCTCGCCCTGCTCGACCAGCTCGCCGTGGCGCATCACGCAGACCCGGTCGGCGAAGTGCTTGACGATGGTCAGGTCGTGGGTGATGAACAGGATCGCCATGCCGTAGCGGCGTTGCAGGTCCTTGAGCAGCTCAAGGATCTGGGCCTGGACGGTGACGTCCAGCGCGGTGGTCGGCTCGTCGGCGATCAGCATCTCCGGCTCGCCGGCCAGGGCCATCGCGATCATCACCCGCTGGCGCTGGCCGCCGGACAGCTCGTGGGGGTAGCTCGATACTCGCCTTGCCGGCTCGGGGATGCCGACCTGCTCGAGCAGGTCGATGGCCTTGGCGGTGGCGGCGCGCCCCTTGAGGCTCTGGTGGCGGTCGAGCACTTCCTTGATCTGGTCGCCGATGCGGTGCAGCGGATTGAGCGAGGTCATCGGCTCCTGGAAGATCATGGCGATATTGCCACCGCGAATCCGGCGCATGCGCTTGGCGGTGGCGCCGAGCAGTTCCTCGCCCTTGAAGCGGATGACGCCCTCGGCCCGGGCCAGATCCGGCAGCAGGCGCATGGCGGCGGTGGAGGTCACCGACTTGCCGGAGCCGGATTCGCCCACCAGCGCCAGGGTCTCGCCGGGATTGATGGCGAAGCTGACGTCCTTGACCGCCTGGACGGTGCCGTGGGGCAGCTCGAAGCTGACGCTGAGCCCCTCGATCTCGAGCAGCGCCTCGCGGGCGGGACGACGGGGGTTCTTGGGTTGTGTGTCGGTCATGGTCGCGTCTCCGTCGTCGATCAGCGGGTCTTGGGGTCCAGGGCGTCTCTGAGGCCGTCGCCGAGGAAGTTCAGGCAGAACAGCGTCAGTGCCAGGAACACCGAGGGCACCAGCAGCATCCAGGGCGAGGTCTGCATCATGTCGGCGCCTTCGGAGATCAGCACGCCCCAGCTGGTCAGCGGCTCCTGCACGCCGAGGCCGAGGAACGACAGGAAGCTCTCGAGCAGGATGACCTTGGGCACCGTCAGGGTGACGTAGACGATCACCGGGCCGATGGCGTTGGGGATCAGGTGGCGGGTGACGATCTTGCCGTCCTTGACGCCGAGGGCGTGGGCCGCCTCGACGAACTCCCGCTGCTTGAGTGCAAGGGTCTGGCCGCGCACGATACGCGCCATGTCGAGCCACTCCACCGCGCCGATGGCGGCGTAGATCAGGAAGATATTGCGGCCGAACACCACCATCAGCAGGATCACCAGGAACATGAACGGCAGCGAGTACATGATGTCGACGAAGCGCATCATCAGGTTGTCGACGCGCCCGCCGATATAGCCGGACACGGCGCCGTAGAGCACCCCGATGATCAGACTGACGAAGGTCGCCACCAGCGCCACCGACAGCGACACCTGGCCGCCGTAGAGGGTGCGGGTCAGCAGGTCGCGGCCGTTGGCGTCGGTGCCGAGCCAGTGGCCACCTTCCAGTGTCGGGCCGACGTCGAAGGCGTTCCAGTCGACGTCGGCCAGCCCCCAGGGGGTCAGCCAGGGACCGATAAAGCAGGCCAGGGTCATCAGGCCGAGCAGCCACAGGCTGGCCATGGCCGCGCGGTTCTGGCTCAGCCGGCGCCAGGCGTCGCGGCCGAGGCTGTCGCCGACGGGGGCGGCGGTCGGGGCGAGGGAATCGGTACTCATGGCGTCGCCTCAGTCGTCATAGCGGATTTGGGGGTCGAGGGCCGAGTAGATCAGGTCCACGATCAGGTTCATCAACACGATCAGGGCGCCGTAGAACACCACCGTGCCCATCACCAGGGTGTAGTCGCGGTTGAGCGCGCCCTGGACGAAGTAGCGGCCGATGCCGGGGATGCCGAAGATCTGCTCGATCACCACGGAGCCTGTGATGATGCCGGCGATAGCCGGGCCCAGGTAGGAGGTTACCGGCAGCAGGGCAGGACGCAGGGCGTGGCGCCAGACCACCTCGGCCTCGGTCAGCCCCTTGGCCCGGGCGGTGCGAATATAGTGGCTGCCCATCACCTCGATCATGCTGGCGCGCATCATCCGCGCGATATAGGCGATCTGCTGGATCGACAGGGCGATCACCGGCAGGATCAGGTTGGGCAGGGCGCCGTCGTTCCAGCCCCCCGCCGGCAGCCAGCCGAGCAGCACCCCGAACACCAGCGCCAGCACCGGCGCGACCACGAAGTTGGGCACCGCGATGCCGGCCAGTGCCGTGCCCATCACCGTATAGTCCACGGCGGTATTGCGCTTTAGCGCGGCGATGATGCCCAGCGGCAGGCCGATCGCCAGCGCCAGCAGAATCGCCAGGCCGCCTATCTGCAGGCTTACCGGGAAGCCCTGCATGATCAGTTCGGTGACGGTGAAGTCCTTGTACTTGAACGAGGGCCCGAAGTCGCCCTGGACCAGGTTGCCCAGGTAGCGGAAGTACTGCTGCCACAGCGGTTCGTCCAGGTGATAGGCGGCCATCAGGTTGGCCTCGATCTCCGGTGGCAGGGCGCGCTCGCCGTCGAAGGGCCCGCCCGGGGCGATGCGCATCAGAAAGAAGGCGATGGTGATGACGATCAGCATCGTCGGTATGGCCTGGGCCAGGCGTTTCAAGGTGTAGCTCAGCATGGCGCCGTTCCTCGGTTGACATGGAGGGCGGGCCATCCCTGGCCGCGCCCGCGATAGGGTTGGAGCGGGTGATCGTCAGGGCGCGTCGCCGTCCACGGACACGTAGCGCAGCGGATGGACGTCGAGCGTCGTGGGCTGCCAGCCCTTGACGTCCGGCGAGACCAGATTGACGACCACGTAGTCGTAGATCGGCAGCATCACGTCGGCTTCCAGCAGGCGCTGCTCGGCCTCGGTCATCAGCGCGGCGCGTCTGTCCACGTCGAGTTCATGGGTGCTGGCCTCGACCAGGGCGTCGTACTCGGGGTCCGCGTAGCCGGTGCTGGCCGCCGCCGAGCCTCCCGCCGCGTAGGCGTTGAGGAAGTCGTAGGGGTCGTTGACCGTGGCCACGAAGCCGTAGCGGGCGATCTCGAAGTCGCCCTGGCGCAGGCCGGCGAAGTGCACCGCCGCTTCGCGATTGACCAGCTCGATCTCCACCCCCAGCGGGCGCCACATGGCGGCGATGGCCACGGCGATCTTCTTGTGGTCTTCCAGGGTGTTGTAGGACAGCTCGAGTTCAAGCGGTCGATCGGGTCCATAGCCGGCCTGATCCAGCAGCTCCCGGGCCCTGGCCCGGCGGCTGTCCATGTCCTGGTCATGGAAGTCGAGGCTTGCCGAGGTAGGCGAGGCGATGGTGCGGGGCACGAACCAGTAGGACGGCGTTTGGCCCATGCCCAGCAGGCGCTCGGTGATCACCTCGCGGTCGAGCGCCAGGTTCAGCGCCTCGCGTACCCGCTCATCGCTGAGCGGCGTGCCTTCGCGCAGGTTGAGCATATAGAAGTAGCTGCCGATCAGCGGACCGACGCGCAGCGACTCGCCCAGGTTCTCCTGGGCCCACTCGAAGCGCGCGGAAGGCACCGCACCGTAGGCGATGTCGAGCTCGCCTGAGCGAAAACGGTTCATCAGCGCCGAGGTGTCCTCGATGGCGTGGAAGTCGACACCCTCCAGCGCCACCTCGTCGGCGGCGTAGTAGCGGGGGTTGCGCTCCACCTCGACCTTGTCCTGGGGCTTCCAGTCGGCCAGCACGAAGGGGCCGCTGGCCACCAGGGTGCCTGGCCGGGTCCAGTCCTCGACGTCGCTGGTGAGCAGGTGGCGGGGAAGAGGAGCGGCCTCGGTCATCGCCATGGCCTGAAGAAAATAGGCGGTGGGTTCGGACAGCCGGATTTCCAGGGTGTGGGAATCCAGCGCGGTGACGCCGAGGCTCTCGGGTTCGGCCTCCCCGGTGTTGATCGCCCGGGCGTTGACGATGGGGTAGTAGAGGTTGGCGTTGTGGTTGGCGGTGGCCGGCGTCACCAGGCGTTGCAGGGCGAAGACGGCATCGTCGGCGGTGATCGGCTCGCCGTCGGACCACTGCGCCTCGCGCAGCCGGAAGGTGATGACCCGGCCGTCGTCGGACAGCTCCCAGGATTCGGCCAGGCCCGGCACCAGGGCGCCGTCGGGGCCATAGTTGACCAGACGATCGAACAGTTGGCGGGTGATCCGGCTCTCCCAGTTGCCGCTGACCTTCTGCGGATCCAGGGTGCTGGGCTCGGCGCCGTTGCCAACCTGAAGGGTGGCGGCCTGGGCGCCGGCAGCGGGCAGACAGAGTCCGAGGCTTGTCGTTGCCATCAGGCCGGCAAGTGCCAGCGGACGAAAGGCATCCATGGAAACCATAGCGAAGTCCTTGTGGGGTAGGCAGAGCGTAGGTAGGGGACCCGCCTCCTGGTGGAGGCGAGTCCTTGCAGCGAGTCCTTGAAGCGAGTCCTTGAAGATAGCCCAGCGCTGCTATCTACAAACCTCAGCGCTGCTGTTTACCAACCCAGCGCTGCTGTTTACAAACCCAGCGTTGCTGTTTACAAACCCAGCGCTGCTACTCGTCGAAGGAGATCCAGCGAGACGGGTGGTCGTCCTCGATATTGTCTTCCCAGCCGCTGATCTTCGGGTTCACCAGGTTGCGCGAGACGTAGTAGAGCATCGGGATCAGGGCGTCGTCGTCCATGGCCAGGGCCTCGGCGCTTTCCATGACGGCCTTGCGCTCATCCAGGTCCAGGGTGGCGGCGGCCTGGTCGTAGAGGGCGTCGAACTCCTCGTTGGCGTAGGCCCCGTAGTTGTTGCCGACGCCGGAGCGCAGCAGCGCCAGAAAGTTCTCGGCGTCGTTGTAGTCGGCGATCCAGCCGGCACGGGCCACGTCGAAGTCTCCCTCGGCGATGGTCTGGTAGTGCACCGTGGCCTCGGCATTGACCAGCTCCACCTCGACCCCCAGCGGACGCCACATGGACGACACCGCCACCGCAATCTTCTTGTGCTCGTCGGTGGTGTTGTAGCGCAGGCGCAATTCGAGCGGTGACTCCTGGCTGTAGCCGGCCTCTTCCAGCAATTGCTTGGCGCGGGCCATGCGGGCGTTCATGTCATCGGTGATGTCATTGCCGTCGGCGTCTTCGAAGCTGGTGTTCTGCACCTGGTAGTGATCGATGCCGTCAGGCACGAAGGACAGCGACTTCTGGAAGGTGCCGCCCATGATCTGCTGGGCGATGACGTCGCGGCGCACCGCCATGTTGAGCGCCTCGCGCACCCTGGCGTCGGCGGTGGGATGACCGTCGCGGTGGTTGAACACGTAGTAGTAGCTGCCGAGGTAGGTGGCCATGTGGGTGGCCTCGGGGATCTCTTCCTTCAACAGCGGATACATGCTCGAGGAGTACTCGCGCATGATGTCCAGCTCGCCCGCGCGAAAGCGCGAGACGCCGGCGTTGCGATCCTCGATGGTGTGGTAGCGCACGCCGTCCAGCGCCACCTGGTCGGCCTCGTAGTATTCGGGGTTCTTGGCCACGGTGATGCGCGACTGGGAGATCCACTCGGTGGGGGTGAAGGCGCCGTTGGTAACGATATTGTCGAGATCCACGTAGTCCCGGCCGTACGCCTCGAAGGTGTGCTGCGGCTGGGGGTAGCCGGTGTAGTGGGTCAAAAGCTGCAGGAAGTAGGGCGTCGGTTGAGTCAGCTGGACCACGAAGGTACGGCCATCGTCGCGGCTTTCCACGCCAAGCTCCTCCAGGGGTAGCTCGCCGGTGTTGACCTCTCTGGCGTTGACCACCGGATAGAGCATATAGGCGTACTTGGAGGCGTTGGCCGGATCCAGCAGGTGGCGCCAGCCGAACACGAAGTCCTCGGCGGTGACAGGCTCGCCGTCGGACCAGCGGGCATCCTCGCGCAGGCTGAAGGTGTAGGTCTTGCCGTCCTCGGAGACCTCCCAGTCGGTGGCCATGCCGGGCAGGATCTCGCCGTCCGGGGAGTTCTTCACCAGGCCCTCGTAGACGTCCATCAGGATCTGGGACTCCCACACGCCGCCGGAGATCTGGGAGGTGTCGAAGGAGGCGAGTTCGCCGGCGACGCCAAGGTCGAGGGTCTCGGCCATGGCCGGTGCACTGATGGCGGCCGCCAGGGAGGACAGGGTCAGGCCGGAGGCCAGCGCCAGGCGGCGGGCCCAGCGAGCACGGATCGCGATCATGTCAGTTCCTTGTTCGTGTTGGCATTGTTGTCGCGGGCCGGGCCGTTGGCAGCGTGGTTCGCTGCGACCACGGCCATCGTGGGAAGTCCGCACAAGGTGTGCGACACCGGCTAAGCCCGCTTAGTCGATATCGACCATCGCGCCGTGGCTCCGGTGCTGTCCAGACGAAAATTCTCATGACGTCTTGCGTTTCGTCGATAGCCCCGTGGGAGCCCTTGTGGCAAGGGGGCTCGATGGCAGGAGCAGGATGACGGGGTTAGACGTTTTGGCTACAATGCATCCCCTTTATCGCGGCCTGGCCGACGATCATCGCAACTGGCCCATCGCCACCGGCGCATCGCAACCGGCATGCCGGTACCCGGCGAGGGACGACAAAAGGCGAACTTCATGTTGGAAACCAACCCGATTCACAACCTCATCAAGGACCTGTCTGAGCGGACAGACGTCCTGAGGGGGTATCTTTGACTATGCCGAAAAGAAAGATCGGCTAGAGGAAGTCACCCGCGAGCTCGAGGACCCGGCGGTCTGGAACGACCCGGACTACGCCCAGAAGCTCGGCAAGGAACGTGCCTCGCTGGAGCTGGTGGTCGCCACCATCGACGAGCTGGACCAGGGGCTCGGCGACAGCCGCGACCTGCTGGAGCTGGCCGAGATGGAAGACGACGAGGCCACCGTGGCCGAGGTCGAGAAGGAACTGGCCTCGATGCAGGCCAACCTCGAGAAGCTTGAGTTCCGGCGGATGTTCTCCGGCGAGATGGACGAGAACAGCGCCTATCTCGACATCCAGGCGGGCTCCGGCGGTACCGAGGCCCAGGACTGGGCCAACATGCTGCTGCGCATGTATCTGCGCTGGGCCGAGTCCCACGGCTTCAAGGCCGAGATCATCGAGCTGTCGGCCGGTGAAGTGGCCGGGATCAAGTCGGCCACGGTGCACGTCCAGGGCGAGTACGCCTTCGGCTGGCTGCGCACCGAGACCGGGGTGCATCGTCTGGTGCGCAAGAGTCCGTTCGACTCCGGCGGGCGCCGCCACACCTCCTTTGCCTCGGTGTTCCTGTCGCCGGAGATCGACGACAGCTTCGAGGTCGAGATCAATCCGGCGGATCTGCGCGTCGACACCTACCGCTCCAGCGGCGCCGGTGGTCAGCACGTCAACACCACCGACTCGGCGGTGCGGATCACCCACGAGCCGTCCGGCGTGGTGGTGTCGTGCCAGAGCCAGCGTAGCCAGCACGCCAACCGCGACTTCGCCATGAAGCAGTTGAAGGCGAAGCTGTGGGAGTTGGAGATGCAGAAGCGCAACGCCGCCAAGCAGGAGGCCGAGGACTCCAAGGCCGACATCGGCTGGGGCAGCCAGATCCGTTCCTATGTACTGGACGACCAGCGCATCAAGGACCTGCGCACCGGCGTGCAGTCGAGCAACTGCGACAAGGTGCTCGACGGCGATCTTGACCAGTACATCGTCGCGAGCCTCAAGCAGGGGCTTTAAGCGACCGTCGCCAAGCCCACCGCGTCGCGACCTCGCCCCGGGAGCCAAGTGGCCTCGGGGCGTTTCGCCACCACCATTCATGGGTCCCGTGCCGGGGCCGTTCGGGGAACCGCCGTGGCGGCTTCCCTGCCGTGACAGAGACGAGTAGCCATGGCCAACCAGGATACGCCTTCCACCAATGACGCCGTTGCCGAAGAGAACCGCCTGATCGCGGAGCGCCGCGCCAAGCTGGCGGCTCGTCGCGAGCGCGCCGAGGCCGAGGGCGGCAGCGCCTTCCCCAACGACTTTCGCCGCGACAGCCTGGCCGCCGAACTCGAGGCGGAACTCGGCGAGCATGACAAGGAAGCGCTGGAGTCGCTGGGCCGCGAGGCCGCGGTCGCCGGGCGCATCATGCGCAAGCGCGGTCCCTTTATCGTGATCCAGGACGTTAGCGGCCAGATCCAGCTCTACGTCGACAAGAAGGGGCTTGATCCTGCCCTGCTCGAGGACATCAAGGGCTGGGACATCGGCGACATCGTGGCCGGCCAGGGCCCGGTGCACAAGTCCGGCAAGGGCGACCTGTACGTGATGATGCGCGAGGCCAAGCTCCTGACCAAGAGCCTGCGCCCGCTGCCCGACAAGTTCCACGGCCTCACCGACATGGAAGCGCGTTACCGCCAGCGCTACGTCGACCTGATCATGAACCCGGACTCGCGTCGGGTGTTCGAGACCCGTGCTGGCATCATCAGCGCCATGCGCCGGTTCTTCGAGGATCGCGGCTTCATGGAGGTGGAAACGCCGATGCTGCAGCCGATCCCCGGCGGCGCCACGGCGCGTCCCTTTATCACCCACCACAATGCGCTGGACATCGACATGTACCTGCGTATCGCGCCAGAGCTTTACCTGAAGCGTCTGGTGGTAGGGGGCTTCGAGCGGGTCTTCGAGATCAACCGCAACTTCCGCAACGAAGGGCTGTCCACCCGCCACAACCCCGAGTTCACCATGGTCGAGTTCTACTGGGCCTACGTCGACTACCAGGCGCTGATGGACCTGACCGAGGCGATGCTGCGCGAGATCGCCCAGAAGGTGCTCGGCACCACCACCCTGAACTACCAGGGAGCGACCTACGACCTGGGCCAGCCGTTCGTGCGGATGACCCTGCGCGAGGCGATCCTGGCCCACGGCGAAGGCATCCAGGCCGCGGATATCGACGAGCTGGAGGCCGCCCGCGCCCTGGCCGAGCGCCTCGGCATCAAGGTCAAGGACGGTTGGGGACTCGGCAAGGTCCAGACCGAGATCTTCGAGGAGGTGGCCGAGTCGCAGCTGGACCAGCCGACCTTTATCACCGAGTATCCGGCCGAGGTCAGCCCGTTGGCGCGGCGCAACGACGCCAATCCCTTCGTCACCGACCGCTTCGAGTTCTTCGTCGGCGGCCGCGAGATCGCCAACGGCTTCTCCGAGCTCAACGACGCCGAGGACCAGGCCGAGCGCTTCCGCGCTCAGGCGGCCGAGAAGGACGCCGGTGACCTGGAGGCGATGTACTACGACGCCGACTACGTGCGCGCGCTCGAGGTAGGCCTGCCGCCCACCGCCGGTGAAGGCATCGGCATCGACCGTCTGGTGATGCTGTTCACCGACAGCCCCTCGATCCGCGACGTGCTGCTGTTCCCGGCGATGCGCCCGGAAGCCGGCGAGGCCTGAGCCGTTCGGTCTGGCCACTGGGGACAATGTCTCCAGTGGTCGGGCCGATGGATTGTCGGCGGGACCGGGCCGATGGATTGTCGGCGGGGCCGGGCTTTTGCTGGCAAGCGAGGCCCTTAGCACCCATAATGGCTGCGATTCGACGTCGAGGAGACCGCGATGAAACTGCTCAACCGCTCCGCCCTGAGCGTCAGACCCACCCAGCACTTTGTTGACTGGATCAATGCCCTGGAACCGACCATGGGCGATGACGACCTCACGCTCGCCGACGTCGACCGGGAAAGCACGGTCTACCTGATCCCCGAGATGGACACCCCTGAGGCGCTGGAAGCCTTCGTTCGCGAGCGCTATCTCGAGGTGCTCGAGAACGAACTGCGCGCCTGGGAAGAGGACGAACGGCAGTGGCCCGAGGCCCTGAACTGGGAGCTGTTCCAGCGCTTCTTGCAGGTCGAGCACAGCTATCTGGCGATCGATCTGGATGGCGAGGCTGCGCTTGAGATCTCTGAGGTGGACGACGAACTGCTGGCCGACCTCGAGCAGGACTGAGCAGCGCGGCCTGTCGCCGCTGATCAGTACCTGCCTGATGTGTCCCGCAGGTGTCGACGAGACCGGCCACGGCCGGTCTCGTTGCGTGCCGGCATGACCTCCTGTGCCTGACCACCCCGATGCAAGACAACACCCGCCTAGACAACACCAGGAATTGTCCCGATGAGTCGACTGTTCTCCACCCGTGACGGCGACGATGGCCTGCCCGGGCCGGAGCGACGGCTGGCGGTCGTCGCCCTGGTGCTGGGGACCCTGATGGCGGTGGTGGACACCACCATGATCAATATCGCGCTGCCCTCCATGGCGCGGGATCTGGGCGTGTCCGACGCTCGCGCGGTGTGGATCACCAACCTGTTTCAGGTGGTCTGCGCGGCCATGCTGCTGGTGTTTGCCGCCGCCAGCGAGCTGCTCAGTCGGCGCAAGGTCTACGTGGCCGGACTCACCCTGTTCGTGATGGCGGCGCTGGGTAGCGCGCTGTCGCCCAACTTCGAGACCCTGCTGGTGTTTCGTGCCCTGCAGGGGGTCGGCGCCGCCGCCACCCTGTCGATCGGGCCGAGCCTGTATCGCTCGATCTTTCCCTCGCGCCTGCTGGGCAGCGCCCTGGGCCTGTCGTCGCTGGTGGTGGCAGGGGGCTACGCCGCCGGCCCGTCCATCGGTGGTCTGGTGCTGTCGGTGGCCAACTGGCCATGGCTGTTCGCCCTGAACGTACCGCTGGGCGCCGCCGCCGCGGTCATGGCCTGGCGCGCCCTGCCCAGGGAGGAGCGCCGCGAGGGCAACTTCGACGGCATTGGCGCCCTGGCCTCCATGGCCATGCTGGCGGGACTGTTCATGTGCATGGACGCCGTCGGTCATCGCGCGCCGCTGGCCGAGATATTGGCCTGGCTGGCGGTGACGGTGGTGTCGGCGGTGGCCTTTATCCGTCGCCAGGGGCGGGCTCCCCATCCGCTGCTGCCGCTGGGGCTGTTTCGTGAACCCCGTTTCAGCCTGGCGGTCTCCGCCCAGGGCACCGCCTTCATCGGGCAAGGGCTGACCTTCGTTGCGCTGTCGTTTCTCTACCAGCAGCAGATGGGCTACTCGGCGCTGCATACCGCCTGGTTGTTTACCCCCTGGCCGCTGACCATCATGGTGGTCGGGCCGCTATCCGGTCGTCTGGCCGATCGCTTCAACCCGAGCGTGGTGGCGAGCGTTGGCCTGGCCATGCTGTTGCTGGGGCTGGTCAGCCTGGCGGCGCTGCCGCAGGACGCCAGCGCGATCGACAGCCTGTGGCGCACCGCCCTGTGTGGCGCAGGCTTTGGCCTGTTCCAGCCGCCCAACAACCGTGAGTTGATGACCAGCGTGCCCAAGGCCCGTAGTGCCAACGCCTCGGGGGTGATGAGTACCACCCGCACGGTGGGGCAGTCGCTGGGGGTGGCCCTGGTCGGGCTGTGCCTGGCGGCCGGCGCCGGTGTTCAGCAGGCGCTGTGGGTTGGCGCTGCCACCACCCTGCTGGCGCTGGTGATCAGCCTGGTGCGCATCCCCCGGGCCCATCGTGCGTATCGTGCGGCACGGGAGCAGAAGAAGGCCGCGCGCGCCGGCTACTCCGAACGAGTGGGCGAGGACTCCCCGAACCGGGTCGCGGATCGGGCTTAGTCAGCGGCTGGGCGAGGGCGTACAATGGCACAGTATGTACAAATTTAACCGTCACAGACGCGAGTACCCATCATGAGTATTCAGGCGACCATCGAACACAAGCTGAAGGCCCTGGAGCCCACCGAACTGGTGGTCGAGAACGAGAGCCACATGCACAGCGTGCCGCCGAACTCGGAAACCCACTTCAAGGTGACCCTGGTCTCCGAGCGCTTTTCCGGGCTGATGCCGGTCAAGCGCCA
>DJIP01000259.1 GCA_002433675.1 Halomonas halophila
GGTTCGCTGTGGACCCTGATGCTGGCGCTCGCCGCCAGTGAACGCGGCTACCGCATCGCCCTGATGGATGCGCCGCTGCCGTTCACCGATCTGCCGCTGGCGCTGGAACGCCTGCGCCCCGGTGCGGTGGTGCTGTGCAGCGGCAAGGCCGAACGCTCCGACGTGGTCCGTCGACTGCTGCCTCGTCTGGCTGAACAGCTCGACACTCCGCTGGCGCTGTGCGGCCCGGTGGCACGCATCCGCGCCGCCGAACTGACCGACAGCGAGATCGAGGTGCTTGGTGACGACATCCCCATGGCGCTGGACCGGCTGAGGCCGCTGATTCGCCAGCACTGAGCCAGGACAACACAGCCTGATCATCCCGCCGCGGCGCGATACAGGATGCCAGCGAGGAGCGATCGACTGACGATTCTTCCGGGCCGCACTGGCCTTCTCTAGCCACGACACGATTCGCGGGAGCTCCCCATGCCTGTCACTCTGGTCTGGTTTCGCAGCGATCTGCGTATTCACGACAATACTGCGCTGTACCACGCCGCCCGACGCGGCCCGGTCATCGGTGTCTTTCTGCACGCCGAGCAGCAGTGGCGCGAACATGGCCACGGCGACAACAAGCTCGACTTTCTGTGTCGTGGTGTGGAGGCCCTGGGCGAAGCCCTGGCCGAGCGCAATATCCCCTTGATCCAGCGACAGGTACCGCGCTTCGACGACGCTCCCCAGGCGCTGATGGAACTTGCCGAGGAGCTCGGTGCCGACGCCCTCTACTTCAATCGCGAGTACCCTCTCGATGAGGTCAAGCGCGACCAGGCGGTACTGGCGCAGGCCGAGCAGCACGGCCTTGAGGCGCGCGCCCTGCGTGACGCCGTGGCCTTCAGCCCGGGCGAGCTGCTGACCGGTAAGGGCGACTACTACGGCGTCTTCACCCCCTTCGCCAAGGCCTGGCACAAGGCCATCAGCGCCGAGCGACTCGAGGTGCTGGACGCACCGGAGCGCCAGGCGCCACTGGAGCTGTCCCCCAGCGCCAGCCAGCGCCCCGACTATCCCCACAAGGCCGTGGATGGCCACCACTGGCCAGCCGGCGAGGAGGCCGCCAGTGACCGCCTATCGCGCTTTCTGCGGGGCTTCCCCGATAGCCCGGCGAAGCGCTACAAGGAGCGGCGGGACTTCCCGGCCAAGCGCGGCACCAGCGAGCTGTCGCCCTATCTGGCGCTGGGCATGATCTCCTGGCGTCAGTGCATGCAGGCGGTGATGGCCATCAACGACGGTAGCTTGAGCGACGGCGACGCCGGCCTGACTGCCTGGGTCAGCGAACTGGTGTGGCGAGAGTTCTATCAGCACGTGGCCACTGGCTTCCCCAGGGTTTGCCGCCATCGAGCCTTTCAACGCCACACCGAGGCCCTTGACTGGCGCGACGCCCCCGAGGATTTTGCCGCCTGGAGCGAAGGACGCACCGGCTATCCGCTGGTCGACGCCGCCATGCGCCAGCTGGTCGCCACCGGGTGGATGCACAATCGCCTGCGCATGGTGGCCGCCATGTTCCTGTCCAAGCACCTGTTGATCGACTGGCGACGTGGAGAGCGCTTCTTCCTCGAGCACCTGGTCGACGGTGAATTCGCCGCCAACAACGGCGGCTGGCAGTGGGCGGCGTCCACCGGTACCGACGCCGCGCCCTACTTCCGTATCTTCAACCCCACCACCCAATCCGAACGCTTCGATCCCGAGGGTGAGTTCATCGCGCGCTGGGTGCCGGAGCTTGCGTCACTGCCACCGAAAAAGCGACATGCCCCGACCCGGGATCTCCTGACCGACCTCGACTACCCCGCCCCCATCGTCGACCACCGCGCCGCCCGCGAACGTGCACTCGACGCCTTCAAGAGCCTGTCGAAGGACGCGGGATAAGGACGCGAGATAGGGACTCGGCATACTACTGACTGGCTTGGCCCGGCATGAGATAGCTCGGCACAAGCCAGTGTCATCCTGACGCCCCTTTGCTGATCCGCCCCGGCCCGAGCCGCCCCCGCCCGCCCCCCTGCGGCTGACAACAACACCGACAGCGACACCGACAAGGAGCCCCCATGATCCAGGACCCTGTGCTGGCGACCTTCTGCGAGACCTTTAATAAACTAGACAATACCTGTACAGAAAAGCTATACAGTATATATTCTAGTGACATCGTCTTTATCGACCCTTTGCATCGGGTGGAAGGCATCGAGGCACTGAAGCGCGACTTCGACGCCTTGTACGCCAACGTGATCGACTGCCGCTTCCGCTTCCACCATGGGCTGCGGGACGGCGATCGGGGCTACGTGAACTGGACCATGGCGCTGCGCCACCGGCGCCTTTGCAGAGGCCGCCAGATCGAGGTGGAGGGCTGCTCAGTACTGCGCTTCGCCTCATCGGACGGCGGCAAGGTGGTCCACCATCAGGACCACTTCGACGCCGGTGCGCTGCTCTACGAACGGCTGCCGTTGCTCGGCGCGGTGATACGCAGCATCAAGCGGCACGCCGCCGGTTAAGGCTCGCACCGTCGGCAAAAGCCCACGCCGTGGGTCAATATCCGCGCCGCCGACTGAAACCCTGGACGGTATCGGTACGTAGCTGACAGCAGGCCCAGAATTCTGGTCCGGCCTTGTACAACAAGAATGAATCTCGACAAGCGTGAATGTCGACAACGGCGAATCGCAGCGAGCTTGAATCGAGCGCACAGCAAGCTCAGACAGCAAGGCCGCACCGCAAAAGGAGCGACAGTAGATGGCACGCGACCCCAACCCTCAGCGCATCTGGCTGACCGGCGCTACCTCGGGTATCGGCGAGGCTCTGGTACGACGCCTGCTCGACGATGGCCATCGCGTCGCCCTGACCTCGCGCAGCAAGGCTGGCCTCGAGCGACTGGCGAAAGACTATGACAATGCCATGCCGGTCCCCGCCGACATCACCGACCGCGCGTCGATGCAGGACGCCGCCGCACGCATCGACGAGGCCTTCGACGGCCTCGACATGGTGATCTTCAACGCCGGGACCTGCGTCTACCTCGACGGCGGCCGCGTCGACACCTCACTGGTCCGCGACAACTTCGAACCCAACTTCTTCGGTACCATCCATGGTATCGAGGTGGCTCTACCGCTGTTGCACAAGGCCCGGCGCCAGGGCGCCCGGCCGCAGATCGTGGCGACGTCCAGTGCCTCGGCCTATCTGGCGCTGCCGCGTGCCGAAGCCTACGGCGCGTCCAAGGCGGCGCTGAGCTACTTTCTCGAGTCGCTGCGACTCGACCTGGCCCATCAAGGCATCGACGTCAGCGTCATCCACCCCGGCTTCGTCAAGACGCCGCTGACCGAACGCAACGACTTCCCCATGCCCATGGCGGTCACGCCGGAACAGGCGGCCAAGGCGATCTTCGAAGGCCTGTCGGCACGCCGTCGGGACATCCACTTCCCGCGGCGCTTCACCTATCTGGTCAAGTTCATGGGCATCCTGCCACTGCGTCTGAGGATCGCCCTGGGCAAGCGCCTGGTCAGGCGCCAACACGATGACGCTTCTCCCCCCCACAAGGAACGCCACCAATGACTCGCCTTCAACCGCCGTTCGAGGCCCAGCGTATCGCGGTGATCGGTGGGGGTATCAGCGGCCTGGCCGCCGCCCGCTACTTGAGCGCGCGTCACCGGGTGACGCTGTTCGAGGCCGCCGACCGGCTGGGGGGACACACCGCTACCGTGGATGTCAGCCTGGACGGAAGGGACTACGCCATCGACACCGGTTTCATCGTCTTCAACGACCGTACCTATCCGCACTTCCAGCGCCTGCTGGGGCACCTCGGGGTGAACGCTCAGGCCACCGAGATGAGCTTCTCGGTGCATCGCACCGACTGCGACTTCGAGTACAACGGCCACACCCTGACCTCGCTGTTTGCCCAGCGTCGCAACCTGCTGCGTCCTGCGTTCTACCGCCTGCTGGGCGAGATCCTGCGCTTCAACCGACTGGCCATCGCCGATCTGGCACGACCGGGCCAGGAGACGTCCAGCGATGCCCTGCTGATGCCCCTTGGCGACTACCTCGATGGCCATGGCTTCAGCGACGACTTTCAGCGTCACTACCTGCTGCCTATGGGTGGCGCCATCTGGTCGGCCAGCCTGGCCGATATCCGCGCCTTTCCCACGCGGTTTTTCCTGCGCTTCTTCCACCACCATGGGCTGCTGTCGGTCAATGACAGGCCCCAGTGGTACACCGTGGAAGGGGGATCGCGCGGCTATATCGATGCCCTGGTGGCGCCCTACGCCGACGCCATTCGCCTGGCGACGCCGGTGCGCGGTATCCGTCGGGAGCACGACGGCGTGGTGCTGCGCACCGATGCCGGCGAGGAACGCTTCGACCAGGTGGTGCTGGCCTGCCACGCCGATCAGGCGCTCGGGCTGCTCGATGACCCCAGCCACGCCGAACGCGAGGTGCTGTCGGCGTTGCCCTATGCCGACAACGAGGTGGTACTGCACACCGATACCCGCCTGCTGCCGCGCCGTCGGCGCGCCTGGGCCAGCTGGAACTATCGCCTCGACGGCCGCGGCGACGCTGACCGGGTATCGGTCACCTACGACATGAATATCCTCCAGCGCCTGAGCGCGCCTCACACCTTTTGCGTGACCCTCAACGACGCCGACAGCATCGACCCAGCGAAGGTCCTCGGGCGCTTTCGCTACGCCCACCCCCAGTTCACGGCCCAGGGTAGCCTGGCCCAGGCACGCCATGCCGAGGTCTCCTCGACGGCGTTGCGTACTCACTTCTGTGGCGCCTACTGGCGCAACGGCTTTCACGAGGATGGCGTGTGGAGCGCGCTGCGGGTGGCAAAGGCGCTGGGCTGCGAGGAAAGCGACCATGAGCGGCTGGAGGCGGTGGCACCATGATCGCCAAGCCGCGTTCGCGGATCTACCGCGGCTCCCTGCGTCATCGGCGCTTTCTGCCGCGACCCCACGAGTTTGCCTATCGCGTATGGATGGCCTGGCTCGACCTGGAGGAGCTGCCCGAACTGTTCGACCGGGTGCCCGGCTTCAGTGCCCGCAGGCCGGCGCTGGCCCGCTTCAGGCGCGAGGATTACCTGCCGGCACGGGGCAGCGAGATAGCCCTGGCCGACGCCGCCCGGGCCGAGGTCCGCGAGCGCCTGGGCCAGGCGCCCCAGGGCCGGGTCTGCCTGCTGACCCAGCTTGGCTCGCCCTGGGTGTCGTTCAATCCCATCTCGCTCTACTACCTCTACCACGAACCCGACGCCGAGGGGCGCGAGCGCCTTGGCGCGGTACTCGGTGAAGTCACCAATACCCCCTGGCGCGAGCGCACCCGTTACGCCACCGCGGTGGACCCCGTGCGCCACAGCCACCGTGCACAGTTCGACAAGGATCTTCACGTGTCGCCCTTTCTGCCCATGGGCATGACCTACCACTGGCGCTTCAACAGCCCGGACCGTGAGCTCGCCATGCACATGGAGACCTGGCGGGACGACCAGCGCCACTTCGATGCCACCCTGACCCTGGAGGGCCGGCCGGCTACCCGCCCGGCGCTGATCGCCTGCCTTGCGAGGCAACCCTGGATGGCCACCAAGACCCTGGCGGCCATCCACTGGGAGGCGCTCAAGCTGTGGCTCAAGGGCGTACCGCTGCACGATCACCCACCGCCGGCCGAAGGCCTTTCATCCCGATCCGAGGAGACTCCGTCTTGACCACACTCAGGAGCGAACAAGGCGTCACCATCAGCCGACGCGGCGACAGGTTCAGCCACTGGCTCAAGCCTCGGGTGCTGGCGCAATTGGGCCAACTGCGCCACGGCAGCATCACCCTGATCGATGGCCATGAGCGCCATCAGCTTGGGGAGCAGGGGGAACTGAGCGTAACCCTGGTGGTACGCCGCAGTCGGGTGTGGAAGCGTATGGCCCTGGGCGGCACCCTGGGGGCGGCAGAAGCCTACATGGACGGTGACTGGGACGTGGACGATCTGGTCGTACTGGTGCGTCTGTTTGCGCGCAATATCGACCGGGTCAATGACGATGTCGAAGGCGGCCTGGCGGGCCTGGGACGCGCCCTGCTATCCACGCTGCTGCGCCTTCAGCGCAATACCCGCAAGGGCTCCCGGCGCCATATTGCGGCCCACTACGACATCGGCAATGACCTGTTCGCGACCTTTCTGGACCGTGAACACTGGATGTACTCCAGTGCCATCTTCCCCTCCCCGGAGGCCACCCTCGAGCAGGCCTCGACCCACAAGCTCGATGTCATGCTCGACAAGCTGGACGTCAGGCCTCACCACCATCTGCTGGAGATCGGCACCGGCTGGGGCGGACTGGCGATCCATGCCGCCCGTACCCGCGGCTGCCGGGTGACCACCACCACCATCTCCCGCGAGCAATACGAGCATACCGCTCGCCGCCTGGCCGAGGAGGGGCTCGAGGACCAGGTCACCCTGCTCAACAAGGACTACCGCGAACTCGGCGGGCGCTATGACCGGTTGATTTCGGTGGAGATGGTGGAGGCGGTCGGCGCCGACTACCTGCCGCGCTACCTCAAGACCCTGGACCAATTGCTGGCACCCCAGGGGCTGGCGCTGCTGCAGGCCATCACCGTACGTGATCAGCGCTATGAAGCCGCGCGCAGGGAGATGGACTTCATCAAGCGCTACATCTTCCCCGGTGGTTTTCTGCCATCACCCACGGTGCTGCTGCAGAACCTGACGCAACACACCTCGATGAACCTGGTCGACCTGGACGATATCGGCCCGCACTACGCCCGCACCCTGCGTGAGTGGCGTCAGCGTTTCGAGGCGAGCCTCGATCAGGTCGGCAAGCTGGGCTACGACGAGCGCTTCGTGCGGATGTGGCGCTACTATCTGTGCTACTGCGAGGCGGGTTTCGCGGAGCGCACCATCAGCACCTGCCACCTGCTGCTGGCCAAGCCCGATGCGCGGCCGCAAACTCGGCTCGGCAAGCCGTGATCAGCGGACCGATGCCCCCCGCTGGCAGGCCACGCTGCTCAATGTGGCGGGCTTCCAGCTGGGCTGGTTCGGCTGCGTGCTGTTGGGCGCCTGGGCCGGCGGCGCCATTGCCCTGGCGGTGGTCGTGGCTCATCTGCGCTGGTTGGCCAGGCCAGGCGAGTGGCGCTGGTTGCTGGGGTTTCTGCTGCTCGGGGTGGTGATCGATGGCTCGCTGGCTACCCTGGGTGGCTATCGCTTCGACCCGCAGAGCCCGAGCCTGGGTCCGCTGGCGTTGTGGCTTCTGTGGCTGTGGCCGCTGTTCGCCACCCTGATTCATCACTCGCTGGAGTGGCTATGGGCGCGCCCCTGGCTCGCCGCCCTCGGCGGCCTGATCGGCGGCCCCTCGTCCTACCTGGGCGGCGCGGCACTGGCGGGCGTCGAGCTGGCCGACTGGCTGCTGCCGGCCCAGGCGCTGATCTGGACCTCGCTGTGCCTTGCCATCGGCTTGGGCCTGCGTCGACGCCCAGGCTGAAGCCTGGGGGCTAAGCACTATGGACGAAGAACGAAGGGCTGGAGGCCCCATCAGGCCACCGCCTGGCGGGCGCTCGCGTCTCGGCCCGTCACGCTGCTTTCCCGCCACAGGGCTTCAAGCTCGTGGGCCGGCATCGGCCGGGCGTAGAAGTAACCCTGCACCTCATCACAACCGGCCTGGCGCAGATAGTCGCGCTGTTCCGCGGTTTCGACGCCCTCGGCCAGTATCTCCAGTGACAACCCTCGCGCCATCGCCGTGACCGCGTTGACGATGGCTGCATCGGCTCTGTCTCCCGGCAGCGCCTTGATGAAGGCGCGATCCAGCTTGAGCTTGTCCAGCGGTAACTCCTTGAGGTAACCCAGCGACGAATAGCCGGTGCCGAAGTCGTCAAGCGCGATGCGGTGGCCCAGCTCACGCAATCGCTCCAGGCGCGGCACGATATCGCCGCCGCGATCGTCCAGCAGCACCGACTCGGTCAGCTCGAGCCCCAGCCACTGGGACGCCACGTCATGGCGCGCGCGGCCGGTGGCCAGGGTCTTCTCCAGGTCGCCCTGAAACAGCTGCATCGCCGAGATGTTGATCCACACCGGCAGCGGTGACAGCCCTCGCGAGCGCCAGTGGGCAAGCTGGGTCAATGCCTGGTGAATCACCCAGTCACCCAGCGGCGCCATCAGTCCATGACGCTCCGCCAGGGGGATGAACTCCGCCGGGGAGATCATCCCGTCGCGGGGATGGCGCCAGCGCAGCAAGGCCTCCATGCCGATCATCGCTTCATCGGCAAGGCGATGCTGCGGCTGATAGTGAAGCTCCAGCTGGCCGCCTTGGGCCAGGGCTTCCCGCAGGTCATTGAGCAGCGCCAGATTGGGACTGTCGCCGACGTCCAGGGCCGGCCGAAAGCGCTGGCAGCAATTGCCGCCATGGCGGCGAGCAGACGCCAGCGCCGCCTCCATCCGCTGAAACAGGGCGCCATCATCGTTGCCGTCCTCCGGCGCACGGCAACTGCCGATGGTGATGCCAAGCCTCAAGGTGCTGCCGTCGATCTCGAACGGTTCCCCCAGATGGCTCTTCAAGCCCTCGACCCAGCGCTCGTGGTCGTCGTAGGTGGTGGTACGCAGGACCATGAATTCGTCCCCGCCCAGACGCCCGACCACACCGCCGGCCACATGCCCGGCCAGACGCTTGCCGAAACGCGCCAGCAACCGATCACCCGCGCTGACGCCGAGGCCGTCGTTGATTTCCTTAAAACCATCGATGTCGATCAGCGCCAGATCCAGGCACTCGCCGGCACGCAGGTGACGCAGACGGGAGGCCAGCAGTTCATGCAGACGAAAGCGGTTGGGCAGACCGGTGAGCGGGTCCTCCCGACCGATCCGTCGGAGGTCCTGCTCCCGCGCCTTGCGCAGCGAGATGTCGGTGAAGGTGGCGATATGGTGCTCGGCTCGGCCATGGGGGTCGGTGATCACCTGGACCTCCAGCCACATGGGGTACTCGCTGCCATCCTTGCGCCGCTGCCACAGCTCGCCTTCCCAGCGACCGGCGCTGATCAGCGCCTGCCAGAATCGTTCGAAGAAGGCGCTGTCATGGCGGGCCGCCGCCAGGTTGCTGGCACTGAGGCCGGCCACCTCGGACAGCTCGAACCCCGAGAGCTCGGTAAAGGCCGGGTTGACCGCCTGGATGCGGTGCTGATCGTCGGTGATCATCACCGCCTCCCCCGACTGCCGCATCACCTGCTCGGTCAACCGTGAGCGTCGCTGCTCGAGCTTCACCTGACGCCAGCCGTCCCACATGGCCACCGCCATCAGCAACAGCGCACCGAGCCTGAGCGAGACGCTCGGCAGCCATAGAACGGCAGACATCGCCGAGAGCCCGAGCCAGATCAGCGGGCGATTGAAAGATAACCGAGGCCACATGGTCGAATTGGACTCCCGCGATGGAGAACGCGAAAAAAGTGTGCTGTCGTTATCGGCGCTTTCCCGGAAATCTGTAGTGTCAGAACCGACTTTCTGTCTACCACGACCATGATCGAAGGCCCACGGGGTGCATTCAGCCCCCACGAACAGTAGACTAGGCAGGCCGCATGGCGGCAGATTGCCGTGCGCGGCGTACATCACTTCGACTCTCGGAACGCTCCAGTGACCAAGCAACACTCTTTTGATCGCGATGAACTGCTGGCTTGCAGCCGCGGTGAGCTGTTCGGCCCGGGCAATGCCCAGCTGCCGGCCCCCAACATGCTGATGCTCGACCGCATCACGCGCATTTACGAAGAGGGTGGCGAGTACGGAAAGGGCGAACTGATCGCCGAGCTCGATATCCGCCCTGACCTGTGGTTCTTCGATTGCCACTTTCCGGGCGACCCTGTCATGCCCGGCTGCCTCGGCCTCGATGCCATGTGGCAGCTGGTGGGCTTCTACCTCGGTTGGCTCGGACACCCCGGACGCGGCCGGGCACTGGGCTGCGGTGAGGTCAAGTTCAGCGGGCAGATCATGCCTGACGCCCAGAAGGTCACCTACCGCATCAATATCAAGCGCGTCATCACCCGCCGCCTGATTCTGGGCATGGCGGACGGCACCGTTTCCGTCGATGGCCGCGATATCTATCAGGCCAACGACCTGCGTGTCGGCCTGTTCACCTCCACCGCGAATTTCTGATCAGGAGGCTCCCATGCGACGAGTGGTAGTCACCGGTCTGGGCATCGTGTCGTGCCTGGGCAATGACCGGCAACAGGTACTCGAGGCACTCAAGAACGGCCAGTCCGGCATTCGTTTCAAGGAAGAGTACGCCGAGCGCGGCTTCCGCAGCCACGTCGCCGGCGTGGTCGACATCGACCTGGACGAACTGGTGGACCGCAAGCTGCGCCGCTTCATGGGCGACGCTGCGGCCTACGCCTATGTCTCCATGGCCCAGGCCATCGAGGATTCGGGCCTCACGCCCGAGCAGGTGTCCAACGAACGTACCGGCTTGATCGCCGGGTCCGGCGGCGCCTCCAGCGCCAACCAGGTAGAGGCCGCCGACGTGATGCGCGAGAAGGGCCTGCGTCGCGTGGGTCCCTACCGGGTCACCCGCACCATGGGCAGCACCGTCTCGGCCTGTCTGGCGACCCCGTTCAAGATCAAGGGCGTGAACTACTCCATCTCTTCTGCCTGCGCCACCTCTGCCCACTGTATCGGTTCCGCCATGGAACAGATCCAGCTCGGCAAGCAGGACGTGGT
>DJIP01000158.1:0-5730 GCA_002433675.1 Halomonas halophila
CGGCGCTTCTGCTTCTGAAAGTTCAACAGCTGGGTGTGCAGCGGCGTCGATTCGGGGATGAAGTAGGGCTCCCGCGCTTCCTGCACAATGGCAGCCTTGGTCACCTCGCCCCGGGACAGGAAGCGGGCGGCGTTGCGCAGGTGCAGCATGCCGATGATGCTGTTGATGTCGCCCTTGAATACCGGCAGTCGGGTGTGCTGACTGGTGCGGATCTGGGTCAGGATATCCTCGAGACTGTCGTCGAGATCGATGCCGACGACCTCATGGCGCGGCACCATGATGTCGTTCACGGTGACATTCTCGAGATCCAGAATCGACAGCAGCATGGCCTGGTGGCGATGGGGGATCAGGGTGCCGGCCTCGTGGACCACGGTGCGCAGCTCGTCGCGGGTGAGATTGTCACCATTGCCGTCGATGTTCTTGACGCCAAGCAGTCTGAGCAGGCCGTTGGAGATCACGTTGACCACCCACACCAGCGGATACAGCAGCTTGAGCAGCGGCTCCAGAATCATCGAGGCCGGGTAGGCGATGCGCTCCGGCTTCACCGCCGCGAAGGTCTTGGGGGTAACCTCGGCGAAGATCAGCACCACGATGGTCAGGATCGCCGTGGCGATGGCGGGGCCGCTGACATCACCGAAGAAGTGGATGGCGATGATGGTGGCGATGGAGGCCGCCAGGTTGTTGACGAAGTTGTTGCCGATCAGGATGACGCCGATCAGCCGGTCGGGACGCGCGAGCAGGCGCATCACGCGCTTGGCGTTGCGCTGTCCGCTGTTGGCCTGGTGGCTCAACCGATAGCGGTTGATCGACATCATGCCGGTCTCGGAACTGGAGAAGAAGCCCGATAGGGTGATCAGCAGAAAGAGCAGGCCGAACAGCAGGCCCACCGGAAAGTCGTCGTTCAAGACGTGAAATCCTTGGTCGCGGGTAGGGGTCGAGTTGTAGGGGGTCGGGCCGGGAGTGTCAAGGAGACCTCCTGTCTAGCTGTGCGCTAACAGCACCTCGAGGACAAACTTGCTACCAAAGTAGGCCAAAAGCAGCGCGATATAGCCTCCCAGGGTCCAGCGTACCGCCCGCATGCCTCGCCATCCAAGGCGGTAGTGACACAGCAGCAGTACCGCGAACACCAGCCAGGCCAGCAGCGACAGCACCGTCTTGTGGACCAGGTGCTGGGCGAACATGTTGTCGAGGAACACGAACCCGCTGGCGATGGCCAGCGTAAGCAGGGCCATGCCCACCCAGATCATCTCGAACAGCACCCGCTCCATGGTGGTAAGCGGCGGCAGTGCCTGTACCACGCCGCGTATCCGGTGATGCTTGAGGGCCTTGTTCTGGACGCCGACCAGTATCGCCTGCAGCGAGGCGATGGCCAGCACCGCGAAGGCCAGCGCGGAGCTGACGGCGTGGAAGGCGATGCCAGGGGTCATGCCGTTTGCGCTGGTGGGGGTCGGTAGTTCGGTGCCGAGCAAGAGCACCACACCGGCAAAGGGGAACAGCACCGCGGCGATATTGAGCACCGGTTTGAACAGGCTGGCGCCAAGCAGCACCACCACCGCCAGGGCGGTGACCAGTACCGCGCTGGTGGATAGTCCTGGCAGCATCGAGCCCTCGAGGGCGAGCAGGCCGCCGGCGACGACCAGGTGGAGAGCCGCCGCCAGGGTGCCGAAGCCACGCACCAGCAGATCGCGCGGAGGAACCCGGCGAATCAGGGTCAGCCCTTGCCAGGAGGCAGCCGCCAGATAGAAGACAAAGGCCAGTAGAGCCAGAGGTAACGCCTGCATGCTGTGCTGTCCGTGCGCCTTGCCGGCGCCTTTGAAGATAGGGATCCTGGGTCCGGGGAATGCCTTCCCCTCGACACCGACTATACCGGATAGCGCCTCGGCTGACAGCCAGCGGGCGGCCTTCTTCGGCTGTCTTGCCGGCAACTGCATGGAGAGTCCGCGCCACAAGGCGTATAATTTGCGCCATCGTCAAGGCCGCGCACCGGCGGCCGTCTCAAGGGGCGTCTCGACAAGGGCGCCTTGAGGCCATCGTATTTGGAGAGGCCCATGTTTCAGAACCTGAGCGAGCGTCTGTCCCAGACGCTGAAGTCGATCAAGGGTCAGGCGCGCCTGACCGACGACAACATCAAGGACACCCTGCGCGAGGTGCGCAAGGCGCTGCTCGAGGCGGACGTTGCCCTGCCGGTGGTCAAGGCGTTCATCGAGCGAGTGCGCGAACGTGCCGTGGGCCAGGAGGTCTCCCGCAGCCTGTCGCCGGGTCAGCAGTTCATCAAGATTGTCCAGCAGGAGCTGGAAGTCACCATGGGCGAGGCCAACGAAGGGCTGTCGCTCAAGGGCACGCCCTCCGTGGTGCTGATGGCGGGCCTGCAGGGTGCGGGCAAGACCACCTCGGTGGCCAAGCTGGGCAAGTACCTGCGCGAGCGCGAAAAGAAAAAGGTGCTGGTGGTCTCCACCGACGTCTATCGCCCCGCCGCCATCGACCAGCTCGAGACCCTGGCCAAGGAGGTCGAGGTCGACTTCTTCCCGTCGCGCTCGGATCAGGCCCCGGTGGACATCGCCACGGCGGCGCTGAAACACGCCAAGATCCAGTTCCATGACGTGGTGCTGGTCGATACCGCGGGTCGCCTGGCCATCGACGAAGCGATGATGCAGGAGATCCAGGGGCTGCATCAGGCCATCGAACCCTCCGAAACGCTGTTCGTGGTCGACTCCATGACCGGCCAGGATGCGGCCAATACGGCTCGCGCCTTCGCCGATGCCCTGCCGCTGACCGGGGTAGTGCTGACCAAGGCCGACGGTGATGCCCGTGGCGGTGCCGCCCTGTCGGTGCGTCACGTCACCGGTCGTCCGATCAAGTTCATGGGTGTCGGCGAGAAGGTCGATGCCCTCGAACCCTTCCATCCGGATCGTGTGGCCTCGCGCATCCTCGGCATGGGCGACGTGCTGTCGCTGATCGAGGAAGCCGAGCGCACCGTCGACAAGGGCAAGGCCGAGCAGCTCGCCAAGAAGGTCAAGAAGGGCCAGGGCTTCGATCTCGAGGACTTCCGCGAGCAGCTCCAGCAGCTCAAGAAGATGGGCGGCATGAGCGGCTTGATGGGCAAGCTGCCGGGCATGGGGCAGATGGCCGAGATGGCCCAGGGGCCAGGGCCTGAAAAGGAGCTTGGCAAGCTCGAGGCGCTGATCAACTCGATGACACCGAAAGAGCGCCGCAACCCGGACATCATCAACGGCTCGCGCAAACGCCGTATCGCCGCCGGTGCCGGCCTGCAGGTACCGGACCTCAATCGTCTGCTCAAGCAGCACAAGCAGATGCAGAAGATGATGAAGAAGGCCGGCAAGAAAGGCGGCATGCAGAAGATGATGCGGGGCATGTCCGGCATGATGGGCGGCGGTGGCCCTGGCGGTCCCGGTGGCATGGGCGGCATGGGTGGCCCCGGCGGCATGCCCTGGCGCTGAGTTGTTCGTTTCTTGCGCTGGTGCTGTTTTTAATGCCAAGCGCGAAGATGCTTTACCCGCCACTCTCCGCCCTGGCACCGCTGGTGCGCCGCTCGTCAAGGGATGAGCGGCAAAAAAGGTTCCCATGGGGGGTGGTTTTCCGTAGAATACTGCCTCTTCACTCGAGGACCGCGCCTGGCGCGGCCCTCGTCGTGAGCGAAACACCGGTGGCTGGCCTGGCCGTCGCCGTTATCTGAAATCCCAACCGAAGGACAGTCAACGTATGGTTACCATTCGTCTGGCACGTGGTGGCGCCAAGAAGCGTCCCTTCTACCACCTCGCCGTGACCGATTCCCGCAACGCCCGCGACGGCCGCTTCATCGAGCGTCTGGGCTTCTTCAACCCGGTGGCCCGTGGCCAGGAAGAGCGCCTGCGCATCGACCTCGACCGCATCGCCCACTGGCAGTCCCATGGCGCGCAGCTGTCTGATCGCGTCGCCGAGCTGGTCAAAGAAGCTCGCAAGCAGGCCTGAGGCTCACGCCTTGCCTGTGAATGTCCCGGTGTGAAAGAGGTTTGACCCAGATGGCATCGCCACAACGCCCTAGCGCGCAGCGCCAAGCGCAAGACGATCGCCACAGCGACGATTACGTCGTGCTGGGCAAGCTGACCAGTCCTTACGGCATCAAGGGCTGGCTGAAGGTGTATTCCTACACCTCACCCATGGAAGGCATTCTCGACTATGCCGAATGGGTGGTCCGTCACGACGGGCAGATTTCGCGCCACCGCCTCAAGCAGGGGCGCAAGCAGGGACAGGGCCTGGTCGCCCAACTGGACGGTGTCGATGACCGTGACCGTGCCGAGAGTCTGGCCGGAGCGGACATCCTGCTGGCCAAGCAAGACCTGCCCGAACTCGACAGCGAAGAGTACTACTGGCACCAGCTGGAAGGCCTCAGGGTCGTCACGCTGGAAGGGGTCTCACTGGGACGCCTGGCCTACCTGTTCGAGACCGGTGCCAATGACGTCATGGTCGTGAAGGGCGGCGACGCCCCGGACGATCGCGAACGTCTGCTTCCCTACCTGCCCGATGACGTGGTCAAGCGCGTCGATCTCGAGGCAGGGGAGATGCTGGTCGACTGGGACCCGGAGTTTTGAGCGCAGTGCGTTCGAAAACCGCGTCGACAGGAGATCGATAACGTGTGGATTGGGGTGGTGTCACTGTTTCCGGAAATGTTCGAGGCGATCACTCGCCACGGCGTAACCGGCAGGGCCGTCGACAAGGGCCAGGTGACGCTGGAGTTCTGGAATCCCCGGGACTACGCCACCGACCGCCATCGGACCGTGGATGATCGCCCCTATGGCGGTGGTCCCGGTATGTTGATGAAGGTCGACACCCTCAGAAGTGCCATCCACGACGCCCGCAGCCGAGCCCAGGCGGCCACCGGCGAGCGTCCCAAGGTGATCTACCTGTCGCCCCAGGGGCGCAGACTGGATCAGCAGGGCGCGCGGGAACTAGCGTCCGGACCGCCCCTGGTGGTGGTGGCGGGGCGCTATGAAGGCATCGATGAACGTGTGGTCGAAGCGGACATCGATGAGGAGTGGTCGATCGGCGACTATGTCCTGAGCGGGGGAGAGCTGCCCGCCATGGTGCTGATCGACACGGCGGCAAGGCTGGTGCCCGGTGTACTGGGGCATCAGGATTCCGCGGTCGAGGACTCCTTCAACGACGGTCTGCTGGACTGTCCGCACTATACGCGCCCGGAGGAAATCGACGGTCGCAAGGTGCCAGACGTACTGCTCAGTGGTCACCACGGACAGATCCGTCAGTGGCGGATGAAACAGTCCCTGGGGCGTACCTGGCAAAGGCGGCCCGACCTGCTCGAGGGCAGGCAGCTGTCGAAGGAGCAGCAGCGACTGTTGAACGAGTTCATCGACGAATACGCCGACAAGGCGGAGGTGCAGGACGAACGTCGGGAAACTGACGAGGCGGCCAGTCGCCGCTGACGGACCTGCGTCATCAACGACCCGCGCGCTCGAGCTTCGAGGGCCGGGATCACGATCCATCGGCATCCACGACCGATCGATGGGTCACAACGATTTCAGGAGTGAGTCAAATGAGCAGCAAGAACAAGGTGATCCAGGCGCTCGAAGCCGAGCAGATGAGCAAGCAGGTGCCGGATTTTGCCCCGGGCGATACCATCGTCGTTCAGGTCAAGGTCAAGGAAGGCAACCGCGAGCGTCTCCAGGCCTTCGAAGGCGTGGTCATCGGCAAGCGTAACCGCGGTCTGAACTCCGC
>DJIP01000158.1:6106-8579 GCA_002433675.1 Halomonas halophila
AGCCCGCTGGTCGACTCCATCAGCGTCAAGCGTCGCGGTGACGTGCGCCAGGCCAAGCTGTACTACCTCCGTGAGCGTAGCGGCAAGTCTGCACGCATCAAGGAAAAGCTGGCCTAAGCGCGTAAGCGTCTGCCAGTCCGAGGGAGGCCCTGCCTCCCTCGCCCGACACCCCGTCACCACCTTCGTGGGGCGGGGTGTCGGTGCATTGGGGGCCTTCTCGTGCTTCACCAGTGCCCTTGATGGCTAGCCACCCGAGCCCCAGGAGGTGTTGCTTGAGCGCCGGCGATCGTCAGACAATCGACCGCTTCCTCGACCAGCTATGGCTCGAGCAGGGCGTCAGCGACCATACCCTGAGCGCCTATCGCCACGATCTGGAGGCCTGGGCCAACTGGCTTTCTAATCAGTCGTGCGCGTTGCTCACGCCGGGTGAGCAGACCTTGCCGGACTGGCTGGACTCGCGTCGCGAAGAGGGCTACAAGCTCACCAGCAATGCCCGGCTGCTGTCGAGTCTCAGGCGCTTCTACCGCTGGGCCCTGGCCGAAGGGATGATCGAAGCGGATCCGCTGGCCCGGGTGCGCCTGCCGCGGGTACGGCCATCGTTGCCGGACACCCTGGACGAGGACGAGGTCGAGCGCCTGCTGAATGCGCCGGACCTGTCCACCGCCCTGGGACTGCGCGATCGCGCCATGCTCGAGGTGCTCTATGGCGCGGGACTTCGCGTCAGCGAACTGGTCGGTCTGACCACCGATGCGGTCAATCTGCGCCAGGGCGTGGTGCGGGTGCGCGGCAAGGGGCAGAAGGACCGTCTGGTGCCGCTGGGCGAGGAAGCCGGCCACTGGCTCGAGCGCTACCTGCGCCAGGGGCGTAGCGAGCTGATGAGCGACATCCAGCGCCCGGCGCTGTTCCCCGGTCGGGGCGACGGCGCCATGACCCGCCAGACCTTCTGGCATCGAATCAAGCACTACGCCAGTGTGGCAGGCATCGATCGTCCGCTGTCGCCGCACACCCTGAGGCACGCCTTTGCCACCCATCTATTGAATCATGGGGCCAATCTGCGTGTCGTACAGATGCTGCTGGGGCACTCGGACCTGTCGACGACCCAGATCTACACCCATGTGGCGCAGGCGCGACTGGAAGCCCTGCACGCCGATCATCATCCTCGAGGCTGACCCATGAAACGCCCTCTGTTCGTGCTATCCCTGCCCGCTCTGCTCACCGCCGCCCTGTGGACCAGCGGTGCGCTGGCGGCCCCTCCCGCCGCGCTCAACGAGCTTGAGGTCAATGGCCAGAAGATGCCGGTGAGCCAGGTGCTCGATACCCCCATGGACGGCATCTACGAGGTGCGTCTGGAGACCGGGGAGTCCTTCTACACCAACGAGAGCGGCAGCCACTTCCTGGTGGGGGATCTGTACCAGAACGCCGAGGACGGCCTGGTCAACCTGTCCGAGCAGAGCCGCAACGCCAGTCGTGCCAGCCGGGTGGCGGCCGTCGACGAATCCGAGCAGGTCGTCTATCGCGGGGTCGATGAGCCCAAGGCCACCATCCACGTCTTCACCGACACCACCTGTCCTTACTGCCGCAAGCTGCACGAAGAGGTGCCGCGTCTCAACGAGCTGGGCATCCAGGTCAACTACCTGGCCTTCCCGCGTGGCGGCATGCAGAGCGAAGGCGCCCGCCAGCTCGAACAGGTGTGGTGCGCCGACAATACCAGCGAGGCGATGACCGCCGCCAAGAGCGGAGAGGTTCCGAGCGGCGCCACAAGCTGCGACAATCCGGTGGAGCGGCAGTATCATCTGGGGCTGGAGCTGGGCGTACAGGGTACGCCGGCGATCATCCTGCCCGACGGCACCATGGTCCCGGGCTATGTGCCCGCCGAGCGGCTGGCCGAGCGCCTCGGCATCGACGGCTGAGCCCGTCTGACAACACAATCGAGAAGGCCCGAGCCAGACTCGGGCCTCGCCAAATCGCTGACACAGCCGTCGCCTGCGGCGACGGTCGAGAAGGGAGAATGACATTGAAACCGGTGAGAGTGGGAATCTGTGGGCTGGGTACCGTCGGTGGCGGCACCTTCAATGTACTGACGCGCAACGCCGACGAGATCGCTCGGCGTGCCGGTCGCCCGCTGGTGATCGAGCAGGTCGCCCATCGCAGCATCAATCCCGCCTGTGACCTTACCGGTATTCGTACCACCAAGGACGTCTTCGAGGTGGCGACGAACCCCGATATCGACGTGGTGGTGGAGTTGATCGGCGGCTACGACGTGGCCCGCGAGCTGGTGATGATGGCCATCGAGAATGGCAAGCACGTGGTCACCGCCAACAAGGCGCTGATCGCGGTGCACGGCAACGAGATCTTCAAGGCGGCCCATGAAAAGGGCGTGATCGTGGCCTTCGAGGCTGCGGTGGCCGGCGGTATCCCGGTAATCAAGTCGCTGCGCGAGGGCCTGGGCGCCAACCGCATCAGCTGGGTGGCG
>DJIP01000066.1:0-10179 GCA_002433675.1 Halomonas halophila
CAACAGCGGAGCGCGCCGGGTGCAGTGCATCAAGGTGCTGGGTGGTTCACACCGCCGCTACGCTCGCGTTGGTGATGTCATCAAGGTCACGGTGAAGGAAGCTATTCCGCGCGGCAAGGTCAAGAAAGGCCAGGTGCTGAAAGCGGTAGTTGTCCGGACCCGCAGTGGCGTCCGTCGCAGCGACGGTTCGCTGATTCGCTTCGATGGAAATGCGGCCGTCTTGTTGAACAACACCAACGAGCAGCCGATCGGTACCCGTATCTTCGGGCCGGTGACGCGTGAACTTCGCAACGAGAAGTTCATGAAGATCATTTCCTTAGCGCCTGAAGTGCTGTAAGGGAGCGAGGCGACATGCAAAAGATCAAACGTGATGATGAAGTGATCGTCATCGCCGGCAAGGACAAGGGTAAGCGCGGTACCGTGAAGCGCGTCCTCAAGGACGAGCGGTTCGTGGTAGCGGGTGTGAACATGATCAAGCGTCACACCAAGCCGAACCCCATGGCCGGCAATCAGGGCGGTATCGTCGAGCGCGAGGCTCCGATTCACGCGTCCAACGTAGCCATCTTCAATCAGGAGACCGGTAAGGCGGATCGCGTCGGCTTCCAGATCAAGGAAGACGGTACCAAGGTACGTATCTACAAGTCGACGCAAGCGCAGATCGACGCCTAACGCGAGTCGGGTAGCAAAATGGCGAACTTGAAAGAACGTTATCAAAACGAGGTGGTGGCTCAACTGAAAGAGCAGTTCAGCTACGCCAACGTTATGCAGGTACCCCGGATCACCAAGGTGACTCTGAACATGGGTATCGGCGAAGCGACCAGCGATAAAAAGCTGATCGACGCTGCCGTCGGCGACCTGGAGAAGCTCTCCGGTCAGAAGCCGATGGTGACCAAGGCACGTAAGTCCATCGCGGGCTTCAAGGTGCGTGAAGGCTGGCCGATCGGCGTGAAGGTCACACTGCGCAGTGAGCGCATGTGGGACTTCCTCGATCGCCTGGTGAATATCGCGATCCCCCGCGTTCGTGACTTCCGTGGTCTCAACCCGAAGTCCTTCGACGGTCGTGGCAACTACAGCATGGGGGTGCGTGAGCAGATCATCTTCCCGGAGATCGAGTATGATAAGATCGACCGGATTCGTGGTCTGGATGTCACCATCACCACCACTGCCAACACCGATGACGAAGGTCGTGCGCTGCTGAGCGCACTGAACTTCCCGTTCAAGAAATAGGGGTGGGATCATGGCAAAGAAGAGCATGATTGAGCGTGAGCAGAAGCGCGCAGAACTGGTTGAGAAGTATGCTGCCAAGCGTGCCGAACTCAAGGCGATCATCCAGGACGTGAACAGCTCCGATGAGGAGCGCTTCGATGCGCAGCTGAAGTTGCAGTCGCTGCCGCGTGACTCCAGCCCCGTGCGTCAGCGTAACCGCTGCCGCGTGACTGGCCGTCCGCACGGCTACTACAACAAGTTCGGCCTCGGTCGTAACAAGCTGCGTGAAGCCGCCATGCGTGGCGACGTGCCCGGACTGAAGAAGTCCAGCTGGTAACGCCACGTAGAATCATCAGGAGCGCAAGTTAAATGAGCATGCAAGACACTCTGGCGGATATGTTTACCCGTATCCGCAATGCGCAGCAGGCCACCAAGGAGACGGTCACCATGCCGTCCTCCAAGATCAAGGTTGAAGTGGCCCGCGTGCTGAAAGAAGAGGGTTACATCACTGACTTCGCCGTGAGCGAATCAGCCAAGCCCGAGCTGACCGTCAGCCTCAAGTACTTTGAAGGCAAGCCGGTCATCGAGCATCTGCAGCGGGTTTCCAAGCCGTCCCTGCGTAGTTACAAGGGCAAGGATGCGCTGCCGAAGGTCGCCGATGGCCTGGGTGTCGCGATCGTCACCACCTCCAAGGGTGTGATGACCGATCGTGCCGCGCGTCAGGCTGGTGTCGGCGGCGAAGTCCTCTGCACCGTATTCTAGGAGTTTGGAATGTCCCGCGTAGCCAAATATCCGGTTAAAGTGCCCGCTGGCGTCGAGGTCAAGATCGACGGCGCCACGCTGACCGCCAAAGGCGGTCAGGGCACCCTCTCCATGCCCGTTCACGACGATGTCGTGGTCGCGCAGGAAGATGGCCAGCTGACCTTCCAGCCGAGCGAATCTGCTAAGAGCTGGGCCATGGTCGGCACCACCCGTGCCCTGGTTCAGAACCTGGTCACCGGCGTGTCCGAGGGCTTTACCAAGTCTCTCGAAATCATCGGCGTCGGTTATCGCGCTCAAGCGAAAGGCCAGACGCTCAACCTGACACTGGGCTTCTCTCACCCGGTCGACTATCAACTGCCTGAAGGTGTCTCGGCGGAAACGCCGAAGAACACCGTCATCGTGCTGAAGAGCGCGGACAAGCAGAAGCTCGGCCAGGTCGCAGCGGAAATCCGCGCATTCCGTCCGCCTGAACCCTACAAGGGCAAGGGTGTGCGTTACGCGGATGAGCAGGTCCGCCGTAAAGAAGCCAAGAAGAAGTAAGGCAGGGTTATGAACGCGAAGAAAGAATCTCGTCTCCGTCGTGCCCGCCGCGCTCGCGCGAAGATCCGCGAGCTGGGCGTGTCTCGCCTGTGCGTCAATCGTACCCCCCGTCACATCTACGCGCAGATTATCTCGCCGGATGGTGGCAAGGTCCTGGCCAGCGCTTCCACGCTGGACAAGAGCCTGCGCGAGGGTTCGACCGGCAATGCAGACGCCGCAGCCAAAGTTGGTGCGCTGATCGCTGAACGCGCCAAGGAAGCGGGCATCACCCAGGTGGCCTTCGACCGCGCTGGCTTCAAGTACCACGGTCGTGTGAAGGCCCTGGCCGACGCCGCACGTGAAGGCGGCCTGGAATTCTAAAGGGTTTTACGATGGCGAAGAACGAACAGCAAAACGGCGATCTGCAGGAAAAGCTCGTGCAGGTCAACCGTGTCGCCAAGGTGGTCAAGGGTGGCCGTATTTTCGGCTTCACCGCTCTGACTGTCGTGGGCGACGGTAACGGTCGCGTCGGCTTCGGTCGTGGCAAGGCACGTGAAGTGCCGGTCGCGATTCAGAAGGCGATGGACCAGGCGCGCCGCAACATGATCAAGGTGAACCTGGTCGGCGGTACCCTCCAGTATCCGGTCAAGGCTCGTCATGGCGCCTCCAAGGTGTACATGCAGCCGGCCTCTGACGGTACTGGTATCATCGCCGGCGGCGCCATGCGCTCCGTGCTGGAATTGGCCGGCGTGCACAACGTCCTGGCCAAGTGCTATGGCTCCACCAATCCGGTGAACGTGGTCCGTGCGACCGTGAATGGCCTGGCTTCCATGCAGTCGCCGGAAGACGTGGCCGCCAAGCGCGGTCTCTCAGTCGAAGCGATCACGGGGTAATACACCATGGCAGCTACGATCAAGGTTACCCAGACCCGCAGCACCATCGGCACGTTGGCCAAGCATAAGGCCACCATGAAGGGCCTCGGCCTGCGCCGCATCGGTCACACGGTTGAACTGGAAGACACCCCTGCCGTTCGCGGCATGATCCACAAGGTCAACTACCTTGTGCGTGTTGAGGGAGAGTAATCCATGAAACTTAACAGCCTGAGCCCGGCACCGGGCTCCAAGCACGCTGAAAAGCGCGTCGGTCGTGGCATCGGTTCCGGTCTGGGCAAGACCGGCGGCCGTGGCCACAAGGGCCAGAAGTCGCGCAGCGGTGGCAGCGTGAAGCCAGGCTTCGAGGGCGGTCAGATGCCCCTGCAGCGTCGTCTGCCGAAGTTCGGTTTCACCTCCGCCAAGTCTTTGGTTTCCGAGGAAGTCCGCCTGGCCGAGCTGGCCAAGGTCGCGGGTGACGAAGTCACTCTTGAAAGCCTCAAGGAAGCCAATGTGCTGAAGGACTCCACGCAGCATGCGAAGGTGATCCTTTCCGGCGATCTGAACAAGGCGGTCACCGTTCGCGGTCTGCGGGTCACCAAAGGTGCCCGCGCAGCGATCGAAGCCGCCGGTGGCAAGGTAGAGGACTAAATGGCCAAGTCAGGAAACATGCCGGCGATGGGCAGCGGTCTGAGTGAACTGTGGGCGCGTCTGCGCTTCGTGCTCCTCGCCATCGTGGTCTACCGTATCGGTGCCCACATCCCCGTTCCCGGTATCAATCCTGACCAGCTTGCTGCCTTGTTCAGGGAGCAGCAGGGCACCATCCTGGGCATGTTCAACATGTTCTCGGGCGGTGCCCTGGAGCGCATGAGTATCCTCGCCCTCGGCATCATGCCGTACATCTCGGCGTCGATCATCATGCAGCTCCTGACCGCCGTCTCGCCCCACCTCGAGCAGTTGAAGAAGGAGGGCGAGAGCGGCCGCCGCAAGATCAGCCAGTACACGCGCTACGGCACGGTGGTGCTGGCCCTGGTTCAGGCCACCGGCATGTCCGTGGGTCTGGCCAGCCAAGGCATTGCCTATACGGCCGATCTCAGCTTCTATTTCACCGCGATCATCACCTTTGTGAGTGGCGCGGTGTTCTTGATGTGGCTGGGTGAGCAGATCACCGAGAAGGGCATCGGCAACGGCATTTCGCTGCTGATCTTCGCGGGTATCGTCGCCGGCCTGCCCGGAGCTGTGGCCCAAGCCTTCGAGCTTGCCCGCAACGAGGGCGCGTGGAATGTGTTGCCGCTGTTGGCGTTGAGCCTTCTGGGTATTGCCACCGTGGCGTTCGTCGTGTTCATCGAACGCGGCCAGCGCCGGATCACGGTGAACTACCCGCGTCGCCAGGTCGGCAACAAGATGTATGCAGGGCAGAGCAGCTACCTGCCGCTCAAGGTCAACATGGCGGGTGTCATCCCGGCCATCTTCGCCTCGAGCATCCTGCTGTTCCCCGCCTCCCTCGGTCAGTGGGTTGGTGCGGGTGACGGCATGGAATGGTTGCAGCGCGCGTCCCAGGCGTTGGCTCCAGGTCAACCCCTTTATATCTTGCTTTTCGCGGCGGCGGTGGTATTCTTCTGCTTCTTTTACACAGCGCTGGTCTTCAACCCCAAGGATGTGGCCGACAACCTCAAGAAGTCGGGTGCCTTCCTGCCGGGGATTCGTCCTGGCGAGCAGACCGCTCGTTATGTCGACAAGGTCATGACTCGTCTGACCCTGTTCGGCGCTCTCTACATCACTGCGGTTTCCCTGATGCCCCAGTTCCTGATCGTAGCGTGGAACGTGCCGTTCTTCTTTGGCGGTACCTCGCTGCTGATCGTGGTCGTGGTCATCATGGACTTCATGGCCCAGGTGCAGTCGCACCTCATGTCGCACCAGTATGAGTCGGTGATGAAGAAGTCCAACCTGAAAGGCTACGGTAGCGGCGGCATGATGCGCTAAGGCGCCGCAAGCCGATTTGGCACGCCGCAAGCCGATTTTGGAGAGAACGATGAAAGTTCGAGCTTCCGTGAAGAAAATGTGCCGCAATTGCAAGATCATTCGTCGCAATGGCGCTGTTCGCGTCATCTGCACCGAGCCGCGGCACAAGCAGCGCCAGGGTTGATCCTGGCCTGAATTGAACCGGGTGCTGGCATACCCCTTGCCCTAATGACGGGAAGGGGGTATGCTATTGCGCCTTTTGTAGTTGATTAACCGAGCAAGCCGCTCAAACTTCGGAGTAAGCTGATGGCCCGTATTGCAGGCGTCAATATCCCGGACAACAAGCATGCGGCGATCTCGCTGACCTACATCTTCGGGATTGGCCGTACTCGCGCACAGGAAATCTGTGAAGCGACCGGCATCGCGCCGACCACCAAGATCCAGGAACTGTCATCTGAAGAGATCGACAGCCTGCGTAGTGAAGTCGGCAAGTATACCGTTGAAGGCGACCTTCGTCGTGATGTGACGCTGAACATCAAGCGTCTCATGGACTTGGGTTGCTACCGTGGTCTGCGTCATCGTCGTGGTCTTCCGATGCGCGGTCAGCGCACCAAGACCAACGCGCGTACCCGTAAGGGACCGCGTAAGCCGATCCGCAAATAACACGCACGTTCTGGCGTAAAGACAGGAATTGACATCAACATGGCTAACCCGCGTAGCAACCGTAAAAAGGTTAAAAAGCAGGTAGTGGATGCCGTTGCGCATATCCATGCCTCTTTTAACAACACGATCATTACGATCACAGACCGCCAGGGCAACGCTCTTTCCTGGGCGACAGCCGGTGGTTCGGGTTTTCGTGGTTCTCGCAAGAGCACCCCGTTCGCTGCTCAAGTGGCAAGCGAGCGTGCAGCAACTGCTGCAGCCGAGTATGGTGTGAAAAACGTCGACGTGCTGGTCAAGGGCCCCGGTCCTGGCCGTGAATCCGCCGTGCGTGCACTCAACGCCGCCGGCTTCCGCGTGCAAAGCATCACCGACGCGACGCCCATTCCCCACAATGGCTGCCGTCCGCCGAAGAAACGCCGCGTTTAAGGAGACAGATTCATGGCTCGTTACATTGGACCGAAGTGCAAACTGTCTCGCCGGGAAGGTACCGACCTCTTCCTCAAGAGCGGTGTCACTCCCTTCGAGAAAAAGTGCAAATCCGAACAGATTCCGGGTGTGCACGGCCAGCGCCGTCAGCGTCTTTCCGACTACGGCTTGCAGCTTCGCGAGAAGCAGAAAGTACGTCGCATGTACGGCGTACTCGAAAAGCAGTTCCGCAACTACTACAAGGAAGCCGCCCGCCTGAAGGGTGCGACCGGTGAGTTGTTGCTGCAGCTGCTTGAGTCCCGACTGGACAACGTCGTCTACCGCATGGGCTTTGGCGCCACTCGCTCCGAGGCTCGTCAGCTGGTAAGCCACAAGGCGATTGCCGTCAACGGCAAGACCGTCAACGTGGCCTCCTACCAGGTCAAGCCCGGCGACGTGGTATCCGTTCGTGAAAAGGCCAAGCAACAGGCGCGTATCCAGAACGCCCTGAGCATCGCCGCCAACCGTGGCGACGTGGCCTGGATCGAACTCGACGCCAAGAAGATGGAAGGCACCTTCAAGGCCCTGCCTGAGCGCGGTGACCTGACTGCCGACATCAACGAGCAACTGATCGTCGAGCTGTACTCGAAGTAAGCGGTCCGTCCGCGCCGCCCTCCTCCGGGAGGGCGGCGGTTATTACCGAGTATTCGTTTGGCAGCCTGAAAGGTGTTCATATGCAGCGTTCAGTGACAGAGTTTCTCCGTCCTCGCGACATCAAGGTCGAAGAGATCAGCGCACACCACGCAAAGATCGTGCTCGAGCCGTTCGAGCGTGGCTTCGGCCACACGTTGGGCAATGCTCTGCGTCGTATCCTGCTCTCGTCCATGCCCGGCTGCGCCGTGGTGGAGACCGAGATCGCCGGCGTCGACCATGAGTACAGCGCGATCGAGGGTGTCCAGGAAGATGTCATCGAAATCCTCCTGAACCTCAAGGACGTGGCGATCAAGATGCACAGCCGCGACGAGGCGATGCTCTCGCTGAACAAGCAGGGCCCGGCCGTCGTCACCGCTGGTGACATCGCCGTCGATCACGACGTCGAAGTGGTCAACCCCGAGCACGTCATCGCCCACGTCAATGAAGGCGCCGAGCTCAAGATGCAGCTGAAGGTGGCCCGTGGTCGCGGCTATGAGCCTGCGGATGTCCGCAGCGAAGCCGACGACGAGACACGCGCCATCGGCCGTCTGCAGCTGGATGCGACCTTCAGCCCCGTGCGCCGCGTTTCCTACAGCGTCGAAGCCGCCCGCGTCGAACAGCGCACCGACCTCGACAAGCTGATCATCAACCTGGAAACCGACGGCACCCTGGATCCGGAAGAGGCGATCCGTCGCAGCGCGACCATCCTGCAAGAGCAGCTGGCAGCGTTCGTCGACCTGGAAGCCGACAAGGAACAGGAAGTGGTCGAGGAAGAGGATCATATCGATCCCATCCTGCTGCGCCCCGTAGACGATCTCGAGTTGACCGTTCGTAGCGCCAACTGCCTGAAAGCCGAGAATATCTACTACATCGGCGATCTGATTCAGCGCACCGAGGTGGAGCTGTTGAAGACCCCGAACCTCGGCAAGAAGTCCTTGAACGAGATCAAGGACGTGTTGGCTGCTCGTGGTCTGTCCCTTGGCATGCGGCTTGAAAATTGGCCGCCGGCTAGCCTGAAGGACGACAAGGCCACCGCCTAAGCGTCGGCTCGAGTCCCAGTTTGGTAAGGAATCACAACCATGCGTCATCGTAAGAGTGGTCGTCACCTCAATCGTACCAGCTCGCACCGCCAGGCCATGTTTCGCAACATGAGCGTGTCGCTGGTCGAGCACGAAGTGATCAAGACAACCCTTCCCAAGGCCAAGGAGCTGCGTCGTCATATCGAGCCGCTCATCACCCTGGCCAAGGAAGACAGCGTCGCCAACCGGCGTCTGGCCTTCAGCCGTACCCGCTCGAAGGAAGCGGTCGGCAAGCTCTTCAACGAGCTGGGTCCGCGTTACGTCGAGCGTCCGGGCGGTTACGTCCGTATTCTCAAGTGCGGTTTCCGCACCGGCGATAACGCCCCCATGGCCTACGTCGAGCTGGTCGATCGCCCCGTCGTTGAAGAAGAGGCCGTCGGCGAGGAGTAATCCTTTCGACAGCGCTTCGACACGACGCGAAACCGACACCCCCGGGTGTCGGTTTTTTTATGCCTGCGTTTTGTCGACGAGCCCCTCGTGCACGATGGCAGGAAGCTGGGCCGGCACAAGAGGGTTGGCATCCAGGGGCAGCGGTAACACAAACGCCAGGGCTGCGTGTCCGCACGGCGTGGCTTCCCCTATGCTGTCAGTCAGGGACAAGGTATCGGGAGAAAGGCATGCAAAGGACGTGGCAGAGGCTGTTGTCGATGCTGGTGCTGTCGCCGGTCATCGCCGTGGCGCAGACGCTGGGCGAGGCGGGCGAGGTGGGCAAGGAGGCTGCCCAGGCGTCATCGTTGGCCGGGGTGGCGGGCAGTGCGGCGCCCAAGGTCGACGCCGCCGAGGTGCGCGACTGCTTTGTACAGATGGGCCAGGCGGCGGTCGGTGACTGCGTCGGGCTCGCCGCCGATGCCTGCCAGCAGACCCAGGGCGGGGCCACGACCCTGGGTATCGTCGATTGCCTGGCCCAGGAGACCCGGGTCTGGGACGAGCTGCTCAACGCCCAGTATCAGGAGCTGCGCGCCATGATGCGCGAGCAGGACGAGGGTAATCCTGGTGCGGGCATCTCCCGGATGGACGCGTTGAGAGACGTGCAGCGTGCCTGGATCACCTTTCGCGACGCCGAGTGCGGCTACGCCTACGCCCGCTACCAGGATGGCAGCATCCGCAGCGTCGTCGCCGCCGCCTGCAAGCTGGAACAGACCGCCCGGCGGGCGCTTGCCTTGAAGGGCATCCTGCACGAGAGCAGCCTTTAGGCAGAGCGCGTCTGAAGCTGCTGTGCCCTGCGCTCCTGTGTCCTGCGCTTCTGTGTGAAGCAAAGCGCGAACAGCCAGTAACAGAAAAGGGGAAGGCCTTGGCCTTCCCCTTTCGCTGCTTCTTTCATCGGTGCTTGCGATTGTCGCCTAATCTGCGACTGCTCGCGTTCCACCCGGGGGCCTTCAGGCGGTCGCGGTTTCCTTGTCGCCCTTGCGCGAGGTGGGGGCGGCGCGCTTGAGCAGCGGCTTGAGGAAGCGACCGGTGTGGGAGACCTCCATCTCGGCGAGCTGTTCCGGGGTGCCTTCGGCGATGATGCGTCCACCGCCGGAGCCGCCCTCCGGGCCCAGATCGATCAGCCAGTCGGCGGTCTTGATCACGTCAAGGTTGTGCTCGATGACCACCACGGTGTTGCCGTGGTCGCGCAGCCGGTGGAGGACCGTCAGCAGCTGGCGAATGTCCTCGAAGTGCAGGCCGGTGGTGGGCTCGTCGAGGATGTACAGGGTCTTGCCGGTATCGCGCTTGGCCAGCTCCCGGGCCAGCTTGACCCGCTGGGCCTCGCCGCCGGACAGGGTGGTGGCGCTCTGGCCCAGGCGGATGTAGGTCAGGCCCACGTCGACCAGGGTCTGCAGACGACGGGCGATGGCGGGCACCGGGCTGAAGAACTCCAGCGCCTCCTCCACGGTCATCTCCAGCACCTCATCGATGGTCTTGCCCTTGTAGTGGATATCCAGGGTCTCGCGGTTGTAGCGCTTGCCCTTGCACACGTCGCAGGGCACATAGATATCCGGCAGGAAGTGCATCTCGACCTTGATCATGCCCTCGCCCTG
>DJIP01000066.1:10521-17447 GCA_002433675.1 Halomonas halophila
CAGCGCCCGCCCTTGACGTTGAACGAGAAGCGGCCGGGCTTGTAGCCCCGTGAGCGCGCCTCCTGGGTGCCGGCGAACAGTTCGCGGATGGGGGTGAAGATGCCGGTGTAGGTCGCCGGGTTGGAGCGCGGCGTGCGGCCGATCGGGCTCTGGTCGATGTCGATGATCTTGTCGAGCTGATCGAGCCCCTCGATGCCGGTGTAGGGCGACGGCGTCAGGGTAGTGGCCTTGTTCAGCTCGCGCGCGGCGATCGGCATCAGGGTCGAGTTGATCAGGGTCGACTTGCCCGAGCCGGACACCCCGGTGACGCACACGAACAGCCCCAGCGGCAGCTCCAGGGTGACGTCCTGGAGGTTGTTGCCCGAGGCGCCGGTGAGCTTGAGCATCTTTTCCGGGTTGCCGGGGATGCGCCAGGGCGGTACCTCGATGGCGCGGGTGCCGGACAGGTACTGACCGGTCAGCGAGGCCGGGTTGGCCATGACCTCTTCCGGGGTGCCTTCGGCAACGATCTCGCCGCCGTGGACACCGGCGCCGGGGCCGATGTCGAGCACATGGTCGGCGGCACGAATGGCGTCCTCGTCGTGTTCGACCACGATCACCGTGTTGCCCAGGTCACGCAGGCGTTCCAGGGTCTGCAGCAGGCGGTCGTTGTCGCGCTGGTGCAGCCCGATGGAGGGCTCGTCGAGGATGTACATCACGCCCACCAGGCCGGCACCGATCTGACTGGCCAGGCGGATGCGCTGGGCCTCGCCACCGGACAGGGTCTCGGCGCTGCGCTCCAGGTTGAGGTAGTCGAGGCCGACGTTGACCAGGAACTCGAGCCGCGCCGAGATCTCGTTGAGGATCTTCTCGGCGATCTCACCGCGCCGGCCAGGCAGGCTCAGTTCGCTGAAGTAGCGCTGGGCGTCGCCGATCGGCAGGCGTACCACCTCGGGCAGGGTGGTGTCGTCGACGAACACGTGGCGAGCTTCCTTGCGCAGGCGTGAGCCCTCGCAGGTGCGGCAGGGCTGCACCGCGATATAGCGGGCGAGTTCCTCGCGCACCATGCTCGACTCGGTCTCGCGGTAGCGGCGCTGCATGTTCGGCAGCACGCCCTCGAAGGGGTGTTCGCGGGTGACCTTCTTGCCACGATCATTGACGTAGCTGAAGGCGATGTCGTCCTTGCCGCTGCCGTTGAGGATTACCTCGCGCTCGTGGCGAGCCAGATCCTGCCACGGGGTCTCGAGGGTGAAGCGGTAGTGCTCGGCCACCGACTTCAGCTGGTTGAAGTAGTAGACGCTGCGCCGGTCCCAGCCTTTGATCACGCCTTCCGCCAGGGACAGCTCCGGGTGGCTGATCAGCTTTTCCGGGTCGAAGAACTGCTGCACCCCCAGGCCGTCGCAGGTGGGGCAGGCGCCGGCCGGGTTGTTGAACGAGAACATCCGCGGTTCGAGTTCGGCGATGGAGTAGCCGCAGACCGGACAGGCGAAGCGCGCCGAGAACGCGATATCGTCCTGTTCACCGTCCATGAAGTGGACCATGGCGGTGCCGTCGGCCAGACCCAGGGCGGTCTCGAAGGATTCTGCCAGGCGCTGCTCGAGGCCTTCGCGCACCTTGATGCGGTCCACCACCACGCTGATGTCGTGCTTGCGGTTCTTGTCCAGCGGGCGTACGTCGTCGAGTTCCAGCACTTGGCCGTCGACCATGGCGCGCACAAAGCCCTGGGAGCGCAGCTCCGCCAGCAGCTGCAGGTGCTCGCCCTTGCGTCCGCTGACCACCGGGGCCAGCAGCATCAGCTTGCTGCCTTCCGGCAGCGCCATCACCTGGTCGACCATCTGCGAGATGGTCTGGGCCTCGAGGTCTTCGCCGTGTTCCGGGCAGCGCGGGGTGCCGGCACGGGCGAACAACAGGCGCAGGTAGTCGTAGATCTCGGTGATGGTGCCGACGGTGGAGCGCGGGTTGTGGGAGGTGGACTTCTGCTCGATGGAGATCGCCGGCGACAGCCCCTCGATATGGTCCACGTCGGGCTTTTCCATCATCGACAGGAACTGGCGCGCATAGGTGGACAGTGACTCCACGTAGCGGCGCTGCCCCTCGGCGTAGAGGGTATCGAAGGCCAGCGACGACTTGCCGGACCCGGACAGCCCGGTGACCACGATCAGCTTGTCACGGGGTAGTTCGACGTCGATCTGCTTGAGGTTGTGGGTGCGGGCACCCCTGACCAGAATCTTGTCCATTCCCACCTCGAAGACGCGGCAAAAGGTCGATTATACGTGGCCGGTCGCCCGGCCGGCAAAGCCACCGGCGAAAAGACGCTTGTGAAATGACTCGAGTGTCGGCATTTTCTGGATCGCCCCCAGGCGCTAGAATATGCGGTCCACCTTCGGGGCTCTCTCCCCGCTCTCAAGCCGGAATTCGTTCATGTCCAAGGCCAGACTCTTGTTAGCCTCCGAGCGGCGCGCCATCGTCGGTCTGGCGGGGCTCTACGCCACGCGCATGCTCGGGCTGTTCATGGTGTTGCCCGTGCTCGCCCTCAACGCCGACCACCTGGTCGGGGCCACCCCGCTGCTGGTGGGGCTGGCGCTGGGCGTCTACGGCCTGACCCAGGCGGTACTGCAGATTCCCTTTGGTCTGCTGTCGGATCGCATCGGCCGCAAGCCGGTGATTGCCGCTGGCCTGGGGCTGTTTCTGATCGGCAGCGTGGTCGCCGCCCAGGCGGACTCCATCGCCATGATGATTGTCGGTCGCAGTCTGCAGGGCAGCGGTGCGGTGGCCGCCGCCATCATGGCGCTTCTGGCCGACCAGACCCGCGAGCAGGTGCGCACCGCCGCCATGGCGACCATCGGCCTGTCGATCGGCGTGGCCTTTGGCGTCGCCATGGTGCTCGGCCCGCTGGTGGCCAGCCACTTTGGCCTGGCCGGGGTGTTCTACTTCACCGCCCTGCTGGCGGCGCTGGGGATGCTTGTGCTGTGGAAGCTGGTGCCGCCGGCGCCACGTCGGCGCGGCCATCGTGACGTCGGCCTCGACCGCGGGCAGCTCGCCAGCATCCTCGGGCGCATGGACCTGTGGCGCATGGACGCCTCCATCTTCAGCCTGCACCTGATCCTGATGGCGATCTTCACCGCCGTGCCGTTCAAGCTGGTCGATGCCGGCGTCGTCGAAGCCCGCCATGGCCTGGTCTACCTGGTGGTGATGGGGCTGTCCTTCGTCGCCATGGTGCCGCTGGTGATCGTCGCCGAGAAGAAGCGCAAGATGAAGCTGATGTGCCTGGGTGCCATCGCCACCATCACCCTGAGTCTGGTCGGGCTGGGCCTTGCCGGTTCGGGCCTGGTGGCCCTGGGTGCCTGGCTGCTGGCCTTCTTTACCGCCTTCAATCTGCTCGAGGCCACCCTGCCGTCGATGATCAGCAAGCTGGCGCCGGCCGGGGCCAAGGGCACCGCCATGGGGGTCTATTCCACCAGCCAGTTTCTGGGAGCCTTTCTCGGGGGCGTGATGGGCGGATTCCTGGCCCAGCAGTTTGGACTGTCGGCGGTGTTCCTGGGGGCAGCACTGCTGGGCCTGGGCTGGTTCGTGCTGATGCTCGGCATGCGCGCGCCGCGCCACCTGTCCAGCGAGGTGGTGGCCTTGGCCGACGAGCACGAGAGCGACACCCTGGACAACCTGATGGCGCGCTTTGCCGCCGTCGCCGGGGTCGAGGACGTGCTGGTGGTGCCGGAAGAGCGGCTGGCCTACCTGAAGGTGGATCGTGCGACCCTGGACACCGAGGCGCTGGCGCGGCTGACTCGCTCGTCGACCCAGCGCTCGTAGTCGTGGCAGATAGCCGCGGTAGATAGTCGCGGTAGATAGCCGCGGCACCTGGTGTCGGCACCTTGTCGCGACATCAGGTCGCAGCACCCGGTTGCAGCACACTGTCTGCGCTCGAGTGCCGAGGCGTTCTTCACGGCGGCGAATCGTCTCGATCTCGCGTATAGTAGCGACATCCGCTTTTGTGGCGTCGACCGATCGACGCCGACCGATTGTCACCGGGGGCGTGGCAGCTATCCTGTCCGCCGGCCCGGCACCCATTGTCTGCATCAAGGAGTCAACCATGGCCCGTGGCGTCAACAAGGTCATCCTCATCGGCAACCTCGGCCAGGATCCGGAGGTGCGCTTTACACCGTCCGGCACCGCAGTGGCCAACCTGAACCTCGCGACCACCGACACCTGGATGGACCGCCAGAGCGGCCAGCGCCAGGAACGTACCGAATGGCATCGGGTGGTGATGTTCAACAAGCTGGCCGAGATTTCCCAGCAGTACCTCAAGAAGGGCTCGAAGCTGTACATCGAAGGCCGCCTGCAGACTCGCAAGTGGCAGGATCAGAACGGCCAGGATCGCTACTCCACCGAGATCGTCGCCAACGACATGCAGATGCTCGATGGTCGCGGTGAAGGCGGCCAGGGTGGCGGCTTCGGCGGCAGCCCCCAGGGTGGCGGCTTCGGTGGCGGTCAGCCCCCGCAGGGCGGCAACTTCGGCGGCGGTCAGCCTCAGCAGGGCGGCAACTTCGGCGGCGGTCAGCCCCAGCAGGGTGGCAACTTCGGCGGCGGCCAGCCCCAGCAGGGTGGCGGCAACTTTGGTGGCGGTCAGCAGGGCGGTGGCCAGCAGGGTGGCGGTCAGCAGAACCGTCCGCCCCAGCAGGCGCCCAACCAGGGCGGTGGTCAGAAGGGCGGCTTCGGTGCACCGGACCCGGGCAACTTCGACGACTTCGACGACGAAATCCCGTTCTAAGCCCCGTTGTAGATGCCCTCAGATGGCGTCAGTCGTAAACCAGGGAGGCCCTGCACCAGCAGGGCCTCCTTGCGTTCCAGGCCTTCTTTTTTGGTCAGCGCCTTTTCCGCCCAAAGCCTCTTTCTCTTGCAGCGTCTCTTTTCGGCCAAGGCGCTTTGCCTCCAGTGCCCGGGGTATCAGGGCGTCCTGGGCATGGCACGCTTGTGGGCGGTGCGGCGCCAGGTGGCGATGATGCGCTCGGCGTCTTCGGGGTCGACGCTCTCGCCGGTGAGGAAGCGGTCGATGGCGGCGTAGCTGACGCCGAGGGCTTCCTCGTCGCTCAACTGCGGGCGCAGTGACTCCAGGTCCGCCGTCGGCACCTTGTTGACCAGGGTATCCGGGGCGCCCAATTGTGCAGCCATGTCGCGGACCTGGCCCTTGGTCAGGCCGGCCAGGGGCACCAGGTCGCAGGCGCCGTCGCCGTGCTTGGTGTAGAAGCCCATCACCGCCTCGGCGGCCTGGTCGGTGCCGATGACCAGGCCACCTCGGGCGCCGGCCACGGCGTACTGGGCGATCATCCGCTGGCGCGCCTTGATATTGCCCATCACGAAGTCGCGGTGGGCCTGGTCGCGAAACGCAAGGCCTGACTGTTCCAGCGCTTCCAGCATGGCGTCACTGGCCGGCTTGATATTGACCGTCAGGCACTCGTCCGGTTGGATGGCGTCCAGCGCCTGCCTGGCGTCGTCGTCATCCTGCTGCTCGCCGTAGGGCAGGCGCATGGTGATGAAGCGTGCCTCGGGCAGTTCCTCCCGCGCCGCTTCGACCGCTCGCTGGGCCAGCAGGCCGGCGCTGGTCGAGTCCACGCCGCCACTGATGCCGAGCACCAGGCAGTGCTGGCCGGTGGTGTGAAGCTGGTCGATCAGAAACGCCTGGCGCCGCTGAATTTCATCCGTGATGTCCGCCCCGGGCTGGACCTCGAGTTCACGCGCGATGATGCGCTGCAACTGGTCGATATCGTCGTGTGTCATCCGTGCCTCCTTGCGGGATTGGGGGAGATCAGTCGTGATCACGCCAGTAGGGCGCGAGCTTGCCGTCGCGAATGTCGCGATGCCAGTCACACACCCGTTTGAGGGCATGATGGGCTGCCGCCAGGCGGACCTCGTTGCGATCACCGTCGAAATGCTCGGTGGTGGTGACCACGTAGATCTTGTCCTCGTAGCGAAAGCCCCAGCCCAGGCACACCGTGCCCTTGGGCGGTCCATCCTCGGGTTCGCCCGGGCCGGCAATGCCGGTGTTGGCGATCGCCAGCTTGGCGTTGGAGTTGTTCAGGGTGCCCAGCACCATCTCCCGGGTGATCTCCTCGCCGGTCAGGCCGTAGCGCGAGATGGTCTCGAAGGGGATCCCCAGGTAGCGGTTCTTGGCCTCGGGCGAGTAGACGGCCAGTCCACTGTCGATGACCTGGCCACTGCCAGGTACGCGGGCCAGTTCCGAGGCGATCAGACCGGCGGTGCAGGACTCCGCGGTGGCCAGCTTGATGTCATGCTCGGTCAGGTAGTCGACAAGATCTTCCAGCCATTCCATGGCGTGCTCTCCTGCGAAGGTAAGAGTAGGAAATGCTCGTTTTGGCAAATTCAGCATAGGGGCTGAAGGCCGGGTCTTCCAACCCACTCCTTACGAGACGGAGGTCTCTCTATCTCCACTGATGTCTTATGTTGCCGTGCAGCCAGACCGGCTAAAGTGATAAGCAGACGAATAATTTCAGTGGTGATCCAGGAGGGAGCGGCGGATGCAGGATCTGTTGTGGTACCAGTACGCGTTGATCGGGCTGATCTTCTGCTGGAGCGGTTTCGTTCGCTCCAGTCTGGGGTTCGGTGGGGCGGTGTTGGCGTTGCCTTTCCTGCTGCTGGTGCTCGACGAGCCGCTGGTGTTCCTGCCGCTGGTGGCGGTGCATCTGTTGATCTTCTCGAGCTGGATCGCCTGGCGCGGACATCGTCAGATCCAGCAGACCGGCAATACCGGCGACAGCAACATCGACTGGCGCTACCTGAAGCGCGCGCTGGCGATCATGATCGTGCCCAAGCTGATCGGTGTGGTCGGCCTCTTGACCCTGCCGGCGGAGCTGATGACGGCGGTGATCTTCGTGATCGTGATCGTCTACGGCGCCAGCTACGCCCTCAATCGCCCCTTTCGTAGCCGCAGCAAG
>DJIP01000321.1:0-18893 GCA_002433675.1 Halomonas halophila
TGCCCTGATCCTTGACTGGTGGGGGATCGTCAAGGCCGATGTGGGTCTCCAGGCGGGGCGTATCGCCGCCATCGGCAAGGCCGGCAACCCGGACACCCAGCCGGACGTCACCATCGTGATCGGGCCGGGCACCGAGGTCATCGCCGGCGAGGGCAAGATCCTCACCGCCGGCGCCATCGACGCCCACGTGCACTTCATCTGTCCGCAGCTGGTGGATGAGGCCCTGGCCAGCGGCATTACCACCATGCTGGGGGGCGGTACCGGGCCCGCCACCGGATCGAATGCCACCACCTGTACGCCGGGGGCCTGGCATATCCACCAGATGCTCAAGGCCTGCGATAGCCTGCCGATGAACATCGGCCTGCTCGGCAAGGGCAACGCCAGTCTGCCGGAGGCGCTGGAGGCCCAGATCGAAGCCGGCGCCATGGGGCTCAAGCTGCACGAGGACTGGGGTACCACTCCGGCGTCCATCGACACCTGCCTCAGTGTGGCCGAGCGCTACGACGTCCAGATTGCGATCCACACCGATACCCTCAACGAGTCCGGTTTCGTCGAGGACACCCTGGCAGCGTTCAAGCAGCGCGGCATCCATACCTACCATACCGAAGGCGCCGGGGGCGGCCACGCGCCTGACATCATCACCGCCTGCTCGAAGGACTATGTGCTGCCGTCGTCGACCAACCCGACCCGGCCCTACACGGTGAACACCGTCGACGAGCACCTGGACATGCTGATGGTGTGTCACCACCTCGACCCCAACATTCCCGAGGACGTGGCCTTCGCTGACTCACGCATTCGCCGTGAGACCATCGCCGCCGAGGATATCCTGCATGACCTCGGGGTCATCTCGATGATCGCCTCGGATTCCCAGGCCATGGGGCGGGTTGGCGAGGTGGTGTGCAGGACCTGGCAGACCGCTCACAAGATGAAGGTGCAGCGTGGTTTACTGCCGGAAGATCAAGAACGTGGCGCCGACAACCTGCGGGCTCGCCGGTATGTGGCCAAGTACACCATCAACCCCGCCATCACCCACGGTCTGGCCGATGAGGTCGGTTCGGTGGAGGTGGGCAAGCTGGCCGATCTGGTGCTGTGGGATCCGGCCTTCTTCGGGGTCAAGCCGGCGCTGGTGCTCAAGGGGGGAATGATCGCCATGGCCCCCATGGGCGACCCCAATGCCTCTATCCCGACGCCCCAGCCGGTGCACTACCGTCCGATGTTCGGAGCGCTGGGTCAGGCCGCCGCGGCGACCCGGGTGAGCTTTGTATCGCAGGCCGCGCTGGAGGCTGGGCTCAAGGATCGGCTGGGGCTGCATAGCCGGCTGGTGGCCTGCCGTGATGTGCGCGCGGTGCGCAAGGGTGACATGAAGCTCAATGACCGCTGCCCGGATCTCAAGGTCGACGCCCAGACCTACGAGGTCACCTGCGATGGCGAGCTTCTGACCTGTGAGCCGTTGGACGTCTTGCCGCTGGCCCAGCGCTATCACCTTTTTTGAGTCGGCGATGACCACTTTTCTCGACAGCATCGCTGACTGTACCAAGGAGCCATCCATGAGTTCGCTATTGTCGCTGACCCGCCGGCTCGGGCCGCTACCCGCCGGCAATGGGCAAGACAACGTCCAGGACACCCTGACCCTAAGCTACGACGACCGCATCAAGGGACGCCTGCGGGTGACCCTGGACAGCGGGCGTGCAGCCGGTCTGTTTCTCGAGCGCGGGCCGGTGCTGCGCCATGGCGACGGTCTAGAGGCCGAGGACGGTAGCCGCGTGAGGGTGATCGCCGCGCCGGAACCGGTGGTGACCGCCTGGGTCGCGCCGGGGCCTGACGCTGGCCTTGCGTTGGCTCGGTTGTGCTATCACCTGGGCAATCGCCACGTGACCCTCGGTATCGGCGAGGGCGAGTACCAGGGTGATGCCTGCTGTTATGTGCGCTTTGCACCGGACCATGTGCTCGAGGAGCTGGCCGAGAGGCTTGGCGCGCGGCTTGAGCACCACCAGGCACCCTTCGATCCCGAGCCGGGCGCCTACACCATGGGTGGTCATGCGCATGGGCATTCACACGGGCACTCACATGGCCACCTACACGGCCACGACAACGGCCATGAGCACGACCACTCGCCAGGGCACTCACACGACGCTTCACACGGGCACGACAACGGCCATGAGCACGACCACTCGCCAGGGCATTCACACGACGCTTCACACGATTCACATGGCTCCTCACATGGCTCCTCACATGGCTCTTCACACAGCCATACCCAGGGGATCGTCTGATGGTCGAGTCACAGGCGCAGGATGACCTGGCCCTGCTGGGGCTGCTGCAGCTGGTCAGCCCGGCGTTGCCGATCGGCGCCTTCGCCTGGTCCCAGGGGCTCGAGAGCGCCTTCGAACTGGGCTGGGTTCACGACGAAAAGAGTCTTGGTGACTGGCTCGAAGGCGTGCTGGAGGATGGCCTGGCGGTGGCGGAACTGCCGGCCCTGGCGCGTCTCGTCGAGGCCTGGCAGCAAGGTGACGAAGGTACGGTGGCACATTGGGATTGCTGGCTGGGTGCGGTGCGCGAGACCCGGGAGCTGCGTGATGAGGATCGCCAGCTGGGAGCGTCGCTGGTGCGCCTGATGCGCAGCCTGGAGCTTGCGCCCGACGCCGGGCTGCCTGAAGGGCCCGGCTATGTGACCGCCTTCAGCGCCCTGGCGGTAGCGCGCGGGCTGCCGCCGCGACAGGCCATGCTCGGTTTTGCCTGGGCCTGGCTCGAGAACCAGCTGGCGGCCGCCTGCAAGGCGTTGCCGCTCGGGCACACCGCCGCCCAGCGGCTGGTGGAGCGGCTGCGTCCGGCGCTGGTCGAGGCGGTGGGGCGTGCTCTGACCATCGACGATGACGACATGGGGCCGGCGCTGCCGGGCCTCGCCCTGGCCAGCGGCCTGCACGAAATCCAGTACTCGCGGCTGTTTCGCAGCTGAGCGGGTGACAACGATGCCGTCGATACCGGGGTATCGACGGCGCCATTTTCCGCTCGTCGATACTTTCGGGGAATGGCCTTACATGACAGGCAGGAGAACACCATGACCACTTCAACCACTCCCTCCCAGTGCCTGCGCGTCGGCGTGGGCGGCCCGGTGGGCTCGGGCAAGACGGCGCTGCTCAAGCAGCTGTGTCGTGCCCTGCGTGATCACTATGATATTGCCGTGGTGACCAACGACATCTACACCAAGGAAGACGCCGACTTCCTGACTCGCAATGAGGCGCTGTCGCCGGATCGCATCCTCGGCGTCGAAACCGGCGGCTGCCCGCACACCGCGATCCGCGAGGACGCCTCGATGAACCTGGCGGCCATCGACGAGCTGCACCGCCGCCATCCGGGGCTCGAGTTGGTGCTGGTGGAGTCCGGCGGCGACAACCTGTCGGCCACCTTCAGTCCGGAGCTGTCGGACCTGACGCTGTACGTCATCGACGTCTCCGCGGGTGACAAGATCCCGCGCAAGGGCGGTCCCGGCATCACCAAGTCGGATCTGTTGATCATCAACAAGATCGATATCGCCGAGCAGGTGCATGCTTCGCTGGAGGTGATGGACCGCGATTCGCGCAAGATGCGTGGCGAACGTCCTTTCGTCTTTACCAACCTGTATGACGGCGTCGGTCTCGACACCATCATCGGTTTCATTCTCGAGCGGGGCATGCTGCCCGACCGGCGCGCCGAGGCAGTGGAAGCCTGAATCGCCCGTTACCACGCAGCCGCAGCGTTGCGTTCTCAGTCAACAAGGAGTCTGTCATGACACAGCGTTCTCGTATTTCTTCCCGTTCCCTGGCGATCGCTGGCACCACTGCCGCTGGCCTTGTCGCACCGCTGGCGCTGGCGCACCCCGGCCATGGTGTCGAGCATGGTGGTCTTGCCGCCGGCCTGATGCACCCCTGGCTGGGACTCGATCACCTGCTGGCGATGGCGGCCATCGGTCTGTGGAGCCTGGGGCAGGGTGCCGCGATGCGGCGCTTTACCCCGCTGATGGCGCTGGCTGGCATGCTGGCGGGGGCTGGTCTGGCCTTGTCCGGCGCGCTTCCTGCCGGCACCTTGCCCGGCGTGGAAGGGGGCATCGCCCTGTCGGTGCTGATCGCCGGTGTGATGGTGGCGGCGCTGATGCGGCTGCCGGCAGCAGTCGGCGGTGGCCTGGTGATCGCCTTGATGACGATGCACGGCATCGCCCACGGCGCCGAGATGCCGGCAGCCGCCTCAGTGGTTGCCTATGTGCTGGGCTTTTCGGCCTCGACGCTCGCCATCACCGTGTTGGCGCGGGTGCTGGGCGGCTGGCTGGCCAGTCGCGAACAGCGCCTGGTGCGTGCCCTCGGCGCCGCCATCGCGGTCTGCGGTGGGGTGTTCGCGCTGAGCTGAGCGCTATTTAGCCGAGACTGTCTTGCGCCCGGCCTCGTGCCGGGCGCAAGCGTTTGCGGGTGCTGCATCGACCCGCCTTTGGCGCCTGTCTCAAGGCGTGAGTGTGGGGAAAGCTAAGGGGTGAGACCTTTTTGGGCTATGCTCGTGCGCCACGGATGAATTCGCCAAGAGGACGCTATGGCCAGGCTGGGACGCACGATCAAATGGGGCGGGGCGGTACTGCTGGTTGCCTGGGCGGGGATGGGGCTGTGGCAGAGCATCAAGCCACTACCGGAAAACGTCGGCAAGGCCTGGCCTGCTCGGCCGGTGGGCGAGGTCGAATTTCTCGCCGATCGAACCTGGTACGACGAGGGTGGCCGCCGCCATCTTGATCAGCAGATCTTTGATGAAGCGGTCACGATGATCGAGGGTGCCCGCCGGCTGATCGTCGTCGACATGTTCCTGTTCAATCGTCTCGAGGGCAGCGGTGGGGGCGACTTTCTGCCGCTGGCCGAACGTCTGGCCGATGCGCTGATTGCCGCCCGCCAGCGCCAGCCGGCGCCGCGGGTGGTGGTGATCACCGACCCGCTCAACACGCTCTACGGAGGCCAGCGGGTGCCGCTCTATCAGCGCCTGGAGGCGGCGGGAGTCGAGCTTGCCATCACCCGACTCGAGAGACTGCGTGCCTCCAATCCGCTGTGGTCTGGCCTTTGGCACCTGGGGCTCGATCGGCTTGGCAACGACTCGGACGGGGGGTGGCTGCCAAATGCCTTGGGGGGGGAGCCGGTGACGTTGAGAAGCTACCTGGCGCTGCTCAATTTTCGCGCCAATCATCGCAAGACGCTGACGGTGGATCACGCCGAGGGCTGGTCGACACTGATCACCTCGGCCAATCCCCACGACGGTAGCAGCCTGCACTCCAACGTGGCGCTCAGGATCGATGGGCCGGTGGCCCGTGACGTCATCGCCTCCGAGGCCGAGGTGGCGTCCTGGTCCGGCGTCGAGGTATCGCAGCCGCCAGCGCCTGAGGCCGAGGCCGAGGCCTCGGACAGGGCGACGGCGCAGCTGCTGACCGAGGCCGCCATCCGTGACGCCGTGCTTGCCCGGGTCGATGACACAGGCGCCGGCGATCGGCTGGATGTCGCGGCTTTTTATGTCGCGCACCGAGGGGTGGTCGAGGCACTGAAGGAGGCCCGCGAGCGAGGTGCGGCGGTGCGGGTGCTGCTCGACCCCAATCGTGAGGCCTTCGGCTTTGACAAGGGCGGCCTGCCCAACCAGCCGGTCGCCGAAGAGCTGTTGGACGCCGGTGTTCAGGTGCGCTGGTGCGTCACCGACGGCGAGCAGTGCCACAGCAAGGTGGTGCTGGTAAGAAGGGGGCCAGCGGGAGACGACCAGGCAGACGCGGTGATTCTCGGCTCGGCCAACCTGACACGACGCAATCTCGACAACTTGAATCTGGAAAGCAGCGTCTTGCTGGAAGGGCGAGAGGTGGCTGCCATCGATGAGATAGGCGCCTGGTTTGACCAGCGCTGGGACTCGAGTGACGGGCGTCGCACCAGCCGCGCCTGGGCGCCGCGCGACGAGGCCGGCTGGTTCGATGACTGGCGCTATCGGTTGATGGAAGCCAGCGGTCTGTCCACTTTCTGACCTCGCTGGCAGGCTGCCGAGGACGCCGAAAATAAGGTTTCGGGAGCAGGACATGCCCCGACCGGCCAGCTTGACAGCCCGCCGCCCCGCGACCATGTTTCACACGCCGGCCGACGCTCGATTCGACATAGTCGCGAGCAAGGCGTGGCGACATCACAACGCCCCTGTCGGGCACAAGGAGAGTCTTCGATGGACAAGTTCTGGTTGGTGGTAAAGGTCGTGATTCTGGCGCTGATCGCCATCCTGGTGGTGCAGAACATCGAGATGGTGCAGGTGAAACTGCTCGGCTGGACCATTGCCATGCCGATGGCCCTGCTGGTGGTAGTGATCTACCTGCTGGGCATGATCAGCGGTCGCGGCCTGATGGGACTGATTCGTCGCCTGCAGGGCAAGGAGCCGCAGCGCCGCTGAGGGCATCGACCCGGGAGCGCTTGCGAGGGTCCTGGTGCCAGGGCAGGCCGAGGCGGGAGTTGTGCTCAAGCTCAGCGATGACCTGAGCGCCCAGCAGCAGGATCACGGCGCCGATCTCGAGGCTCAAAAGCACCACGATCAGGGTCGCCAGGGGGCCGTAGACCGCGCTTACCAGTGATAGGTTGGCAAAGTAGTAGACCAGGGCGATCCTGACCCCTTCCCACATCAGGGCGGCGGCAAAGCCCCCGGCCAGCGCGCGCCTCAGGGAAATGCGTACCACCGGCAGGACCTTGTAGATGGCGCTGAACAGCAGGAAGACGCCGACGAAGCTGGTCAGGTTGAGGGCCGGCTCGGACAACGAGGCCATTGGCAGCTCACGGCCGTAGAGCGCCATCCACAGTCCATTGAGGGTGCTGGCCAGGCTGACCGCCATGGCCAGCGCCAGCAGTGCTGCACTCAGCACCAGCATGAAGCCGTAGGGCAACAGAAAGGACACCCAGAGGCTGCGGGTGTCCTTGACGTCGGGCTTTCTGAAGATCAGCGCCAGGGCGTCTTCCAGCATGCGAAAGGCGAAGGAGCTGAAGATCAACAGCACCGGGATGCCGTAGATACCGATGGCATCGCGGGAGTCCAGCAGTGCGCGCACGGACTCGAGCATCACCTCGGCGTGGGTCGGGGCGATGTGGCGTGCCTGCATGGTGATCACATTGAGCAGCTGCTGCTCGTCCACGACCTGAGCCATCGCCACCACCATCAGCGCGAACAGCGGAATGGTGGACAGCAGAATATTGAAGCCGACCCCGCCTGCCAGCAGCATTCCCCGGTTATGCAGAAAGTGGGTCAGAACCCGCCACATGAAGAAGGCGAGCCGTGGCAGCAGAGTGAAGACGGCGTGTTGGTACCAGCGCGGTGCTGTCATGGGCCCGAATCGTCCTTGATGGATAGGGCATGATACGCTGGGAGCCAGTGTCAGCGTCAAACGCCTTGCCCACACAGGTGGTCAAGGGGCTGGTGAACGCAGGGAGGAGCGAGTGTCATCGGTAGACCATGAATCCCGCAGCGAATCCGACGCCAGGCTGATCTACGATGGACAGTGTCCGTTGTGTCGCAGCTTCGTGTCCCGCTACGGGTTGTCCAGCGGCCAGCTGGAGCTCATCGATGCGCGCCATCACCCCGATGAGGTCCGGCGTCTGGAGCGCCTGGGCTGTCGCCTGGACGAGGGCATGGTGCTGGAACTCGGCGACGAGCGCTACCATGGTGATCAGGCGGTGCGTATGGCCGCACTGGTCGGGCGAGGTCGTGGTCCGCTGTCGCGCGGGATGCTGTGGTGGCTGTCGTCGAGACGGCGGGCGCGCCTCAGTTATCCGCTGCTCAAGGCGGTGCGTCGTGTCATGCTCAAGGGGCTGGGCGTCGGCCCGATCAGGTCGTGAAGCCTGCCGGTCCCGTCGCGGTGCGTCTGCCGACGTCTTGGCGCTGAGCATCGGCATCGAGCATCGGCGCTGGGCATCAACACAAAGCATCGATACCGACCATCGATACGGCCGCTATCAGCGTTCATCTACCGTCATTTATCACAAGCCATCAGGAGGGAGGCAAGATGCAACTAAATCGACGTCTGTCGGTCCCTCATAGCGAGATCGTCATGAGTGCGATCCGCGCTCAGGGAGCTGGCGGCCAGAACGTCAACAAGGTCGCGTCGGCGATTCATCTGCGCTTTGATATTCAGGCATCGTCGTTGCCTGATGACGTCAAGGAGCGCCTGTTGGCGCTCAATGATCACCGCATCACCCAGGATGGGGTGGTGATCATCAAGGCCCAGTCGGAGCGCACCCAGGAGGCCAACCGCACAGCAGCGCTGGCGAGGCTGAAGTCGCTGTTGCAGCAGGGGCTGGTGATTCCCAAGGCGCGCCGCGCCACCCGGCCCAGCAAGGCGGCCAAACGGCGCCGCCTCGAAGGCAAGAAGCAGCGAGGCAAGCTCAAGTCGCTACGTGGCAAGCCGGAGACGTAGCGCGTCGAACAGCGCTGCATCGTGAACGCTCGTGAGGGCGGCTTTCCGCAGACGTGTGCGCTTCGGTGGCGGGGCTCGACGCTCTGCGGAAAACGTGCTCGGATACGGTACACGGCAATTTTCTAATGCTCGCTAGCGCGTATTTTTGATGGAGCACACCCCTGACGCGCCCGCGGTCAGGCAGTATGCTGAGATCACTTTGGTCCTCGAACCCCAGGACCCGTCGCACCCCAAGGGAGACCCCCGAATGGAAGAGATCAATCCCGACAAGGACAACAACACCGAGAAGGGTGGCAACACCTCCGAGGCGACCCAGTCTTCGGCCTCCGGCAAGGATGCCAAGGAACTGTTCAAGGATAACCGCGTCAAGGGCCTGGCAGCGGTGGCCGGTGTCAGCCTGATCTGGGCCATCGGTGCCCAGCTCAGCGCCAGTTCCAACGGCGAGGCGCGTACTGCCCTGACCAAGGAACTCGATGCCAGCGAGTCACGTGTCGAGACCCTGCGCGAGCAGGTGTCCGGGCTGGAAGAGAGTCAGGCTACCCTGGAAGCCCAGCGTGCCGAGCTCGAGAGCCAGGTGTCTCAGTGGGAAGAGGCCGAGACCTCGCTGCAGGAAATGCGTGCCCAGCTCGAATCCTTGAAGGCCGAGGAGGCCGAAGCGCGTACCGCCCAGGCGGCAGCCGAAGAGCAGGCCGCCCAGGTCGAGGCCGATCTCAAGGAGCTCGAATCCACCCAGGCGTCCTTGCAGTCCGATCTGGTAGCGGCGCGCAATCGTCTGGAAGAGGCGCAGAGCGAACAACAGCAACTGGTGGAGCGTCGTGATGCGCTCAAGTCCGAGGCTGAGTCCTTGACCAGCGAGGTCGATGACGCCGAGACGCGTCTGAGCGATCTGGAAAGCTCCATCGAAGAGAAGCAGGGCACCGTCGGTTCCCTCGAAGAAGAAGTGGCGAGCCTCGAGAGCCAGCAGCAGGAGGCGCAGAAGCAGGCCGAGCAGGCCCAGGCGCGCCTCGAGCAGACGCTGGCCAGCACCACCGAGCAACGCGAGCAGGCCGAGGCGCGTGTTCGCCAGGCCGAGTCGCGTGCCGAGGAAGCGATCGCCCGCCGCGATGAGCTGCAGGCCAGGATCGATGAACTCGAGGCCCGTGCCGACGAGCGTCGCCAGCGACTGGCTCGTCTCAACAATCAGCTCGACACCTGGCGCATCGAGCTCGAGAACCTCGATCGGGCCACCGCCGAGCTCTCCGATGGCGCTTCCTCCGGTCAAGGCAGCGACAGCGAGGGCAATGCCGACCAGCAGGCCTCGTCCCAGGGCGAAAGCAGCGGTGGCTCCGTTGAGGTCATCAGCTCCGGGGGTGGTGATCAGAGCAGCGGCGACCAGAGCAGTGATGGCATGAGCCAGGCCGATATCGCCGTTCAGTCGGCGAAGCGGTCGGCGGCAGAGGAGCAGTCGTCGCAGGAGCAGGACTCGTCTCAGTCGTCGGGCAACAGCGCGGCTTCGGCCAGCGAACAGGGCTCCAACGAGAGCGCCGCCGAGGACGAGGACGTTGCCTCGTCCGAGTCCATGGAGAAGACGCCGGGTGGCAGCGAGGGTGATCAGCAGGGTGAACAGGCCTCTGCCGACGCCGCCGAGGGCGATGCGGCGAGCGAGGATGTCTCCTCCGCCGATGCTTCCCAGGCGGATGCGGCGAACGAGGAAGGCTCCACCGATGCGGCCGCCGAGGGCGATGAGTCGTCTACCCAGTGGACCGATGAGGTAGCCTCCGGTGCCGCTGAGGCCGTCGAGACGGTCAAGGATGTGGCCCGTCAGGCCGCCGAGAAGGTGCGCGAGGCAGCGGCCTCGGTCACCGATGACGCCAGCACCAGCACTGAAAGCACCAACTGAGCGTCAGCGAGACGGTTGCCGGCGGTGACGTCGGCAAGGTTGCTGGAAGCAACAGCGGCGGGCCTTCGGGCCCGCCGCTGTGTTTTGCGGAGTCCGCTTCGCTTAACCTCGCGCCGCCTGGGGCCTATACTGGCCCGGCGGATGAACCGCGCCCATCTGGAAACAGGAGCGAGACGTGATCGAAGGGGTCAAGCATATCGTTGCCGTGGCATCGGGCAAGGGTGGTGTCGGCAAGTCGACGGTGACCGTGAATCTGGCGCTGGCCATGGCCGCCGAAGGCTATCGCGTCGGGGTTCTCGATGCCGATATCTACGGGCCCAGCCAGGCGCAGATGCTGGGAGTCGGCGAAGGCGTGCGCCCCCAGGCAAGCGGCGAGAATCAGTTCCTGCCGTTGGAGGCCCACGGCCTCCAGGCCATGTCCATGGCATTCATGGTCGACGTGCGCGAGCCCATGGTGTGGCGCGGCCCGATGGTGGCGGGTGCATTCCAGCAGATGCTCAACCAGACACGCTGGAGCGACCTGGACTATCTGTTCGTGGACATGCCGCCGGGCACCGGTGACATCCAGCTCACCCTGGCCCAGAAGGTGCCGGTGGACGGCGCGGTGATCGTCACCACGCCCCAGGACATCGCCTTGCTGGATGCGCGCAAGGGCATCGAGATGTTCCGCAAGGTCAAGGTCCCGGTGTTGGGCGTCGTCGAGAACATGAGCCTGCATACCTGTTCGAAGTGCGGCCATAGTGAGCCGGTCTTCGGCGAAGGGGGCGGGGAGCGCATCGCCGCCGAGTACGATACTCGGGTGCTGGGACGCCTGCCGCTGTCGATGGGCATTCGCGAGCAGGTCGACGGTGGACGTCCCAGCGTGGTCGCCGAGCCTGAGGGCGAGGTGGCGACGACCTTCCGCGCCATGGCGCGCCAGGTGGCCGAGCAGATCGACGGTGACGGCGGCGACCAGGGTCCGAGCATCAGCTTCAGCGAGTGAGGGCCAGCGAAGGATGACGCCCGGCGCGTCGCCGGGTGATCCTCATCAAGCGCCGGTCAGGCGCCTATCACCTTTGCATCGTGACGTGGCAGCGAGGGGCCGCTATCATGTGGCCCCACCGAACGCGTCCACTCTTCGAGCACCCAGCAGGAAGTCCCATGAGCATCAAGTCCGACAAATGGATCCGCCGCATGGCCGAGAACGAGGGCATGATCGAGCCCTTCGAGGCTGACCAGGTTCGCTACGTCAATGACCGGCGGGTCATCTCCTATGGGACCTCGAGCTACGGCTACGACGTACGCTGCGCCGACGAGTTCAAGGTGTTCACCAACATTCACTCGGCGGTGGTCGATCCCAAGGCCTTCGACGAGAAGAGCTTTGTCGACATCAAGGGCGACGTCTGCGTGATTCCGCCCAACTCCTTCGCGCTGGCGCGGACCGTCGAATACTTTCGTATCCCGCGCAGCGTGCTGACCATTTGCCTGGGCAAGTCCACCTATGCGCGTTGCGGCATCATCGTCAACGTGACGCCGCTGGAGCCGGAGTGGGAAGGGCACGTGACCCTGGAGTTTTCCAACACCACCAACCTGCCGGCCAAGATCTACGCCAACGAGGGCGTGGCACAGATGCTGTTTCTGGAATCCGACGAGATCTGCGACACCTCCTACGCCGACCGTGGCGGCAAGTACATGGGCCAGCGGGGAGTGACCCTCCCGCGCACCTGAGAGTGCACCTGAGCGTGTCAGAGGCAGGGCTGGCCGCTCCCGCTGCTGCATGCAAGGCCGTCAAACAACAAGGCCCGCCGATCGCTCGGCGGGCCTTGTTGTGTCCGGCGACAGGGCGCTCAGGCCTCAACGAGACTCGTCGTCCTCGTCGAGTTCCTCGGCGGCGTCCTCGTGGGACAGGCGCATGCCGCCCGGCGGCAGCGGCTGGCCGTCGATGGTCGCGATGTCGCCCTGCAGGCGAAGGCGACCCTCGAGGAACCAGCGTACCGCGATCGGGAAGATCAGGTGCTCACGACTCAGCACGCGCTCCTTGAGGGTCTCTTCGGTGTCATCCTTGTTGACCTTGACCACGGCCTGGATCGCCACCGGCCCGCCATCGAGTTCCTCGGTGACGAAGTGTACGCTGCAGCCGTGCTCTTCGATGCCGTCGGCCAGTGCCCTGGCGTGGGTGTGCAGGCCCTGATAGGCCGGCAACAGCGACGGATGGATGTTGATCATCCGCCCCATGAAGCGCTGGACGAAACGTGGCGTCAGGATGCGCATGAAGCCGGCCAGCACCACCAGGTCAGGCTCGTGGCGCTCGATCACCTTGATCAGGGCGCCGTCGAAGGCATCGCGGCTGTCGTATTCGCGGTGGGGCAGGGCCACCGCGTTGATGCCGGCATCGCGTGCCCGCTTGAGACCATAGGCGTCAGCGACATTGGACACCACCGCCACGATCTCGCCACCCAGTTCGTCGTGGGTCTGGGCGTCGATCAGCGCCTGCAGGTTGGTGCCGCCACCCGAGATCAGCACCACCACCCGCGGCTGGGTGGCCTCTTCCGGGGTGAAGCCGTTCAGCTCGCCCTCGTTCACGCCTTCGCTCATGACGCCGGCATCTCCAGTTGCACCTGCTCCTCGTCGCCCTGGCGCGCGGCGATGTGACCGATGCGATGGACGCCTTCGCCCTGGGCCTGCAGGTGAGCGCGGATCTGGTCGGCCTGATCTTCAGGTACCACCAGCACCATGCCGATGCCGCAGTTGAGCACGCGGTGCATCTCATGTTCGTCCACGTTGCCCTGCTGCTTGAGCCAGTCGAACACCGCCGGGCGCTGCCACAGGCTGGTATCGACGTGGGCGGTGAGGTCCTCGGGCAGTACCCGGGGCAGGTTCTCGAGCAGGCCGCCACCGGTGATGTGGGACAGGGCGTGGACCTGATAGTCGTCGTGGCGCAGCAGTTCCAGCAGCGGCTTGACGTAGATGCGTGTCGGCGCCATCAGGGCGTCACCCAGTGACTGGCCGTCGATGTCGGTGGACAGGTCGGCGTCGGCCACCTCGAGGATCTTGCGGATCAAGGAGTAGCCATTGGAGTGGGGGCCGGATGAGCTCAGGCCCAGCAGCACGTCACCGGCGGCGACCTTGGTGCCGTCGAGGATCTCGTCCTTCTCCACCACGCCGACGCAGAAGCCGGCCAGATCGTAGTCGCTGCCTTCATACATGCCGGGCATCTCCGCGGTTTCGCCACCGACCAGCGCACAGCCGGCACGTTCACAGCCTTCGCCGATGCCGCTGACCACGTCGGCGGCGATGTCGACGTCCAGCTTGCCGGTGGCATAGTAGTCGAGGAACAGCAGCGGCTCGGCGCCGGCGACCACCAGGTCATTGACACACATGGCAACCAGATCGATGCCGATGGTGTCATGGCGGCCCAGATCCATGGCCAGGCGCAGCTTGGTGCCGACCCCGTCGGTGCCGGAGACCAGTACTGGCTCACGGTAGCCGCTGGGCAGCTGGCACAGCGCGCCGAAGCCACCCAGCCCGCCCATTACCTCGGGACGGGTGGTGCGTTTGGCGACGCCCTTGATGCGATCGACCAGGGCGTTGCCGGCGTCGATATCGACACCGGCGTCCTTGTAGCTGAGCGAAGCCCTTTCGGGGGAGGAGGAGGAGTCGGTCATGACAGATCCTGTGGAGTCGGTCGACCCGCGGGCGTGGTGCGCACCAGCGGACGAACGTGAGACAATGGGCACGTTGGGGGCGGAGATTGTAGCACTGTGCTCCGGCCATCGCAGCCATGGCACACTATCGGTCGGGCATCACAGGGAATGGTGGTTTCTTTCGGGGAAAAGCGAATGAGCAAGCAGTGGTGGATCGTCGCCGCGGTGGCGGCTGTTGTGCTGTGGTTCTTCGTCAGCATCGAGCCGGTGTTGGCGCCATTCTTCGTCAGCATGGTGCTGGCGTACCTGGGTGACCCTATCGCCGATCGCCTGGAGGAGCGCGGGCTATCGCGGCAGTGGGCGGTGTGTGTGGTTTTCGTGCTGTTGACCCTGCTGGTAGGGCTCACGCTGTTGCTGCTGGTGCCGCTGCTGGGACAGCAGATCGGGCAGTTGGTGGAAGCGCTGCCGGCGGTGCTGAGCTGGATTCAGAGCACGGTGCTGCCGGAGCTGCAGTCGTTGACCGGGCTCGATCTCAGCACCGACTTCGATGCGCTGCGCAAGGCGGTCCTGGAAAACTGGAAAGAAACCGGTACCGTTGCCGCCAGCGTACTGGCCCAGGTGTCGCGGTCGGGTATGGCGCTGGTCGGCTGGCTGGCCAATCTGGCATTGATTCCGGTGGTGACCTTCTACCTGCTGCTGGACTGGGACGTGCTGGTGGGCAAGGTCAGGCGTCTGCTGCCGCGTCAGTGGGAGCCAACCGCCGTTCGGCTGGCCAAGGAGTGCGACGAGGTACTGGCAGCCTTCCTGCGTGGCCAGCTGATCGTGATGCTGTGTCTGGGCGTCATCTACGCCATCGGTCTGACGCTGCTTGGCGTTCGCTTTGGCCTGCTGATCGGCCTGCTCTCGGGCCTGGCCAGCATCGTGCCCTATCTGGGCGTGATCGTGGGGATCTCGGTGGCCGGTGTGGTGGCCTTCTTCCAGTTCGGCGACTGGCTGGTGCTGCTGGGTGTGGGGCTGGTGTTCGGCTTCGGTCAGCTGGTGGAAAGCACCTTGCTGCAGCCGAAGCTGCTGGGTGACAAGATTGGCCTGCATCCTGTCGCGGTGATCTTTGCGGTGCTGGCCGGCGGCCAGCTGTTCGGTTTCACCGGGGTGCTGCTGGCGCTGCCGGTAGCGGCCATGGTGATGGTCATCTTGCGCTACCTGCATGATACGTATAAGAATTCGTCGCTCTATGACGCGGAGCAGGAATCCGACAAGGAGCCCTCCGCCGCCAACGAGGAGTCCTCATGAGTCGAGCCCCCGCGCAGTTGCCTCTGGGCGTCGGACTGCGCGACGACGCGACCTTCGACAACTACCATCCGGGGGCCAACGCCACCCTGGTGGAGTGCCTGAGCCATCAGTTCGATGACAACGGTGAGCCCTTTCTGTATCTGTGGGGGGGCGACGGTGTCGGTCGTAGCCACCTGCTGCAGGCGGCCTGTCACCAGGCCTCCGCTCGGGATCTGCGTACCCTCTATCTGCCACTCGAAGAGCTGGGGCACTTTCCGCCATTGATGCTCGAGGACGTGGAGCGACTCGACCTGGTCGCCATCGATGATCTGGACCGAGTGGTGGGGCGCAAGCGCTGGGAGGAGGCGCTGTTCCACGCCTTCAACCGTCTGCGAGACAGCGGCAAGCGATTGTTGATCGCCGCGGATCGCCCGCCCCGGCAGCTCGATATCCAGCTGGCGGATCTGGCGTCGCGGCTGACCTGGGGGATGACCTTTCACCTCAGGCAGCTGTCCGACGAGGATCGCATGCAGGCGCTGAAGCTGCGCGCCCACCTGCGTGGCATGGAGTTACCCGACGAGGTGGCGCGCTACATCCTGCATCGCGGCGCACGCGAGCTAAGTGAGCTGTTTCGCTCTCTCGAGGTGCTGGACAACGCCTCGCTCTCGGCGCAGCGCAAGTTGACCATCCCCTTCGTCAAGAAGGCACTGGACTGGTAGCGGCCAAGGCGTCCCCCGGACAACAAGACGGCGACCCGCAGCGGGTCGCCGTCTTGTTGCCAGAGCCTGGTCGAATCGGTACGCGGGTTCAGCGGCTGAGCTGAACCTCGCTGTGGCCACCATTTCTCAGCGTGACTTCCTTGATCACGATCTGGCGGCTGCCACTGGCCGGGTCGACCACCGTGCCCGAAACGTAGAAGTCGCCGGGGGGCAGGTCGCGTAGCTGGAAGTAGCCGTTGGTGTCGGTGCGGGTGGTGTGGGTGTATTCGCGAGCCCGTGGGTCGGCGCGTTCCACCGCTCGGCCAGCCAGCGCCTGGGCGGCCGCCTCGGCGGAGTATTTGGTGATCGGCGCGACCGATACCGTTTCGCCACCACCGATGACCGGGCCTGCGGGGGTGTTCAGGGTCAGTCTGCCGGACAGCACTGCGCTGCCGCTCTTCGGCAGCTGGGCGTAGACGTCGGCGGGGAAGGGGATTTCCCTGGGAACCCTGGCCTGATCGGCGGTGGGCTGGTCGTCTCTCGGGCCCGGCTGTTCGATCGGGGTGTCGGGTTCGCCGATCTCGATGACCTCCGGGGCGCGGGACGTGCCGGTGGTGCTGACGCCCTGACAGCCGGCGATCAGCAAGGCGAGGATGGCGATTGCCGCCAGGCGGAGTCGGCGTGACAACAGCGGGTAGGGTGCCTTCATGGCGCGGTCTCCTTGCAACGAATGTCGTTGGGCCCTGTGTGCTGTCAGCTTATGGAATCGGCGTCGGAATTGCCACGCATGCCGTGTGCATGGCCGGATAGGCGTCTGCCGCCCTTTGAAGGTCTCATGCCGCTGCCGGTATCGAGACAGCGTCTGCTCTGGACGTGCAAACGTAAAACGGCCCCCGATCGAAATCGGGGGCCGCTTGGTGAACGACCTGGGTCGTTCAGGCGTTTACCGTAGCCAGATGACTTGGTGTTGGCGGTAGCCTTGGTGGCGGTGTCGATAAAGCAGCGCCTTGACGATGCCTGCAGCTACAAGAGACACAAGACGGCCCCCGATCGAAATCGGGGGGCCGCTTGGTGAACGATCTGGGTCGTTCAGGTGTTTACCGTAGCCGGATGACTTGGTGTTGGCAGTAGCCTTGGTGGCGGTGTCGATAAAGCAGCGCCTTGACGATGCCTGCAGCTACAAGAGATACAAGACGGCCCCCGATCGAAATCGGGGGCCGCTTGGTGAACGACCTGGGTCGTTCAGGCGTTTACCGTAGCCAGATTACTTGGCGTTGGCAGTAGCCTTGGTGGCGGTGTCGGTGGCCGCCTTGACGTTCTCTTCGGCCAGCTTCTGGCTCTTGGAGACGAAGTCCTGCTGCAGGGCCACGACCTTCTCGGCGTCGCCTTTCAGGCGCTCGGTCAGGTCCTTGGCGACCTTCTGCTGGCCTTCCATGTAGGAGCGCAGACCTTCGACGTCCTTGACGGAAGTGAAGGCGCGAGCCTGGGCCAGACCGGTCTCGGTGTAGGCCTTGGCGGCTTCCAGCTGGGCGCTGGTCAGCTTCTCGGCGAAGTCGACGGTCAGGCTGGCGTAGGCGCGGGCCGGGCCGAAGAACAGGTTTTCGACTTGCTCGTTGTTGAACAGTGCTTTGGTATCGATAGTGCGCATCATGTAAACCTCCTGGGGTTTCGAACTGCTTGTCGGCGATGACCGTGGGACCATTCCCAGTGGTCGATGCCGTTGCGTCGTCTGTTGCAGTGCACAATAGCAGAGGGTTTTGTGCATCGCAACATGGATTAGGGTCGAGACGTGGGGGAAAAGGGGTCTGGGTCCAAAGAATGCTTGAAACAGCGAAAAAACGACGAAAAGTCCGTTATCTAGCCTTCTTCGCCCTTCGATGGGACACCGGCGTGGAAGTTCACCGTGCCCCAGGATCGCCTTCAGCCTAGTGTGGAGAGATGACAGCGATGTGATCCCTGCAAGCCTTGCAAGCAGGAAGTCTCGCCACCATGGTATTCAAGAGAAAACGAAGGACCGTACCCTTAACCCTTTGCCTTTGATGATCAGGAGTGATCCATGACGCAGACCCGTATCGAACGCGACAGCATGGGGGAGCTCGAGGTTCCCGCCAATGCGCTCTATGGCGCCCAGACGCAGCGTGCGGTCAACAACTTCCCGGTGTCAGGCCAGCCGATGCCGTCGGCCTTTATCCACGCCATCGCTCGGATCAAGCGAGCGGCGGCGGTGGTCAACGGCGATCTGGGGTTGCTGGACGACGATCGTCGTCGGGCCATCGTCGAGGCGGCAGACGCGATCATCGCGGGTCAGCACGATGATCAGTTTCCCATCGATGTGTTTCAGACCGGGTCCGGCACCTCGAGCAACATGAACGTCAACGAGGTGGTCGCCCACCTGGCGAGCTCCGATGACCTGAGCGTCGGGCCCAACGACCACGTCAACATGGGCCAGTCGAGCAACGACGTCATTCCCACCGCGCTGCACCTGTCGGCGGCGCTGGAGGTTACCGGTACGCTACGCCCGGCGCTCGAGCACCTCAGAGGTGTCATCGACGCCAGGGCAGAAGAGCTGGATGACGTGGTCAAGACCGGACGCACTCACCTGATGGATGCCATGCCACTGCGTCTTGGGCAGGAACTCGGTGGCTGGTCGAGCCAGGTGGGGCAGGCCATCGAGCGTCTCGACAGTGCCATGGTACGGCTGTGTCGGCTGGCTCAGGGCGGTACTGCGGTCGGCACGGGTATCAATGCTCATCCCGAGTTTGCCGAGCGCATGGCCGCCGAGCTCTCCGCCCGGACCGGGCTCTCGCTGACGCCCAATGACAGTTTTTTCGCCAGCCTTGGCTCCCAGGACGCAGCGGTGGAGCTTTCGGGTCAGCTCAAGGGCCTGGCCTGTGTGGTGATGAAGATCGCCAATGATCTGCGCTGGATGAATTCCGGGCCGCTGGCGGGACTTGGCGAGATCGAGCTTGAAGCCTTGCAGCCGGGCAGTTCGATCATGCCGG
>DJIP01000321.1:19196-34219 GCA_002433675.1 Halomonas halophila
AGCCGGGCAGTTCGATCATGCCGGGCAAGGTCAATCCGGTGATACCCGAATCCGCTGCCCAGACCGCTGCCCAGGTGATCGGTCTGGACGCCGCCGTCACCGTGGCCGGACAGAGCGGCAACTTCCAGCTCAACGTGATGCTGCCACTGGTGGCCAGCAATCTGCTGACGTCGATCACGCTGATGAGCCAGACATCGCGGCTGCTGGCGGACAAGGCGATCGCTACCTTCAAGGCGCGCGAGGACAACCTGCGTGAGCCGCTGGCGCGCAATCCCATCCTGGTGACGGCGTTGAACTCGGTGATCGGCTACAACGCCGCGGCGGCCATCGCCAAGAAGGCCTACCAGGCCGGGCGTCCTATCATCGACGTGGCCGAAGAGGAGACCGATCTCGGTCGCGACGAGCTTGAGCGCCTGCTGGATCCCACCGCCCTGACCCGTGGCGGTATCCCCGAATAGAAGTGACGAGCGCGCTGCCGCAATAGCGCCCTCGAAGAAGAAGAAGAAGAGCCTTGCCACGACGGCAAGGCTCTTTTTTCGATTGCGACGAGTCTATCGCCACAACCTTGTTTGCCACACTTTTTGCCGCCACTGCTTTTGCCGGCACTGCTTTTGCCGCTACATGGGCCTAGCCTGGAAGGCAGGAGCTCAGCTCGGCTGATCGCGTTCCCTGGCTTCCTCGACGGTTTCACGGGCGTCGTGATGTTCTTCGCTGTCGGCGTCCGGGGTGTCGTGCTCGTCGGCCCTGGAGGGGCGATAACAGACGGTGGCAAGGATCGGGAAATGGTCGGAGCCAAAGGCCCGCAGTCGATCCATCCTGGCAAGGGTGAAGTGCTCGCTGACGAAGACATGGTCCAGCGGCCAGCGCAGGAACGGATAGCCGGCGTGGAAGCTCGAGAACATGCCGCGGCCGCGACGCAAGTCCAGCATGCCGCTGACACGGCAGAACAGGCGCGTGCTGCGTGACCAGGCAACGTCGTTGAGGTCGCCCGCGACCAGCGTCGGTACCGGGTTCTGGTGGATCTCTTCGGCGACCAGCGAGAGCTCCGCGTCCCGCCACAGCGATTCCTCGCTCTCGCTCGGCGCCGGCGGCCTGGGGTGAAGGGCGCGAAAGCGGATGCGATCTCCGCTTTCGAGTTCCACCTCACAGTGGATCGAGGGGATGTCATCCTGGATCAGCCACTTGACCTCGGGGTCGATCAGCGGGCGACGGGAATACAGGTGCATGCCGTAAAGGTTGTCCAGCGGAACCCGCACGGCGTGGGGGTAGCCGTCTGCCAGGCCGGCATCGAGCTTGTCGCCCCACCATTGGTCGGATTCCAGGGTCAGCACCATGTCCGGGTCGCGCTCGGCAATGATCTCCAGCAGGTCGTCGCTGCGCCGGTTCGGCGTCAGCACGTTGGCGATCAAGAGCGTCAGGCAACGTTCCGGGGCGTCGCCCTTGGCGGCCATGACCTGCACCGGCCACAGTGGTGTCCAGGGCAGCACATAGAAAGCCTGGATGGCAAAGACGACGAGACCAGCCGTGGCAATCCAGGGCGTCAGGCTGTCGCTCGCCAGCGGGCTCGCCAGAGCACAGAACAAACCGATAAGTCCGATCTGGACACGGGGGAACTCACAGGCTCTGAGCCACCACCAATGGGACGGAATCCTGGCGATCAGGGTGGCGCCGGCGACGATGGTCGCCACCGCGATCAGAAGGGTATCGATGACAAGTGAGAGCATGCAGGGGTCCCTTTTCGGTCCGGCGCACCGGCTCGGCGCGACAATGATGATGACGAGCCTAACGGTCCTCGGCCTTTAACGATAGAGCCAAGGAGCGCCGTTGAGGACCTCAGGCCCGTTCGCGGGATGAGGGCGTGGGACTCGAGAAGTATTCCTCGAGCCGTTCATGAGCCTCGTCGCCGAACAGGATTCGGGCGGCCTCGTCGAGGCCGGGCGACCCATGCAGGGTCTGAGCGTCCACCACCAGAGCGATCTTGGAGCGGCGGCGCAGGAAGTCCTCGAGCCGTGTGATCATCTCTCGCCGTGCGGCGTGCTCGAGTTCGCAGCGCAGGTATTCGGTTCCCTCGATCAACAGCTCTCCCTGGCGCGGGTCCTGGCGGATCTGCTCGAGCATGTCGAAGGCGTTGAGGCCGTAGCGACGCCACAGGCGATTGCTCAGCGGTTCGCTGGACGAGGAGGGCGTGCGTTCGTCGAGGCCCAGCAGGCTTGCCTGGTGCAGGAATTCTCGCCTGTCTGTGTCGGAAGGTTCGCCGTACCAGCGGGCGCCCGGCTGAGGCAGCTCGAGGCCGAGGCGTTTCACCTCTCTTACGACCTCTTCGCCGACGTTGAGGCAGTCGGTAAGTTTGCCGCCAAAGATGCTGATATGGCGCTCCGCGGCGTTGATGTCGATGGCATGCTTGCGTGACATCTGTAGAAAGTCGCGGCCATTGCCGGCATTGGCCTTGACCGCTAGCGGGCGCACGCCGCAGCGGGTGGCGATGATGTCCGAGCGGTCGAGCGGGCGCTTCAGACTCAGGCGCTTGTTGATGTTGTCCAGCACGAAGTCGATGTCGGCGTCGCTGATCGCGACCTCCGGCCGCTCTTCCTTGGTGTCGGTGGTGCCGATACAGGTGCGCGGCCCCATGGGGATGGCGAAGAACAGCCGCCCGTCATCGGCAAAGAAGGCCAGCACCCGCTGGCGCTCGGACAGCCGAGGCACGATCAGGTGGATACCCTTGGAATAGGCGTGGTGATGATCGGTGGTCTGTTGGCTCAAGGCGTTGTGGTCGTCCACCCAGGGGCCGGTGGCATTGATGATGATCCCGGCGTGCAGGCTGAAGGTCTCGCCGCTCTGGTTGTCCCGAGCGTCAACGACCCAGCCGTTATCGCTGCGCCGCGCACCCCGCGACTCGACGTAGTTGGCCGCCGCCGCGCCGTAGTCCAGTGCCGAGCGCACGAAGCTGTAGACGAAGCGGGCATCATTGTCATGCAGGTAGGCATCGGAGTATTCGAAGCCACCGATCGCCGCACGCGTATCGACCAGTGGCTCGCGTCGGTTGATGCCTTTTGGGGTCAAGTAGCGTGGCAGTCGGGTGAAGGCGTTGCCCATCAGCCAGTACAGCCAGGTGCCCGCCCAGAGCATGCGAGGATGATAGCGAAAGCCCCTGTCGATGGTGGTCAGAAAGCGAATTTCCTGGACCGTCGACGGAAAGCTCCTGATCAGGTGGTTGCGGCTCTTGCATAGCTTGCGCACCAGCGAAAAGTCATAGCTTTCCATGTACTTGATGCCGCCCCACACCAGATTGGACGAGTGCTGACTGGTCTCGCCGGCGAAGTCCCCTCGGTCGATCAAGGCCACCCGGGCACCCTTGCCGGCCAGCGCGGCGGCGCTGGCGGCGCCGTTGATGCCGGCGCCGATGATCAGTACATCGAAGCGCTCCTCCTTCAGGCGCTGAAGGTTGGCGTCACGTAGTTGCATGCATGTCCCCCGCGGTTCCTGAAGGAATCGGGACGCAAAGCCCCGGTGTGGTCAGTCTTCGTCGCGCTCCCAGTTCATGGTCCGCCGCACGGCCTTTTTCCAGCCCTTGTAGCGGCGTTCCCGTTCGGCGCCTTCCATCGCGGGCGTAAAGGTGCGTTCGATGTCGCCCCGGGTGGCGAGTTCCGGCTGGTTCCACATGCCTACCGCGATCCCCGCCAGGTAGGCCGCCCCCAGGGCGGTGCTCTCGATGACTCTGGGACGCTCGACGTCGACCGCCAGCATGTCGGCCTGAAACTGCATCATGATGTTGTTGGCGACGGCGCCGCCGTCGACCCGCAGGGCCTTGAGAGTGATTCCCGAGTCCTTCTGCATGGCATCGATGATGTCTCGCGTCTGGTAGGCCAGGGCGTCCAGGGTGGCGCGGGTGATATGTTCCTTGCCGGAGCCTCGGGTCAGGCCGAAGATGGCGCCCCGGGCATACATGTCCCAGTAAGGGGCGCCGAGGCCGGCGAAGGCAGGGACCACATAGACACCGCCGGCATCCTCGACCTTGCTGGCGTAGTACTCGGAGTCTTCTGCCGAGTCGATCATCTTGAGTTCGTCGCGCAGCCACTGCACCGCCGCGCCGGCAATGAAGATCGATCCCTCCAGCGCATAGGTGACCTTGCCGTCGAGCCCCCAGGCGATGGTGGTCAGCAGACCCGAGGTCGAAGGTACCGGGGTCTCGCCGGTGTTCATCAGCAGAAAACAGCCGGTACCGTAGGTGTTCTTGACCATGCCCTTGTCGAAGCAGGCCTGGCCGAACAGGGCGGCTTGCTGGTCACCGGCGATACCGGCAATGGGGATCTGGGCGCCACCGAACATTTCCTTGGCGGTAGTACCGTAGACTTCGCTGGATGGCCTGACCTCGGGCAGCATCGCTCGGGGAATATCGAGGGCCTCGAGCAGTCGGTCGTCCCAGTCGAGCCGCTTGATGTCGAACAGCATGGTGCGCGAGGCGTTGGTGACATCGGTCAGGTGGCGTTCGCCGCGGGTCAGGTTCCACACCAGCCAGCTGTCCATGGTGCCAAACAGCAGATCACCGGCCTCGGCGCGCTGCTGCGCGCCGTCCACCTGGTCGAGGATCCAGCGAATCTTGGTGGCGGAAAAGTAGGCGTCGACCACCAGGCCGGTGGTGTCGCGGATATGGGCTTCCAGTCCTTGGGCCTTGAGGTCGTCGCAGAGTGGTGCGGTGCGTCGATCCTGCCAGACGATGGCGTTGTGGATCGGCTTGCCGGTGTGTCGATCCCAGATCAGGGTGGTCTCGCGCTGGTTGGTGATGCCGATGGCGGCTACCTGGGACGGCTTGACGCCCTGGGTCTCCAGAACCTCTCGGGTGACGCCCATCTGGCTGCCCCAGATCTCCATGGCGTCGTGTTCCACCTGGCCTGGCTTGGGGTAGTGCTGGGTGAATTCCTTCTGTGCGATGCCGACGATGCGGGTGTCCTCATCGAAGAGGATGGCCCGGCAGCTGGTGGTGCCCTGATCAAAGGCGAGAATATAGCGTGTTGGCATGTTCCGGTGTCCTGACGGTTATTGTGGTCGAGCGATACCTTCACCTTCGGTGAGCAGAGGGGTTCCGTCTAGTGCTTCAGGCAGGTACATGGCCAGATGCAGCGACGTCGGTTGCCCCTGTGCAACGTCGACGCCGCGGGTGATCAATGGTCGGACGAGGCCACAACAAGTTCGTTATCGAAAACAAAGGTAGCGTTGAGGTCGTGAACGAACAACCAAAGCGCGAAAGTTTTCGCTAGCACTTTGGTCGTGGCGTCTGGATGGCAGGGGGAGAGGGGCGCCGCGTCCGGGATCGTGCGCCAAGGCACCCACGGGGCCGAAGACGCATCGGGACGACCAGGCGTTTTCGCAAGATGACACAAAGGCGCTGGCTCAGGTCAGATGCGGGGGCAGGTCTGGTGCCGGGTCAAGCCAGGTGCAGGGCGACCCCGTGTTCCTGCAGTAGTCGCGCGATGGCCTCCGGTGGCTCTCGATCGGTGAACAGGGCGTCGAGTTGGGAAACGTTGCCCTGGCGGACCACCGGGTTGCGGTGAAACTTGGAGTGATCGGCGGCGAGAAACACCTGACGTGAATTCTCGATGATCGCCTGTGCGACGCGGACCTCCTGATAGTCGAACTCCAGCAGGGAGCCATCCTGATCGATGCCGCTGATCCCGATCAGTCCAATGTCCACCTTGAACTGATGGATGAAGTCGATGGTCGCCTCGCCGATGATCCCACCGTCACGGGGTCTGACCTGGCCGCCGGCGACGATCACCTTGAAGTCTTCCTTGTGATGCAGGATGGACGCCACGTTGAGGTTGTTGGTGATGATCTCCAGGCCCTGGTGCTCAAGCAGCGCCTCGGCCACCAGTTCATTGCTGGTGCCGATATTGATGAACATCGAGGCGTGGTGAGGCACCTGGCGCGCCACGGCATCGGCGATGCGTCGCTTGGCGTCGAGGTTGAGCGTCTTGCGGGTGGCGTAGGCGGTATTGACGGTACTCGACTCAAGGCCCGCGCCACCATGGACTCGGCGCAACCGGCCTTCACTGGCCAGTGCATTGAGGTCTCGGCGGATGGTCTGGGGAGTCACAGCAAAGTGATCGGTCAACTGCTCGATGCTGGCGTATCCCTGACGACTGACCAGTGCAATGATGGCGTCCTGACGCTGCTGCTGGTTCATCCTGGTGGCCCTTTGTCCTTGTACTTGGAAAGTCCCGTAGTATTGAAAGCCCTTGTGCACAGCGGGCCCGGTGCATCGAACGTCCTGGTACATTGAAGGCGACGACGTCGGTGTTGGGACGCCGATGACGCTGTCGTGGGTCTCGCTTCACCCAGCGCATTCCCGATGATCGTAAACGAACGCGGCCGGACTTGGCGATGGTGGAATCGCGCTACGGTGCAAGCGTTCGACAGGCCTCGAGGGGCCCTCGAAGGAAAAAATCATTCGGTGAACTCAAGGGCTTGCAAAATTCTGCCGAAGGCGTAGAATTCGCATCCGTTGTCAGGGACGAGGGTGGCGACTCCTTCGTTTCGACAGTCATGTAGGACCATAGCTCAGTTGGTTAGAGCGCCACGTTGACATCGTGGAGGTCGGCGGTTCAAATCCGCCTGGTCCTACCAGCTAGATCGCACATCAGGTGATGCAGGACCATAGCTCAGTTGGTTAGAGCGCCACGTTGACATCGTGGAGGTCGGCGGTTCAAATCCGCCTGGTCCTACCAGCGCTATCTCGCAGTGACGTTTCAAGGCGTCAACGCGGCGTGCCATCTCGCTCTCCTGCTTCAGGACCATAGCTCAGTTGGTTAGAGCGCCACGTTGACATCGTGGAGGTCGGCGGTTCAAATCCGCCTGGTCCTACCAGATTTCAGACAAAAGCCCCGCGGCCTCGCCTCGGGGCTTTTGTCGTTTCTGGAGGGAGTTTCTGGTGTGGTGCCAGAGGCGCCGCCTGTGGGGCGGCGCGGTTCATCCGTTCAAGCGGTTCGGGTAGTTCAGGCCTCGCCAAGCCCGCTTAGGCGGCGGAAGGTGGCGACCAGGCGCTCGATGCCGGCCTGGTCCTCTTCGCCGAAGCGCCCCTGGTCGGGGCTGTCCAGGTCGAGTACGCCCCATAGTTCACCGTCCTTGTCGAGCACCGGCACCACCAGCTCGGAGCGCGAGGCGCTGTCGCAGGCAATATGATCCGCGACCGCGTGGACGTCGTCGACGCGTTGGGTCTGGCGGCTGCGGGCTGCGGCGCCACAGACACCCTTGTCGAAGGGAATCGGGTGGCAGGCCGGCTTGCCCTGGAAGGGGCCCAGCGACAGCATGCGCGGCTGGCGCTGCAGATAGAAGCCGACCCAGTTGAGCCGTGGGACTTCCTGCATGATGAAGGCCGAGGTCTGGGCGGCGTTGGTCAGCCAGTCGCCGGAGTCGAGCAGGGCGGCGAGCTGGCGGTCGAGAAGATCGTAGGAAGGCATGTCGAGTGAGGCAGTGTCCGAGGGATGAAAACGGCGAGGCCGGCCCTGGGGCCGGCCTCGAGAAGGAGCAAGCGTCTGGCTTACTTCCAGCCGGGGACGGCGGCGCCCTTGAACAGCTCTTCAGCCTTGGCGGCGACTTCGTCGCTCTGGTAGGCCTCGACCAGCTGCTGGATCTCCTCGCGATCCTCGTCACCGCCGCGCACGGCGATAATGTTGACGTAGGGAGACTCGGGGCCTTCCTTGACCAGAGCATCGTCCAGAGTCAGGCCGGCCGGCTGGGCAAAGGTGTTGTTGATGAAGGCCATGTCCACGTCGGGCAGTACGCGCGGCAGCTGGGCCGCCTCGATCTCGCGGAAGTCGAAGTCGTGGGGATTTTCCACGATATTCAGCGGCGTGGCTTCGAGGTTCTCGGGGTCGTCCAGAGTGATCAGGCCTTCGTTGTGCAGCAGGATCAGTGAGCGGCCTTCGTTGGACGGGTCGTTGGGCAGCGCGATGGTGGCGCCCTCGGGCAGATCGTCGATGCTCTCGAACTTCTCGGAGTAGGCGCCGATCGGGTAGACGAAGGTGCGTCCGGCGATGGCGAAGTCGTAGCCGCGGTCGTTGACCATGGCGTTCATGTAGGGCTCGTGCTGGTAGGCGTTGGCGTCGAGGCTGCCATCGGCCAGGGCGGCGTTGGGCGTCACGTAGTCGGTGAACTCGATGATCTCGATCTCCAGACCATAGCGCTCTTCGGCCAGGTCGGCGGCGACCTGCATGACGTCGGTCTCGGGGCCGGCGACGGTGCCCACCTTCAGGCTCTGCTCATCGGCGTTGGCCTGGCTGATCGCCAGTGACAGGGTGGAAAGCGCCAGGGCGCCCAGCAGTGTCTTGCGCATCTTTAGTGTCTCCCGAAACGGTGTGTGACGTGTGCTGCGATACTAATGGAATAACACGTCTTTCGCTAATGCAATTTGGTTATTAAAGCCATGCGGGGTGCATGTCACTTGTGGTCACTCTTGCGCACCAGGTAGTCACCCAGGCTCTGGAAGGCCTGGACCATGACCACCAGGATGGCAACGGTGATCAGCATGATGGTCGGGTTGAAGCGGTTGTAGCCGTAGCGAATGCCCAGGTCGCCGAGGCCGCCGCCGCCCACTGCGCCGGCCATGGCCGAATAGCTGACCAGGGTCACCGCGGTGACGGTCAGGGCGGTGAAGATGCCCCCGCGGGCCTCCGGCAGCAGCACCTTGGTGATGATCTGCCAGGGAGTGGCGCCCATGGACTGTGCGGCCTCCACCAGGCCTGGCGAAATCTCGTTCAGTGCGCCCTCGACCAGTCGTGCGATAAACGGAATGGCGGCGATGGTCAGCGGCACGGCGGCGGCGTTGGTGCCGATGGACGATCCCACCAGCATGCGCGTGAACGGAATGATCGCCACCATCAGGATGATGAAGGGGATCGAGCGGCCGATATTGGTGATGATGCCGAGGACCGACTGCAACACCGGCTGGGCCAGGATCTGGCCTGGGCGGGTGACGTACAGGAGCACACCCAGAGGGATGCCGACCAGGGCCGCGATCACGCCGGACACCGCCACCATATAGAGAGTGTCGAGGGTGGCTTCGAGGATGAGGTTAAACATCGCGCTGGACATGGCCGAGCACCTCCACTGTCAGGTCGTGAGATTGCAGGTAGGTGAGGGCGCGCCGGGTGTCCTCGGCGTCCCCCATCAGTTCGGCGATCATCAGGCCCAGGGTCCGCTCCTGAATGGACTCGACCTTGGCCTGCAGAATGCTGACGTCCACGCCGCACTCTCGGGCCAGTCGCGAGATCAGCGGGGTGGATACGGCATCGCCGGAAAACGCCAGGCGTACCACTGGATGCGAGTTCGGCCCAGGTGTCTGCTCGAGGCGCTCGATCAGTTCTCTGGGCGGTTCGAGCTCGAGGAATTCGTTGAGGAAGTCGCGGCCGAGCTGGGTGCGCGGCGCGGTGAAGAAGTCGCCGACATCGGCTTCCTCGACCAGTCTGCCGCCGGAGATCAGGCTGACGCGATGGCAGATCGACTTGACCACCTCCATCTCGTGGGTGATCAGCAGAATGGTCAGCCCGAGCTTCTGGTTGATGTCCTTGAGCAGTTCGAGGATCGAGGCAGTGGTGTGGGGATCCAGCGCCGAGGTGGCCTCGTCGCACAGCAGGACTTGAGGGCGACTGGCCAGGGCGCGGGCGATGGCTACGCGCTGCTTCTGGCCACCCGACAGCTGTGCCGGATACTGCTGGGCCTTGTCGGCCAGGCCGACCAGTTCCAGCAGCGGAGTGACACGCTTGGCGATCTCGTCGCGCTTGACGCCCATCAGTTCCAGCGGCAGCGCGACGTTGGCAAATACCGTGCGCGAGGTCAGCAGGTTGAAGTGCTGGAAGATCATGCCGATACGATGGCGCGCCTGATTGAGGGCGGGGCCGGAGAGGCTGGTCAACGTCTGGCCATCCACCTCCACGGTGCCGGAGGTAGGCCGCTCGAGCAGGTTGACGCAGCGGATCAGCGTCGACTTGCCGGCGCCGGACAGGCCGATGACGCCGTGAATCTGTCCCTGGGGCACGTGCAGGTCGACGTCGGTCAGCGCCTTGACGGCGCGTGAGCCGGCACCAAAGGTCTTGGAAAGGTTGGTCAGTCGTATCATCTCAGCTACCGGGTGGGCACCGAGGGACCTGGGCGGGCAAGAGAACGGCAAAGGGCAGACATAAAAAAAGGCCACCCTGACGGGTGGCCATCAACGCTGGACACACCCTTTTAGCTGCACTTCATGCACCGACGCCTTGTGAGCGTCGCGGCACGGGCGCCCGCAATCCGGGTACAAATCGGCGCCTAAAAATGTAGCGGGCAAGGATAGGGCGAGCGAAGGACCCTGTCAATCGTTTACGCATAGCTACTGGCAAGGTCTTTTGAGGTATGCGCCACGCCGTAGTGGATCCGCCCGCCGGAGGCCGTGACGGGCGATAGGTTTTCTGAACAATGGCGCAAGCGTGGACCTTTGGAGGCGCGGCTTCTAGACTGGGCCGGTTCGGGGAAAGCCCCGTGATGGCAAGGAGACAAAGATGTTCACCGGTATCGTGCAGGGCACCGCCGAGGTGGTCGAGATCAAGGAGGCCGAGGCGTTTCGCAGTCATCTGGTGCGGATGCCGCCTCACCTGTGTGGTGGCTTGGAGCTTGGTGCATCGGTGGCCCACAATGGGGTCTGCCTGACCGTCACCGAGATCGACGGGGATCTGGTCAGCTTCGACCTGATGCGCGAAACCCTGCGTGTCACCAACCTCGGAGGCCTGAGCGTCGGTGATCGCGTCAACGTCGAGCGGGCGGCGCGCTTCGGTGACGAGATCGGCGGGCACGCCATGTCCGGTCATGTCATGGGGCAGGCGGAACTGACGGAACTCGACGAGGCGCCCAACAACCGTCGCCTGTGGTTCCAGTTGCCGCCAGGGCTTGAGCGCTTCGTCTTTGCCAAGGGCTACATCGGCGTGGACGGCATCAGCCTGACCATCGGCGAGTTGCGCAACGATGCCCGGGGGGTGGCCTTCTGCGTCGACCTGATCCCGGAGACGCTGGCTCGAACCACACTGGCCGACCGTCGCCCGGGAGACAGGGTCAACCTCGAGATCGATCCGCAGACCCAGGCCATCGTCGAGACGGTGGAGCGGGTCATGGCGGCCAGGAACTGAGCCTCGACCAGGACCAGGCCCCATCGCGACGAGACGGCGACTGCATGCCGTTGTGGCCAACTCCCATAGCTTTGTGCCGCAGCGCCCGGACGGGCGTCGGCGGTGGTCTCCCTCGCTTGAGAAGCTGCTAACTTAACCGGATGTAACATTCCTTTAAGTGCACCGACCGTGATCAGCGAGGGACTACCATGAAAATGACAGCCAAGGCATTGGCGACAGGCGTGTGCGCCGCAGCGGCGTTGGGAATTGCCACGGCTGCCGTGGCCCAGGATCTGTCTCCCTGGGTGGACAGCGAGGGTACCATCTCCTTGCCGGATAACTTCCGCACCGAGATGGCGCATCTGGGCTCCTGGTTCGTGCCCGAAGGGGACGCCAGTGGCTTTCATAACGTCTATACCGAGCCCGAGAGCGTCGCGTCCTTCCGCGAGAATGGGGTCTTCCCCGACGGCGCTGTGCTGGTCAAGGAGTTGCGTGCACACAGCACCGGCGACTACACCACCGGCGCCGGTGTGAGCTACGAGAACGAGACGATCAAGCAGTGGTTCGTGATGGTCAAGGACTCCACCGACCGCTTTGCCGACAGTAATGGCAGTTGGGGTGACGGCTGGGGTTGGGCGCTGTTCAAGACCGATGATCCTTCCACCAACGTTTCGGCCGACTACAAGGCCGACTGTCTTGGCTGTCATGTCCCGGCCCAGGACAAGGACTGGATCTATACCGAAGCCTATCCGATTCTGGTAGAGTAGCGCGCCTTCGAGAGTCGCCGACATCGGGCGCGGTACGGCGGACTCGCCGTACCGCGCCCGATGTGCGTTTGGCCCCGGCCGATCGTCGAGGGCTGGGATGCCGCTTTATGGGGCGGGCAGCCTTGCTTGACGTGGTGGCGCTGGAGGTCGCGCTGATAGCGCTGCGTGCTCCCTGTGCGTTGGCTAGGTTGTGCAGGATCGTCGTGATTCCCTGGACGGCCTGCTATATGGTGTCACTAGTCGCAGGGTGGCAGGGCGCGTTCGGCGAACTCTCGTCCTGGACACTCCCCTATTGACTCCACGTGCAGGACCCAGCGCATGTCCAACCAGCAGCCTGAACCGAGTGCCGGCAAGAGCCCGCTCGATCGCTTCTTCAAGCTCAGTGAGCACCGCACTACCGTCAAGACGGAGGTGATCGCCGGGATCACCACCTTCCTGACCATGGCGTACATTATCTTTGTCAACCCGAGCATCCTGTCCGAGGCGGGCATGGACTACGGGGCGGTCTTCGTGGCGACCTGTGTCGCCGCCGCGGTGGGCTGTCTGATAATGGGGCTGTGGGCCAACTATCCCATCGCCCTGGCACCAGGCATGGGTCTGAACGCCTTCTTTACCTACGGTGTGGTGCTGGGCATGGGCTACACCTGGGAGGCAGCGCTGGGAGCGGTGTTCCTGTCCGGTGTCACCTTCTTTCTGCTCAGTATCTTTCGTATTCGCGAGTGGATCATCAACTCGATTCCGCTCACCCTGAGGCTTGGCATCGCCGCCGGTATCGGCCTGTTTCTGGCCATGGTGGCGATGAAGAATGCCGGCATCATCGTCGACAACCCGGCCACCCTGGTGTCGGTCGGAGACCTGTCCGAGCCTGCCCCGCTATATGCCCTGGCCGGCTTCTTCGTGATCACTGCGCTGGCCCATCTGCGCGTTACCGGGGCGGTGATGATCGGTATCCTGGGGGTGACCCTGGTGGCCATGCTGCTGGGCCACAATGAATTCGGCGGGGTGGTGTCGATGCCGCCATCGATCGCGCCGACCTTGATGTCCATGGACCTGGCCGGTGCCTTCGACGTGGCCATGATCAGCGTGGTCTTTGCCTTCCTGTTCGTCGATCTGTTCGACACCTCGGGCACCCTGGTGGGTGTCGCCCATCGCGGTGGCCTGCTCGACAAGGACGGCAAGCTGCCGCGCCTGGGCCGTGCGTTGATGGCGGACTCCACCGCCTCCATGGCCGGTGCTGCGCTCGGCACCTCGACCACCACCAGCTATGTGGAAAGCACCGCCGGCATCGCCGCCGGTGGGCGTACCGGTCTGACCGCCGTAGTGGTTGCGGTACTGTTTCTGGCGAGCCTGTTCTTCGCGCCGCTGGCGGGCTCCATTCCGGCCTATGCCACTGCGGGTGCGCTGCTGTACGTGGCGTCGCTGATGGCGGGAAGCCTCGCCCATGCCGACTGGGACGACGCCACCGAGGCGGCGCCGGTGTTGATCGCCGCCCTGGCCATGCCGCTCACCTTCTCCATCGCCGAAGGTATCGCCTTCGGGTTCGTCAGCTACGTGGCGATCAAGGCCCTGTCCGGTCGCTTCAAGGACCTGAACGCCGCCGTGGTGATCCTCGGTGTGCTGTTCGCGATCAAGATGATCTATCTCGATTGAGCCCATCGGGCTGACCGGGGCTGGCTGACCAGGACCGACTGAGCCGGCAGGTTGGCCAGCCCCGCCATGCGGCGCCGAGACAAGGCGCCGCATGTGTAGTGCATTCTTCTTTCGACCCCTAGCGAGAACCGCCATGAGTATCTACGGCGACTACATCAAGTCCGTCATTCGCACCGTTCCCGACTGGCCCCAGTCGGGTGTCAACTTTCGTGATATCACCCCGCTTCTGCAGAACAGTGCGGCCTTTCGCAAGCTGATCGACAGCTTCGTGCACCGCTACCAGGAGATGGATCTGGACGCCATCGCCGCCATCGACGCCCGAGGTTTCATCGTCGGCGCGCCGGTGGCCTACGAGCTGGGCTGCAGTTTTGTGCCGGTACGCAAGAAGGGCAAGCTGCCGTTCAAGACCATCAGTCAGACCTACACCCTGGAATACGGCCAGGCCGAGGTGGAGCTGCACTCGGATGCCTTCCGCGATGGCGACCGTATTCTGGTGGTGGACGACCTGATTGCCACCGGTGGCACCATGCTGGCCGCCGCCGAACTGATCAGCCGCAGCGGGGGACATGTGGTGGAGACGTCGGCCATCGTCGATCTGCCGGACCTCGGCGGCTCCCAGAGAATCCGGGACGCTGGCCACAGCGTGTTCGCCGTGTGTTCCTTCACCGAGGACGAGTGACCCATGAGCAGTCAACGCTACCATCGCCATTTCGTGGTGTCCTGGGACCAGCTCCATCGCGACGTGCGCGAGCTGTGTCATCGCCTGATCGAGCGCGACACCAAGGGCATCATCGCGATCACCCGGGGTGGGCTGATTCCCGCCGCGCTGATCGCTCGAGAGCTCAATGTCCGCCTGATCGACACCGTCTGCATCAAGAGCTACGACCATATGGAGCAGGACAGCCTCGAGGTGCTCAAGGGAGTGGATCACGACGGCGAAGGGTGGTTGCTGGTCGATGACCTGGTGGATACCGGCAAGACCGCGCGCAAGGTGCGCGAGATGCTGCCCAAGGCGCACTTCGTGACCATCTACGCCAAGCCCGAGGGGCGTCCGCTGGTGGATCAGTACCTCACCGAGGTCGCCCAGGACTGCTGGATTCAGTTCCCCTGGGACATGGGGGTGGCCTACGTCGAACCCCTGGCGGACCAGCGACGGTGAGCGACATGGTTCAGGTATTGCCGGACAGCTGGGAGCCTTGGCTCGGGGCCGAGTTTCAGGCGCCCTACATGCAGCAGCTCAAGGCGTTTCTGGCGGCGGAGAAGGCCGCCAGAAAGACCATCTATCCGCACTCGTCGGACTGGTTTCGGGCCTTCGAACTGACGCCGCTGAACGAGGTACGAGTGGTGATTCTGGGACAGGATCCCTACCACGGTCCTGGTCAGGCCCATGGGCTGTGCTTTTCTGTGCGCGAAGGGGTCAAGCCGCCGCCGTCACTGGTCAACATCTACAAGGAGTTGGCCCAGGACCTGGGGGTGACGC
>DJIP01000124.1 GCA_002433675.1 Halomonas halophila
CTACCTGTTCCACGACAAGTTCGGCGTCGAGCTCAACGGCTCCGAGGCGATGGAGCACGATATCGCGGTCAACGGCGGCAATGTCGGCAGCGTCGACCGCACCCCGGTCAACCTGATGCTCAACTACTATCCGCTGGGTGGCGTGGAAAACGCTCGCGTCCACCCCTACGTCGGCGTGGGCATGAACTACACCCACTTCTCCGACGAGAGCTTCAACGCCGACCTCGATAGCTCCTACGGCGCCGCGGCTCAGGTGGGCCTCGACCTCAGCGTCACCGACAACCTGCTGGTCGGCACCTACGCCCGCTACGCCGATGTCGATTCCGACATCGAGGTCGACGGCCACGATGTCGGCGAGGCCGAGATCGATCCGATGACCATCGGTGCCGGCGTCACCTATCGCTTCTAAGCGCTTGCGCGGTCTTGAAATAAGCGCTGCGCGGTCAGCACGACCGCGCCATGTTTCAACCGCAGCATCGAAGGCGCCTGGCTTTGCCAGGCGCCTTTTTGTTGCGTTGCCGGTTCATTTTTGTCGACCAAAGGAGGTATTGAGGTAGATCAATAACCACGTTCTCGATGCGGCATACACTGCTTGGCAATCGGGCTCGCCGAATGGCTCGCCGAATGGCTCGCCGAACGGCTCGCCCACTTTTGCCAGTACGCAAGGAGAACACCATGCGCCATCCCCTGATCACCACTGCCCTGGTCGCCGCCATCGCCGGCAGCGCGCTTGCCAGCAGCCAGGCCTTTGCCGCCTACGGCAAGGGCGACATCTATACCCGCATCGGGGTGGCCAAGGTCAAGCCCGACTCCGACAACGGCTCGCTGGACGGCGGCACCATGGAAACCGACGTCCATGACGACAACGGCTTCGCCTTCACCCTGGGCTATCGCTTCCACGACAAGTTCGGCGTCGAACTGCTGGCCGCCGAGCCCTTCGAGCACGACGTCGATCTGAACGTCGGCGGCACCGATATCGGTGCCAGCGTCGAGCACCTGCCGCCGACCCTGACCGTGCAGTACTACCCCTTCGGTGGCACCGAGGCGCGGGTACAGCCCTACGTCGGCCTGGGGGTCAACTACACCCACTTCTCCGACGAGGACATCGATACCGGGGACGATCTCGATCTGGAAGAGTCATGGGGCTGGGCCGGCCAGGCGGGCCTCGACCTGGTCATCGACGACCACTGGGCGGCCAACATGGCGGTGTGGTATCTGGATATCGACAGCGACGTCGACCTCAACGGCAAGGACATCGGCGAGATCGAGGTGGACCCCTACGTGATCATGGCCGGTATCAGCTACCGCTTCTGATCCAGGGCACGTCCGGTAACGCGCAGCGCCCGCTCCTGCCTGGCAGGAGCGGGCGCTGTGCTGTCACCGTCACAAGATGGCTTCTGTGGTCGCTCGCGTGGCAGTTGCCACTGCAATTATCGAGGGAGGGGCTGCGGTAACAGGGCAGGCACTTTTCGTACAAGCCTTAGCGCGGATGATGGCGTGACAGCCCCAGTCGCCCCAGCGTGGCATCATCGAGGTGCTCGACGGCCTCCACCGCCGCCAGCGCCTGGTGATAGCCCTCGCTCAGGAAGTCACGACCGGCCAGCAGGTGCTCGAGGTACTCGCGGGCGGGCCGCAGGCCATCCCCCTGGCGTTCGGCGCCGGCGATATAGACCCAGGCCTCGATCGGCCCTTGCTCGGTAATCACCGGCAGGCGATGACGGTCGTACTCATGCGGGTAGCCTTCGAAGGGATCCATCTGCTGGATCTGCTCTGGCTCAAGGAGCTCGAACAGCGCGCCCTCGACGCGCTCGCCGGGCGCCGGCACCACGTTGGCGTGGGCGATATCCGGCACCCGGGAGGCCTTGTTGAAGCGCAGCGCGTAGCCTTCCAGACTGCCGGCCAGCACGCGCCGGGTCTCGCCGATGCGCGCGGCGACACGCTCAAGGTTCATGTTGCTGCCATAGGCAAAGTACCAGGGCATCGCCTTCTCCTTGCTGGGGGCTTCATGGCGTGGGCTGGGGATCGATACTGCGACTCGGCGCGGCTCTCACTGATGCCATCCAGCTCTCGCCGATTCGGTTACCGGCATTTCAGTTCTCGGTGATCAGCCGGTCGATATCCTCGATCACCTTCTGCAACAGCATCCGATCCTGGGCGCGCGCGCCTTCCTGGATCAGGTAGGCGTCCACCGCCGGGGCCACGTCGCAACTGGCCGGCAGGGGCGCACGCTGCTCGACCAGGATGTCGAGCCTGGCGATAAACACAAAGCGCAGCCACTGGGGCAGCGACATGGTGTCGATGCAGAACGGCTGCCGACTATTGAAGGCGGCGGCCTCCGGCTTGTCCATACGCCACATGTTGGCGGCCTTCATGGTCGCTTCGAGCTCGCGCAGGGCCGCGCCCAGGGCGTCATGGACGGAAGGTTCGGTGGGCATGATGCCTCCGCTTTGAAAATGGGCTTGGTGCACGTCATTGTCGCGTGCCGGACCAGTGAGGGCCAGCCCGGCAGCAAGACGCGCCGCCTGAGGATCCGCTGCAAACGCGGCACCTCGAAGGGCACGCCTCGACGTGCAGACTTTCTCGAACGAGGATCTCGCCGGATGGATGAGCAATGCGGCCTACAGGGGCTCGGCGGCGGGCAGCACCTTGCGCAGGAAGTCCCGGGTACGCGGGTCCTGCGGTGCATGGAACAGCTCCGAAGGCGGCCCCTGCTCGACGATGCGCCCGCCCTCCATGAACACCACCCGGTCGGCCACGTCACGGGCAAAGGCCATCTCGTGGGTGACCACCAGCATGGTCTGGCGCTCACGCGCCAACTGCTTCATCAACGCCAGTACCTCGTCGACCCACTCGGGATCCAGCGATGAGGTGGGCTCGTCGAACAGGATCACCTCGGCCTGGGCGGCCATGGCGCGACCGATCCCCACCCGCTGCTGCTGGCCTCCGGACAGCGACGCCGGATAGGCGTCTGCCTTGTCCGACATGCCGATGCGCTCGAGGATCTCCCGCGCTCGCTGGTGGGCCTTGGCCCTGGGCCAGCGGTTGACCACGATCAGACCCTCGGCGATGTTCTCAAGCGCCGTCTTGTTGGCGAACAGCGCGTAGTTCTGGAACACGAAGGCGGTGTGTCGACGAGCGGCCAGGATCTCGGACTTGCTGGCCTGGGTCAGGTCCAGATTCAGCGGACCCAGCGTCAGGCGGCCACCGTCTGGCTGCTCGAGAAAGTTGAGACAGCGCAGCAACGTCGACTTGCCGGTCCCGGAGGGCCCGATCACCACGATGATCTCGCCCTGCTGGATCTCCAGATCGATACCGTCCAGCACGGTGGTATCACCGAACCGCTTGGTCAGTCGCTCTAGCTTGATCATCGACGATAGGCCTCGTTGAGTCGGGATTCCAGGCGCCGTTGCAGCCAGGCCAGCGCCTCGACGATGGCCCAGTAGATCAGCGCCACGGTGATGAAGGCCTCGAAGTACAGGAAGCTGCCGGCGGCTTCTTTCTGGGTCGCCCCCATCAGCTCGGTAACGCCAAGGGTGAACGCCAGCGAGGTGGCCTTGATCATGTCGATGAAGTAGTTCATCAACGTCGGCACCGCGATGCGCGTGGCCTGGGGAAGCACGATCCGGCGCATCAACTGGCCGTTGGTCATGCCGATGGACAGCGCCGCCTCGGTCTGACTGCGATCCACGCCGACGATGGCGGCGCGGATCGACTCCGCCATATAGGCCGAGAAGTGCAGCGTCAGGCCCATGATGGTGGCGGTAATGCCATCGATGGTGGTCAGAAACGACAACACCTGAGGCAGCCCGTAGTAGAACAGGAACAGCTGCACCAACAGCGGCGTACCGCGAAAGAACGAGATGAACCACAGCGTCAGGCCGTTGAGGACCGGGATCTTCAGCACCCGAATCACCGCCAGGCCACAAGCCAGCATCAGAGCCAGCACCATCCCGGCCAGCGCCATCCCCAGCGTCAGGGGCAGGTAGCTGAGCAGGATGGGCACCAGCCCAACCATGTAGTCGAGGTCGAGAATGCTCATGGACAGTCGATCACCGCTCAGGGCGTGGTGATGTCGGCATCGAACCAGCGCTCGGAGATCTCGCTCAAGGTGCCATCTTCACGCAGGGTGTCCAGCGCCTGGTCGACCTCGTCGCGCAGTGCCTGGTCGTCCTGGCGGAACGGCAGCGCATTGCGAATCTCGGAGAACGGCTTGCCGGCCAGCGCCAGCGGTAGCGGCTTTTCCTTGATCACCTGGGTGGCGCTGACGCGATCCATGACGAAGGCGTCGACACGACCCAGCGCGGTGTCCTGCTCGATGTTGCTCTCGTAGGTGCGGATATCGATCTCGTCGGCGTAGGGCAACTCGCGCAGCAGCTGCTCGTAGTTGGAGCCCAGGTTGACGGCCACGGTCTTGCCCGCCAGATCCTCGACACCGCTGACCTCGTCATTGCCTTCCTTGGTCACCACCTGAGCACCGTCGTACACATAGGGCGAGGTGAACAAATACTTCTGCTCACGCTCCTCGGTGATGGTGATCTGATTGGCGATGGTGTCGATACGACCCGACTCGAGCATGCCGAACAGCCCCGAGAAGTTGGCGGTGACGAATTCCACCTCGGTGCCCATCTCTTCGGCCACCGCTTCCATCACGTCGACCTCAAAGCCCTTGAGGGTGTCCTGCTCGACGAAGGTAAACGGAAAGTACCCACCGGACATGCCGACTTTCAGGGTGTCGGCGTGGGCGCCGGCAGCGACACCGATGGCACCAGCGGCGACAAGAGAAACAGCCAGATGACGAACCATGGACGGCTCCTTGAAAACGATTGGGGCGGCCAGTGCGGCGAGTCCCGGGAGGGTGACAGGTGGAGGCATCCATGGCCACTTCAACCCTGGGCTGCTCGATGGCTCAGCATGATTTGGAATAAACGAAGGGTATTATATTCCAATTTGATAGCAGACGCAGTGAAAAATCCCAGGGTCAACCATAGCCTGCTGCTATCGCGAGCGCCCTTCCGGGCGGCAGCCGCCGACCGCCGTCAGCGGACTGTCACAATATCGACTTATCCCCACCATCATTCATTCACAGAAGCGCTGAATGTCCCTGTGGATAACCCTTTGACAGATGACGCCGGGCCGCTTCTGACGCTCTTTTGCGGCGCTTGATCAAAAATTCACCAGCGATGCAGCAAAATACAGTGCGAGGGATGCACAAATTTCCGCTGTGGACGGCTGACACTCCTCGAACGGCACGATAGAGTGCACGCTGATCTTTCGGAGGGGCCATGCAAGCGATCCATCGTCTTCACGACTTTTTCACCCTGACCGGTGCCGAGGTGCGTCTCTATCATATGGGACGGCGTGTGCACCCCTGCGCGCTCGAGACCCTGGCAGACTTCGAGAGCGGCCAGGTCCCCTGGCCGGAACCCTGGCAGGGACGCGCCCGCCTGGCGCTGGTATTTCGCCTGGGTGACATGAACGACCCGCTGATCTGGTTCCTTGCGCTGCCGCTGGACGAGCAGGGCCTGTTGGACGCCGCCCAGCGAGACGCCTTCCTCGAGCGCCTGCTCTCCACCCTCGGCCGCAGTGCAGAGGCGCTGGAGCAGTCCGACGGTGGCGAGATCGATAACCTGATGAAGGACAACCCGCTGGCCTTCACCCCTTCCCTGCCCTTTCAGGCGATGCTGCACGCCCGTGCCAGCGCCGATCTGGAGCGCCCCGCCAGCGAACACCTGGAGCCGGTCGAAGCCTTCCTGTCGGGCCAGGGCGGCCACGACTGGCAGGCGCTGGGCCTGCAGGGGCTGGCCGACTATGTGGCGCGTCTCGGCCCCGAGACAGAGGCCTCGCTGGTGGCCGCTATCCCGCAGCTGCACAGCGAAGTACTGACATCGCTATGCTACTGTCTGGAACATGTAGCACTATCAGCAGAGCTTGCTCAGGCGCTACGTGAGCGCGGCGAACAGGCCGCCAGCCAGGGCGACATCGAGACCTTCTGCGCCTGTGTACGCGCCGTGGGCAACGCGCCCGACAGCCTGGCCGGTGCCTGGTTTGACGACCTGCTGGTCGATAGCGACGCCTGCGGCCCGGACACCCTTGCCGCCATGGCCGCGCGGGGCTGGCAACACCTGGAGCACGCCGAGCGCCTGCCGCTGTTTCTGGAGCGGGTCGCCGAATGCGACGGGGCCAACTTTCTGGCCGTTGCGAGGGACCTGGCGCAGATTCCCCGGCTGCGTCTGCCGGTGCTGATGACGCTGCGTCAGGCCCCGAAGGATTCCGCCACCGCTCGCCGTCTGGCGGCGGTCAAGGGGTCAGGCGGCCATTGATTCGCCTGCCCGGGTGACGTTGGTTGCCACCGCCAGCTCGACAACGGACGTCGCCAGAATAACAAGCAGCATCCCGCGACAAGGAGAAGACATGAAGGACCTGCCCTTTCAGGCTCAGGCCGTCGTCGGTCGCCGCGAGATGGTGATCCTGCCGCAGATGCACCTGCATCTGTGTGCCAAGGTGGACACCGGCGCTCGCACCTCGGCGCTGCACGCCGAGGAGATCGAGTCCTTCGAGGAGGACGAGATTCTGTGGGTCAGCTTCGTCACCCGTGCCGGCGGCCCCGACAGTCCGTCACACCAGTACCGCATGCACCTGCATGATCGGCGCAAGGTCACCAGCTCCAACGGCCAGGCCGAGTGGCGCTACTTCATTCGCACCCAGATGCAGATGGGGGATCTGGAATTTCCCGTCGAGCTATCCCTGACCGACCGGCGCAACATGCGCCACCCCATGCTTCTCGGTCGCCGCGCACTGCGCCGCCTGCTGGTGGCGCCCGGCGCTACCTTTCTGCACGGCGAACCCTGACGGTTCCACCGCCCCTGACCTGGAGACTCGCACATGCATATCGCGCTGCTGTCCCGCAACCGCAATCTCTACTCCACTCGTCGCCTGGTGGAAGCCGCCGAACAACGCGGCCATACGGCTCGGGTGGTCGATACGCTGCGCTGCTACATGAGCATCGCTTCTCACCATCCGTCGATTCACTACAAGGGCGAGGAACTCGAGCCCTTCGACGCCGTCATCCCGCGCATCGGCTCCTCGGTCACCTTCTACGGCTGCGCCGTGCTGCGTCAGTTCGAGATGATGAACGTCACTGTGCTCAACGACAGCGTCGGTATCACCCGTTCCCGCGACAAGCTGCGCTCGCTGCAACTGCTGTCTCGCAAGGGCATCGGCCTGCCGGTGACCGGCTTCGCCCATTCTCCCGATGACATCCCTGACCTGATCACCATGGTCAAGGGCGCCCCGCTGGTGATCAAATTGCTGGAAGGCACCCAGGGCATCGGAGTGGTGCTGGCCGAGACCAACCAG
>DJIP01000065.1 GCA_002433675.1 Halomonas halophila
GCGTTTGCGGAAAAGGCTTCCACAAGCGGCCTCGCCCTGGCTGGGCCGGGTGCGGCGCTCAGCGATGGCGCCAGCGGGGGGCGCGCTTGGCGACGAAGGCGTCGATGCCTTCGGCCACGTCTTCGGCCATCATGTTGGCGGCCATCACCTCGCCTGCGTAGGCGTAGGCCTGGCCCAGCGGCAGGGCTCGCTGGCGGGCCAGCATGGCCTTGCCGGTGAACAGTGCCACCTGACTCTTGGCGCGCAGGCTGTCGAGCAGCGCCTCGAGACTGTCGTCGAGGGCGTCGTCCTCGGCGACCCGGTTGACCAGGCCCCACTCCAGTGCCTGATCGGCGTCGATGAACTCGCCGGTAAACAGCATCTCGGCGGCCTGCTTGGGGCCGATATTGCGGGTCAGCGCCACCGCCGGGGTGGAACAGAACAGCCCGACCTTGATACCAGAGACGGCGAAGCGCGCCGAGCGGGCGGCCACCGCCATGTCACAGCTGGCCGCCAGTTGGCAGCCGGCGGCGGTGGCAAGCCCCTGGATTCGAGCGATCACCGGCACCGGGCAGTCCTGCAGGCGCTGCATGACCCGTGAGCACTGGGCGAAGAGCTGTCGGTAGGCGTCTTCGTCGCCAAGCTCGCGCATTTCCTTGAGGTCATGGCCGGCGCAGAAAGCTCGGCCCTCGGCGGCGATGACCACCGCCCGCAACGCAGGATCGGGGTCGATCCCGGCAAAGGCGTCATCCAGTGCGGTGAGCATGTCCCGGGACAGGGCATTGAAGCTCGCCGGGCGATTGAGGGTCAGATGGACGACCCCACGATCATCGTGACGCACCACGGCGAGGTCACCGGTGTCAGGCTGGGCGGAAGGTGAGGCGGGCATCGTCATGGCTCCAACGAGGGAAAACTTCGCAAGCCTAGCGCGTGATGACGCCTTTTCGGGGCCTGCTTCGACCAAAGGGGAAGAACGGCCCGGCCTCCACAAGCGGCACCAGGGAGTCGTCATGATAGCGACAGGGCGACGTCAGGGTGGCGTGATAGCGACTCGCTGGCGGCCGGCGTGCGTGGTCATGGCCGCCGGGGATGGCGTACATTCGCAGAAGCGATCCACGACGCGAGAGGCGCATGATGCAGGACGACAGGCTGAGGCCCAGGCCGATGCGGGGTGACGTGCTGGCAACGCCGCGCAGCCGGCTGCGACCGCTCGAGCGCTATGACCTGCCTGGCTTGAGCCGACTGCTGGCCGACCCCCGGGTGATGCGTCACTCGCTTTACGGTGTGCAGGACATGGCGGGGAGTCGTCGCTTTCTCGAGGCCTGTCGCGCGAGCTATGCCGACAAGGGCTTTGGCTACTGGGCGGTGGTGCACCCGGTGTCGCGGGCGCTGATGGGCTTCTGTGGCTTCGATCACGAGATTCTCGACGGCGAGCGGGAGCTGGCCATCGGCTATCGCTACGCCGTTCATCACTGGGGCAGAGGGCTTGCCACCGAGGTGGCCCTGGCGGTGGTGGCCCACGCCTTCGCCATCACCGACTGCGAGTCGCTGGTGGCGGTGATCGATCCCACCAATGTGCCGTCGAGCCGAGTGGCACAGAACGCGGGCTTCGTGTGGGAGGGCATGACGACGCTCGAGGGCCAGCGCGTGAAGGTCTACAGACGTCACCGCTACCGTGAGGTCAGAAGCTGCTGAGCGGCAAGTTGGCCCAGGTAGCGTGGAAACGCTGTGGCGCGCAAATAAAGCGGGCCCGCGTGGCGGGCCCGAAGATGACAGCCTGATGTCCTTGTGGGGACGGTGTGACGCCTCAGACGCTATCGCGGAAGACCCGATCGGCCTTGGGCAGCACCAGATTGAGCACGATGGCAAACAGCGCGCCGGGGATCAGCCCTGACTCGATGATCGCCTGGAGGTTGTCGCTCAGGTTGGCGTAGAGCCCTTCCTGGGCCGGCAGGCCCACCGCGGCGGACAGCGAGACCCCGATGATCACCATGTTGCGCTTGTTGAAGTCGATATGGGACAGCATCTTGATGCCGGCGCTGGCGATCATGCCGAACATGATCAGTACCGCCCCGCCCAGCACCGAATTGGGGATGCTTGAGACGATGGCACCCAGCTTGGGGATCAGGCCCGCCAGCAGCAGGAAGGCGCCGCCGATGGCCACCACATAGCGGCTGACCACGCCGGTCAGCGCCACCATGCCCACGTTCTGGCTGAAGCTGATCTGGGGGAAGGCGTTGAAGATCGCGGCGAACACGCTGGACAGGCCGTCGGCCATGACCCCGCCGGAAAGCTCCTTGTGGGTCGGCTCGCGGTCCATGCCGCCGGCGGTGGTGCCGACGATGTCGCCGATGGACTCGGCGCAGGTGACCACGGCCAGCAGCACCACCGGCAGGATCGCCGCCAGATGGAATTCGAGCCCGATGGTCAGCGGCACCGGCAGCGACAGCCAGTCGGCGTCACCGATGGTGGAGAAGTCGATATAGCCGAACATGGTGGCCACCACGTAGCCGGTGATCAGGCCGATCAGCGGCGCCGCTTCGGACCAGATACCGCGGCCGTACTGGTGCAGGCCCAGGGTCACCACCAGTACCAGCGCCCCCAGCAGCAGGTGGTGGGTGGCGCCGAAGTCGGCGGCGCCAAAGCCGCCGCCCCAGTAGGCAAAGCCCACGGGCATCAGCAGGGTGCCGAGCATCACCACGAAGGTGCCGGTGACCACCGGCGGGAACAGAAACCGGAACACCGGCAGGAACAGGCCCACCAGAGCCATGGCGACCCCGCCACACAGGGCGGCGCCAAGGGCCGCCGGAAGCCCCATGCCCACGGCAATCGGGATCAGCACCGGGACGAAGCCGAAGCTGGTGCCCATGACGATGGGCAGGCGGGCGCCGATGGGGCCGATCCCCAGGGACTGCACCAGGGTGGCGACACCGGCCACGAACATCGCCGCCTGGATCATGAAGGCGGTCTGGTCCGCCGGCAGGTCGGCGGCGCCGGCGATGATGATCGGCACCGTGACGTTGCCGACGAACATCGCCAGCACGTGTTGCAGGCCCAGTGGAATGGCGCGCCCCAGGGGCGGCATGGCATTGACGTCGTGGGTCGAGCGCACCGATGCGCTTTCCAGGGTGTCCCCGGAGGATTCGTGGGTGGGCATGGCAGGGTTTTCTCCTGTTGTCGTTGTAGCACCGGCGTCCCTGTCGGAGCGTCGGCGGCGAAACCCCGGAAACCGTGGCAGGTGTCAGACCGTCTGTGCTGACTGCCATGGCACGGCGACCGTTGTCAGGGGGCGGCAGCGTCGGTCCTGGCCCGTGGTACCGCGCTGCGCTCGAGATCCGTTCGTTGGTGTTGCCTTTTGTCTTCCTATCGTCCTGTTCGGAGGTGTGCGTCCAGGGTCGGCCCGAGCCTCCTAGACCGCGCGCCTTAGCTGCACCGCCGCCGCGTTGTGGCGGGCCATCAGCTCGTCCAGATCGACGTCGAGGGGCTGGCCATCGGCCACCCGCCAGTGGCCGGCCACCATCACCCGGTCGGCACGGTGGGCACCGCACAGCAGCAGGGCGGCCAGCGGGTTCTCGGCGCCCGAAAAGCGCGGCTCGTCCAGCCGGAACAGCGCCAGATCGGCCTGCTGGCCAACCTTCAGTCCGCCGATGTCGCTGCGCCCCAGACAGCCCGCGGAGCCTTCGGTGGCCCAGCGGATGACGTCCTGATGACGTACCTGGCTGGGCGAGTAGCGCAGGCGGCCGATCAGCATCGCCTGGCGCATCTCCTCGGCCAGGTTGGAGTGATCCGCCGAGGCCGAGCCGTCCACCGCCAGGCCCACCGGGCAGCCGGCGGCCTCGAGTTCCAGGGTGCGGCACATGCCAGAGCCCAGCACCATGTTGGATGAGGGGCAGTGGGCGATGCCAGTGCCGGCTTGGCCGAGGCGGGCGACCTCGTCGTCGTTGAAGTGGATACCGTGGGCCAGCCAGGTACGATCGCTGAGCCAGCCGGTGGCCTCGAGGTAGTCCAGCGGGCGCATCCCGAACAGCTTCTGACAGTACTGCGTCTCGTCCTCGGT
>DJIP01000039.1 GCA_002433675.1 Halomonas halophila
TAATAAGCATATAACGGATTGATCACACGCCTGCGTGTCGCCCTCGCCCCCCAATCGTTATCATGCTGATCATTAACTTCATTGCTCCGGGAGGGCTCCATGCCCCAGCTCCTGTACCGCTGGCTGACCGCCGCCGCCCTGCTTTTGCCTGGTACCGCCATCGCCGCCGACGACGGTCCGCTGGAGGTCGGTTATATGCCGATCCTGCCGGTGGCTCAGCTGTTCGTGATGGAGGGCGAAGGCTGGACCAAAGAGGCCGGTCTGGAACTTGAGCTGACACGCTTTTCCAGCGGGCCGGCGATGGTCCAGGCGCTGGCCTCGGGCGATCTCGACGTCATGTACTTCGGCATCGGCCCGGCCATGGTGGCCCGCGCCAACGGGGTACCGATCAAGGTTCTGGCGGCTGCCATCCAGGAGCAGATCGGCCTGGTCGCCCGTGGCGAACTGGCCAGCCTGATGGCCGACGCCGATCCGGCCCAGGCCATCGCCGACTTTACCGAGCGTGAAGGCCGCCGGCCCAAGATCGCCACCTTCCCCAAGGGCTCGGTACCCGACACGGTATTGCGCTACTGGCTCGATGAACGCCTGGGCATCGGCAGCGATGCCGTCGAGATCGTCGCCATGGGCGCCGATCGTGTCCAGCAGGCGCTGCTGGCCGGTGCGGTGGACGCCGCCTCGACCCTGGAGCCGATTCTCTCCACCGTGACCGAACGCCTCGACGACGCCCAGATCGTGGCCCACGCCTCGGACATGCTGCCGGGTCAGCCCGGCGCGGTACTGGCGGCACGCGAAAACCTGCTGGAACAGCGCCCCGAGGCGGTCAGCACCTTGCTCGAACTGCACCTGCGAGCGACCCGTGCACTGGTCGATACGCCACAGCAGGTCGCCCCCTCGGTACGCGAGTTCGTCGGCAAGCGCCTGGTGCCGCTGGAAACCGTCGAGGCCGCACTGTCTTCGCCCTTCGCCAACTACGTCGCCGATCCCCACGCGATCGTCGAGGGTACCCGCACCATGCATGACTTCCAGCTAGCCAACGGCACCCTCAAGCAGGGCCTCGACATCGACACCCTGTTCGACACTCGCTGGTACGACGACCTGACCGCAAGCGCAGACGCTGAAGAAGGCGACGCGACCCCATGACATCGGTCTCTCGTAGCCGGCGCACCGGCCTCGGTGCGCTGGGACTCGTCGCCTTCGTGGCACTCTGGGAGGTCTCACTGCGCCTGGGGCTGCTACCCGGCAATCTGGTCCCGCTGCCCTCCGCGATCCCGAGCGTCTTCTGGGGCGAGGTGGTCGACGGCATCTGGTGGGAAGTCGTCAGCTCGAGCCTGTCTCACTACAGCGTAGGGGTGGCCATCGGCTCACTGGCGGGCATCGCCATGGGCGTGGCGGCGGCCCTGCTGCCGGTATTCGACGCACTGCACGCCTGGCTGGCACGCCTGCTGCGCCCGATCCCGCCACTGGCCTGGATCCCCTTCGCCATCATCTGGTTCGGGATCACGCCATCGGCGGCGGCCTTCATCATCAGTATCGGGGTGTTCTGGATCAACTACTTCGCCAGCTACAGCGCGGTGCGCGCGGTGGACCCCGGCTATGACGAAGTGGCCAGGGCCTTCGGCCAGGGCTCGCTGCTGGCCCGCCTGACCAAGGTCAGCCTGCCCGCGGCGGCCCCCGGCATCCTCGGTGGCCTGCGCGCCGGCCTCGGCCAGGGCTGGATGACCGTGGTCGCGGCCGAACTGTTCGGTATCCCCGGCATCGGCCAACGCATGATGGAGGCTTCAGGCCTGCTGGCCACCGACATCGTGGTGGTCTACATGCTGACCATCGCCGCGCTCTACGCCCTGTTCGACCTGGGCTTCCTGCATCTGCAAAAAAGGCTGCTGATATGGACACCCTGACGGCCGAACGCAACGCCGAGGCCTGCGTGCTCAAGGCCCATGACCTGGCCCTGGGCTTCGGCGGCCAGCGCGTGCTCGAACATGTCGACCTGCGCCTGGCACCTCGGGAGTTCATCGCCATCGTCGGTGCCTCCGGGGTCGGCAAGTCGACCCTGCTGCGGGCACTCTGCGGCCTACTGCCGGCAGTGGCAGGCGAGCGCTGGCTGGACGAGAGCCTACGTGATGGAGCGCGGCCCTGGTCGATGGTGTTCCAGGCGCCACGGCTATTTCCCTGGCGGCGTATCCGCGCCAATGTGGCCCTCGGGCTCGAGGGACTGGGGCTGTCCCGCGAGGAGCGCCAGCGCCGCGCCCTTGCGCCGCTGGAGCTGGTCGGCCTGGGCGACATGGCCGAGCGTTTCCCGTCCACCCTGTCCGGCGGCCAGCAACAGCGTGTCGGCATCGCCCGGGCGCTGGCGGTAAAGCCCCGAGTGCTGTTCATGGACGAGCCCTTCTCGGCGCTGGATGCGATCACTCGCCGTCGCCTGCAGAACGAGTTGATCGACCTGCGCCAGCGCACCGAGGCCGCCATCGTCTTCGTCACCCACGACATCGAAGAGGCCGTACTGCTGGCCGACCGGGTGATGGTGCTCGGGGGACATCAGGGCGGGGCCCCGGCGCGGGTCATCGATACCCTTGAGATCACGCTGCCCACCGAGAATCGCCGTGAGCATGCCGACTTCGGCGCCCAGGTCCATCATCTGGAAACATTGATCGGCGCCGCCCCGGAGACCTCATGACCGAGACCGGCCTGCCAGACTACGAAGTGAACGGTGCACGCTTGAAGGTGATGCTTCACGCTCCCTGCGCCGAGAGCCTTGCACGGGCCCGGCGCAATGCCCGCAATCTCAAGGCCGCCAGCCCCGACGCCGAGGTGCTGATCATCACCAACGCCGGTGGTGTGGCCGCCGCCGTCGCTACCCCGGACGACACCGACGCATGGCTGAGGCTGTGTCGCAACAGCCTCGACGCCCAGGGCATCGTCGACACCCGGGGGCTTGTCATCGTCGAGGCGGCGGTACTGACCCTGGCCGAAGGCCAGCGCCAGGGCTGGGCCTATATCCGCGCCTGACCCACGCCTTTGCCCCACCTCCTGGCAGTTGCCCTTGCAGGTCGCCCTTGCAGGTCGCCCTTGAAGGGCGCGACGGGCCCCCTGCCTCCCCGCGATCCCCACGCGCTGCCGATGCCGTTCGACCAATGTCGCAGCTCGATGACTGAACATTTTGCAGGTTCGCGCATCAGACCTTGTCACAAATCCTTCAATAAAGCTTAAGCGCGCGTTAAGGCAAAGCCGCTACGCTGCAGCCCTAGCGATGGTGTCAG
>DJIP01000242.1:0-1697 GCA_002433675.1 Halomonas halophila
GCGGGGGTCTACTTCATCAGTGACCTGCCGTCCCAGCTGATCTGGAGCGATGTCTATCAGATCGTGGCGGCCGCCTTCGTGCTGACCTTCCTGTCCACCCTGTATCCGGCCTGGCGCGCGGCGCGGGTCCAGCCTGCCGAGGTGCTGCGCTATGAATGATTCGGTGATCGCCAACCCTGGTGTCGAGGCGCCGGCCCGTGCCGGCAACGAGCTGATGCTCGAGTGCCGCGAGCTGTCCCGGGTCTACGACGAAGGGCCCGCCGACCTGGTGGTGCTCGACCAGCTCGAGCTCAAGGTACACGCTGGCGAGCGGGTCGCGGTGGTCGGCAGTTCCGGCTCCGGCAAGACCACCCTGCTCAACCTGCTTGGTGGGCTCGACAGTCCCAGCGCCGGAGAGGTGCGGGTGGCCGACACCGTGCTGCACAAGATGGGCGACGCCGAGATCGGACGCTTCCGCAATCGTCATATCGGCTTCGTCTATCAGTTCCATCATCTGCTGGCGGAGTTCTCTGCGCTGGAGAACGTGGCGCTTCCCTTGATCATTCGTGGAAGCCGCAAGCGTGATGCCGAGGACAAGGCGCGTGCCCTGCTGGACAAGGTAGGGCTGGGCCCCAGGGCGGAGCACAAGCCCGGTGAACTGTCCGGGGGGGAACGTCAGCGTGCGGCGATCGCCAGGGCCTTGGTCACCGACCCAAGCCTGATGCTGATGGACGAGCCCACCGGCAACCTCGACAAGCACACCGCCGCCAGCATCCTGGCGCTGATGGACGAGCTCGCTGCCAGCGCTCGCTGCGCCTTCGTCATCGTCACCCATGACCCGGCCTTGGCGGCCCATCAGGACCGCGTGCTGAGACTCGACAACGGCAAGCTGCACGCCGAGTAAGTCTTTCGCAGCGTCCAACAAAAGGCCCCGATGCACGAGCATCGGGGCCTTTTTCGTCCGGGCTATCTCGACCGGGCTTTCTCGACCCGGCGTTGCCGGCCAGCGGGAACGGCGCCGGGCCGAGCAGGGCCTTTTGCATAGGCTGGGTCAGTGTGGATGGGGCGATATGGCAGGGGCAGTGCGGCTGGGTCGGTGCGGCTGGGTCAGTGCGGCTGGGTCCTGCGGCGTCGCCGGCGCGCGCGCGCCTTCCAGCTGCGTGCCACCTGCCAACGCCACAGCAGACGTATCACCAGGTTGGCCAGGCCTCCGACGGCGATCGCCGCCACCAGCGAGCCGATCAGCAAGGACGGCAGGATGTCGAGCAACTGGGCCTGCAGCCAGTCGGTGGTCAGCCGGTGGGGTGCCTCCAGCGCCGGGCGCTGCATCAGCCAGGCGCCGAGACAGTAGTTGGCGTAGAAGATGATCGGCATCGTCAGCGGGTTGGTGATCCACACCAAGGCCACCGATAGCGGCAGATTGCAGCGTCCGACGCGGGCGCCGAGGGCGGCGACGACCATCTGGCAGGGGATCGGCAGCAGCGCGCTGAACAGGCCCACGCTGAAGGCATTGGCCACGCTGCGTCGCGTCAGCACCCACAGGGCAGGGTCGGCGATCAGGTGCGCCATGAAGCGTAGCGAGCGCTGCCGGCGCAGGGCGTCCGGCGAGGGTAGATAGCGCTTGAGTAGTCGACGCGGCATGGCGAATCAGCTCGAGGCTGCGGATGCGTGGCTATTATCCATACAAGCCGCCGCCCTTGCCATGACGTCGGCCAACG
>DJIP01000242.1:2029-5100 GCA_002433675.1 Halomonas halophila
TGGGCATGCGCGACGCCGTCAACGGGCTGTCGGGCTCCAGGGCCCCAGGGCGCCATGGAGAGGGCGATGGGATCTGACAAAGATTGGCAACGATCGTCGCTGCAGCCGCCAGGCCGCCCCTGGCAAGGCACCTGTTCCATCTCGCTGGCATGGGCCCTTGCCCTGGGCAGCGTGCTTGGTGGTATCGGTCTGATGCTGCCTGAAGCCGCCCTCGGCCTGAATCTGCTGACGGTGGCGGCTCTGATGTCGATGGCCTTGCGTCGGATGGTGGCGCTGCTGGTCTGTCTGGCCGGGTTGTGGGTGCTTGCCTGTCTCTTGCAGCAGCAGGCGGCCCGCTTGCCCTCGGGGCTTGCCGGGGTGCCGTTGACGGTCGAGGGGCGGGTGATGGCAAGTCGCCAGAGCGATGGCCTGCAGCGCCTGACCTTGAAGGTCGGGCACTGCCGTCCCCTGGAAGCCGGACTGCCTGACTGCGCGGGACTTGAGCGGATACGGGTAAGTCACTATAGCCCGATAAACGTCGAGGCCGCTGGGCTTCCTGATGCGGCTGGCGCTCTTTCAGGTGGGGCCGCCGGGACCGCGTCGGCAACAGCGCCCTCGATGATGGCCGTCGGCGAGCGATGGCGCATCCATGTACGACTGCGCCCGCCTGGCGGCCTTGCCAATCCGGGGCGTTTCGACTATCGCCGCTGGCTGTGGAGGGAAGGCATCCACGCCACCGGCTCGGTCATCGCACAACCGCCGCCCGAACGCTTGGCCGCCGCACCCCGGGACCCGCGCCGGGCGCTGCTGCGACGGCTCGATGTCCAGCCACTGCACGAGACCACGCGGCGGTGGCTGGCCGCCTTGACCCTGGGGCGCGGCGAGCGGCTCGATGGCGACGACTGGGCGCTGCTCAATGCCACTGGGACGACCCATCTGGCGGTGGTGTCCGGGCTGCATGTGGGCCTGGTGGCGGCTTTGGCGCTGACCCTTTCGCGGCTGGTGGCGCGTTTGATCCAGCCGGGTCGCTGGCGGTTGGTGCGCTGGCCGTGGCTGGCCGCGGCTGGCGCCACCGTTGGCTTTGTCTGGCTGGTCGGTGCAGAGCCGCCGGCGATGCGGGCCCTGGTGATGGTCCTTATCGCCCTGTGGGTGGCCGGGGGGCGACATTCTCCTTCGCCGTGGCAGGGCTGGGCGCTGGCCTGGGCGGTAGTGGTGCTGCGGGATCCCCTGGCGCTGTGGCGTCCCGGGCTGTGGCTATCTTTCGGCGCCGTGGCCCTGCTGATCCTGATGTGGCAGGGCAGGCAGGTGCCATCCGGGCTCAAGGGTGCCTTGGCGGCGCTACTGCGTACCCAGCTGTTGCTGGCGCTACCCATGGCGGGTCTGGTGCTGCTGGCCATGGGCCAAGTGGCGCCGTTGGCTCCCTTGGCCAACCTGCTGGCGGTGCCCCTGGTGACGCTGGTGCTGGTGCCCCTGGGGATGCTGGGCTGGGCGCTGTCGGCGGTGTCCTTTGAGGCGGCGATGGCGAGCTGGTGGCTGTTCGAAGCGGGCCTTGAGGTGATGCTGGCGCTATTGGGGATGCTCGCCGAACTCTCACCCGGTCTTTCGCTGCAGGAAGAGGGGCGCTGGACACTCGGCATTCTGCTGCTGGGGCTGGGCGCGCTCTGGCTGTTGCCGGGACTGGGTGCCAGGCTGCGGCTGGGGTGCGTCCTTTCGCTGGTGGCCGCCATGCTGATGCTGTCGACCTTCAACGACAGGCCCGGGCCGGGCGAGGTGCGGCTTAAGGTCTGGGATGTGGGCCAGGGGCTGATGGTGGAGCTGACAACCGCCGGTCATCGCCTGCTGTACGACAGTGGGCCCCGCTTTCGTTCCGGCTTTGCTCCGCTTGCGTCCATCTGGGCATCCTCTCAAGTCTTCGACGAGGTGATCATCAGCCACGCCGACCAGGACCACGCCGGAGGTCTCGCCAGCCTGGTGCGCGACCATCGGGTGGATCATTGGTGGTATCCCGAGGGCGAGCCGCTGGCGCTGTCGCCCCGAGCGCTGCGACACCATTGCCACGCCGGTGAGGGCTGGCGATGGGACGGCGTCGACTTCACCTTTCTGTGGCCGCCAGACTTGGCCGACAGCGACGCGGGTATCGACATTGCCGGACATGGCCGCAATGACCGCTCCTGCGTGCTGCTGGTGACGACCGCCGGAGGCAGTGCACTACTGACCGGCGATGCGGGAAAACGGGTCGAGCGCTTCCTGATTCCACAGTTGCCGCAGACGCCTGCGGTGCTGGTGGTGGGGCATCACGGCAGTGCGGACAGCACCGGCGCTGCCCTGGTGACGGCCAGGCCGCCACGCCTGGCGGTGATTTCCCGCGGTGCCTACAATGGCTTCGGTCATCCTGCCGACCAGGTGGTGCGTCGCCTGCGACGCGCCGGCAGTTGCCTGATGGACACCGCTGTGGACGGGCGGGTGACCATTCTCCTGTCGCAAGCCGGGATGGAAGCGGCGCAGGGTATCCATCAGCGTCTGACCGCTTGCGGTGTCGAAGGCCCCTGCCATGGGGTAGAATCGCGGCACTGAATCTCACTGCCCTGTGTGTCAGCCGGCCAGTAACGACGCCTCGTCCGCTATCGGCGGCAGCCCGTCGTGCAGGCCCGGGTGATCGCCACCTGGACCGTCTGCGGCGGCCAGACAGGGCCGATTCCCTCGCAACTGGAGCCAACGTGATCGAATACTCCGGCTGGACGCTCTACAAGCGTCTTCTTGGTTACGTCAGACCCTTCTGGAAGTCCTTTCTCGTCGCCGTGATCGGCTACGCCATCTACGCGGCGTCCAGTACCGCTCTGGCCGAGATGATGAAGCGCCTGATCGATGGCATCCAGAATCCCGACGCCGCCTTTCGTCTGTTCCTGCCGCTGTTTGTTGTCGGCATGTTCGGCGCCAGGGGCGTCGGCACCTTTCTCGGCACCTACTTCATGAGCAACGTGGCACGCAACATGGTGCACGCGCTGCGCTGTGACGTCTTCAATCATATGCTGCGCCTGCCTGGCCGCTTCTTCGATAACCATTCCTCCGGCCACCTGGTCTCGCGGGTGACC
>DJIP01000236.1:0-3455 GCA_002433675.1 Halomonas halophila
GAGCGAGGTCTGAGCATGCGCCAGCCGAACATCCAGCCACGCTCGCGTCTGGCTCTGGAAACGCTGGCCTGGGCCGAGCGCCGCTATTGCGACACCCCGTCAGCCAGCCAGGTCGCTGCACTGAGAAGGGCCCTGTTCCGCGGCTTCTTCGAAGATAGCCTGGACCTGTCGGATCCCGCCGCCCTGGCCGAGGTCGCCAATCAGCAGGGGCTGGACGGCGCGGCACTCGAGGCGAGTCTTGCCGCCTGTGAAGACCGCGAGGCGGTACAAGCTTCCCGCGAGGAAGGTCAGGCGCTGGGGATTCACGGCGTTCCGGCGCTGCGCTTTCTGGTCGACGGCGAACATGCCGGCATCCTCTCCGGCGCCCAACCCAGGCGCCAGCTCTTTCTGGCGGTGGAACGCCTGCAGGATGCCCTGCGCCAGCATGAGGGCAACACGACGTCATGAGTGACCGCACACGTCCGGTGGTGGTGATCGGTGGCACCGGCTTTGTCGGTGCTGCCGTGGTGCGCGAACTCTACTTCGCTGGCCATGCGGTCCGCGTGGTGGCCCGCCACCCGAGACTCCCCGAAGAGGTGGAAGACGGCGATCCGGTCGAGGCGATCCAGGCGGATATCGAGGATCCGGAAAGTCTGAAACCGGCCCTTGAGGGGGCCAGCGCGGTGATCAACGCGGTCAGCCTCTACCGCGAGAGTGGCAAGCAAAGCTTCGAGCAGGTGCATGTCGAGGGTGCCGCCAGGCTGGCACGGCTCGCCCGGGAGGCGGGAATTGATCGCTATGTGCTGCTGTCCGGCATCGGCGCCCGGCTCGATTCGCCCTCGCCCTATGTGCGTGCCAGGGCGAGAGGCGAGCAGGCAGTGATGGGCGAGATACCTCGCGCGGTCATCGTTCGCCCCAGCGCCCTCTATGGCCAGCAGTCAGGCCTGGTGGCGACCCTGGCAAGGCTGGTGAAGATGCCGCTGGTGCCATTGTTTGGCGCCGGAGAGATGCGCCTGCAACCGCTGCACGTGGGTGACCTGGCCAGCGCTCTGGCACGCCTGGCCATCCGGGCGAACCTGCCCAGGGCGCTTTACGAACTGGGAGGGCCCGACCCGCTGCGTTACCGCGAACTGGTCACCCAGGTGGCGCGACACCTCGGCAGAGACCCCAGGTTCATCAAGGTGCCCCTGCCCCTGTGGCACGCCCTGGCGCTGGCCCTTTCCCCCTTGCCCTCGCCGCCGCTGACCCGCGACACCCTGTGGCTGATCAGCGAGGACAACCTGGTCGCCAACGGCGTCGGCAGCTTCGCCGACCTTGGCCTCAACCCGCGCAGCCTGCGTGACAGCCTGCCGCACTGCCTGCCCAGCCAGTCGAGCTGACCTGCCTTCAGCGATCGAGGCCCGGCCGGTTGGCAACCGGAACCCTCGATTCGATGACGGCCAAAGGCTTCAGCCGTCGCCCATATTCGCCATCAGGCTCGGCTGCACCACCTCGATCCAGTAGCCGTCCGGGTCCTTGACGAAAACCACGTCCTTCAGCTTGCCCTGCTCGGGGCGCTTGATGAATTCGACGTCGTTTTCATCGAACCAGGCCACCGCCGCGTGGAGGTCCGGCACCGCAAAGCAGATATGACCAAAGCCCTGGGGCTCGGCGTTGCCGTCGTGGTAGATCCGCCCCTCCTGCTCTTCGCTGCCCCAGTTGTGGGTGAACTCGAGCAGGCCTCGCTGCTGAAAGGTCCAGGTGGTGCGGGCGGCGACGTCCTCGGGGACCTGGTCATCCGCCTCGAGGTTGGCGAGAAAGTACAGCGAGAACTGCATTTCCTCGAAGTCCAGGCGTCTGAGCACGCTCATGCCGAAGACCCGCGAATAGAACGCCAGGGACACCTCGGGATCCTTGACCCGCAGCATGCTGTGGTTAAGGCGAAAACCGCGTGTGGCCTCGGGGGCCGGCTCCACGCCGGGGTGCTGTTCGCCTTGGAAGTTGTCGTGCATCTCGGTCTCCTTGGATGAGGGGTCGATTATCGTTCAGGGGCGTCAGATCGCCTGTTCGGCCATCTGCTGCGCGATATATTCTGCCTGACGCAGGGCCAGCGAGACGATGGTCAAAGTCGGGTTTTCCGACGCCGAGGTGGTGAACTGACTGCCGTCGGAGATAAACAGGTTAGCCACCTCGTGGGTCTGGCCGTACCCATTGCAGACGCCGTCCTCGGGTCGCTCGCTCATGCGACAGGTACCCAGGTTGTGGGTCGAGGGATAGGGCGGCACCTCGTAGACGTCCCGCGCCCCCACCGATTCGTACAACGCCTTGCCCTGCTGGTAGGCGTGCTGTCTCATGGCGACGTCGTTGGGGTGATCGTCGTAGTGCACGTTGGCCACCGGCAGACCGAAACGGTCGGTCACGTCCGGATTCAGGGTGATGCGGTTGCTGGCCTGGGGCAGGTCCTCCCCCACCAGCCACATCCCGGCCATATGGTCGTACTGGTCCATCGCACCGGCGAATCGCTCGCCCCAGGCGCCGGGATCGAGGAAGGCGGCCATGAACGGCAGCCCCAGCGAAACCGTCTCCATCTCGTAGCCGCCGACAAAGCCCCGCGACGGATCATGGCGCGACTCGTCGGAGATGATGCCGGCCATGGTGGTGCCGCGATACATGTGCACCGGCTCATCGAAGGTCGCATACACCGAGCCGGTGGTATGGCGCATGTAGTAGCGCCCGACCTTGTCCGCGCCATTGGCAAGCCCCTTGGGAAAGCGGCTGCTCGAAGAATTCAGCAAAAGTCTCGGCGTCTCGATGGAGTTGCCGGCCACCGCCACCACCCGTGCCTTCTGACGCTGTTCACGGCCCTCGCTATCAAAGTAGACCACAGCGTTGGCACGACCCTCACCGTCATGCTCGATACGCGCCACATGTGACTCGGGGCGTAACTCCAGGTGCCCGGTGGCGATGCCCCTGGGCAGCTCGGTGTAGAGCGTCGACCACTTGGCCTGGGTCTTGCAGCCCTGAAAGCAGAAGCCGCGCTGTTGGCAGGGCGCCCGGCCATCGCGGATCTCGCTGTTGATGGCCATATGGCCGGTATTGCAGGAATAGCCGAGCTTCTGCGCCCCGGCGTACATCACCTTGAAGTTGTTGTTGCCCGGCAGCCCCTTGTTGTCGTGGGTGCGGGTCACCCCCATGCGCGCCTCGGCCCGCTCGTACCAGGGGGCCAGCTCCTCGTAGGACAGCGGCCAGTCGAGCAGGTCAGCGCCTTCTACCGCGCCATAGTGGCTCAGGGCCTCGAACTCGTGGGGCTGGATGCGCAGGCTGGCACCGGCCCAGTGCACCGTGGTGCCGCCCACCGACTTGACGATCCAGGCCGGCAGGTTGGGAAAGTCCCGCGCCAGCCGCCAGCTTCCCGACGTGGTCCTCGGGTCCAGCCACGAAAGCTGGCTGAAGGCGCCCCACTCATCGGCCAGAAAGTCCGAGGTGGTGTGCAGCTT
>DJIP01000236.1:3846-10381 GCA_002433675.1 Halomonas halophila
CCACCGGCCCCCGAGCCGATCACTACCACCACACTGTCATCGTCCAGCGCAAAGGTCTTCTGACTGTCGGTCATGGCCATGACGACGTCTCCTCATTGGTCCGTATTGTTCGTTGTTGTCTGTAGCTGGCTGTTGTTGTCTATGGCTGTCTGTGGCTGTCGCCAGCGGTCATCGACGCTCGCCTCACCAGGCAGCGTGATGCCGTCAGCCTGGAACTTCGTGGGGCAGATAGCCGCCCTCGGGCCGAGGCGGATCCGGCAGCCAGTCGAGATCATTGAAGCCCTTGGTCAGGTAGCCGGGATTGCCCGCCTCGCCCTCATAGCCGAAGTGGGCATAGGCCAGATCGTTGTCATAGAGCGAGACCACGGCGTCGCCGCGCACCAGTTCGAAGAATGGCGAGCCGGCCCGGGCTTCCAGCAAGGCGAAACGCTCGCTCGGCGACAGCGATAACCAGTCGCCACCCGCCTCACGGTCGAGCACATCGATACCTTCGGCTACCAGGGCCGCGACCTGGGGATCGGCGGCCTTGGTATCCAGGCTCTTGACCACCAGGGCGTAGACCGCGTCTTCGAGGTCTGGATGGGGAAAGATGTGACGCGTCATCGCCAGCAGTACCTGACCCTGGCGACTGGTCAGGGTCTCAAGGGACATGGCCCAGCTACGGCTGGGCGCGAGCAGGGCGATGGGACCGGAGGCCATCGCCAGTGTGCCCATCAGCACACCGCCGCTGGCCTTGAGAAAGACACGACGAGAAAAAGCGCTACCCTTCATAGCAGGACTCCTTGCCCCAGGCCGTAGAATTCGGATACGACAAGCGCCACATGCGACGCTGCGTCTTTCCAAAGCCTATGTCGCCACCGCCCACGGCGGGTAACACTGGAGTACTACGTCGACCATGGTCTAATGCTCCTTCTCTCGGGAGCCAGGCAGGGTCAGAACAAGGCATCATCGAAAACAACACACCGACCGGACGCCAGCGAGAGGACCACGCCATGTGCCATATGTACGCCTCCACCGACCCAGCCAAGTACGAGTGCACCACTCGCTCCATTCGCCTGCAGGGTCTGGTGACCAGCGTCAGACTGGAAAACGAGTTCTGGGATATCCTCAACGAGATCGCCGCGGGCCAGGGCCTGACCACGGTGCAGTTCATCAGCGAGCTGCATCAGGAGGTGATGGAAATCCGTGGCGAGGTGCCCAATCTGGCATCGCTGTTGCGGGTGGCCTGCGCCGTCCACCAGCAGAATGCCATTCAGGGTAATGTCGTACAGAGAAGTGCCGCCCAACCCTCGGTCGAGCGCCTGTCTCAGGCATCACTTGGCATGAACTGAAACGGCACCGGGTAAAGGGGCTCACGGACGCCTCGTTCGGCCTCACATATCTGGCCTAAGGTGCAATTAAGAACAGCCCTCTTCCTAATGCGACTAAAGTCTATAGACTTATTCCCAAAAACTACGCCTTAACTCAATCTTTTCTCTACGCTCCTTGTCATACGCGGCAATTCGTGAAGAATGGCCTCCGCATTCCTACCCAATGGACAATTTGACATGGATTCCATCGCCTCCTGGTTCAACGATGCCGTCTCCGTCGGCAACGGCCTGATCTGGGGTAAACTGCTCGTTTACCTGTTGATCGGCGCCGGTCTCTACTTCACCGTCATGACCCGCGGCATCCAGTTCCGCTTCTTCGGCCATATGTTCGCCCTGCTCAAGGGATCTCGTGATGGCGGCGAGGGCATTTCCTCCTTCCAGGCGCTGTCCACCAGCCTGGCGGCCCGTGTGGGCACCGGCAATCTGGCGGGTGTCGCCGTGGCCATCTATCTGGGCGGCCCCGGCGCCATCTTCTGGATGTGGATGACCGCGCTGGTCGGCATGGCCACCAGCTTCGTCGAGTCCACCCTGGCCCAGGCCTACAAGGTCGACCACGGCGACAAGACCTTCCGCGGCGGCCCGGCCCGCTACATCGAGCGCGGGCTCGGCCAGCGCTGGATGGCCATCGCCTTCTCGATCTGTCTGATCATCGCCTTCGGCCTCGCCTTCAACAGCGTCCAGGCCAACTCCATCGCCCAGGCCATGGAGCAGGCATTCAACATCCCCACCTGGATCGTCGGCATCGCCCTGCTGGTGGGGGTTACCCCGATCATCTTCGGCGGCCTGCGCTCCATCGCCAAGGTGGCGGAGTTGATCGTGCCGCTGATGGCCGTGCTCTACCTGATCCTCGCCCTGGTGGTGGTGGCGCTGAACATCGATGAGCTGCCAAGCGCCATCGCGCTGATCTTCAACAGCGCCTTTGGCCTCGAAGAAGCCGCCGGCGGTGCGGTGGGTTATGCCGTGGCCCAGGCCATGATGCAGGGCATCAAGCGCGGCCTGTTCTCCAACGAGGCGGGCATGGGTTCCGCGCCCAACGTGGCGGCCACCGCCAGCACCCACCCGAACCACCCGGCGGCCCAGGGCTTTATCCAGATGCTCGGCGTGTTCTTCGACACCCTGGTGATCTGTACCGCCACCGCCGCGGTGATCATCCTGTCGGAGCCCGCGCTGCAGAGCGGCGACGCGCCCAACGGCATCCAGCTGACCCAGGTCGCGCTGTCCGAACACGTGGGTGACTGGGGCGGCATGTTCGTGGCCATCGCCATTCTGCTGTTCGCCTTCACCTCGCTGATCGCCAACTACTCCTACGGTGAATCCAACATCGAGTATCTGGCGGGCTCGCGTCGCTCGGCGGGTGCGGTGTTTATCTATCGCCTGGCGGTGCTGGCGATGATCATGATCGGCTCGATCGCCCAGCTCGGCACCATCTGGAACTTCGCCGACCTGTCCATGGGCATGATGGCACTGATCAACCTGACCGCCATCCTGCTGCTCTCGCCGCTGGCCTTCGCCCTGTTCCGCGACTACGAGCGTCAGCTCAAGGCCGGTCAGGAGCCGACCTTCAACCCGGACGAGTTCCCCAAGCTCAAGGGCAAGGTAGACCCGAATGCCTGGCCGAGCCTGAGCAACAAGGCCTCTCAGGCCTCGTCCACTGATGCTGCCAAGGGCAGCGGCAAGGACGCCTGACCAGGAGTGAGACAAGCAAGACCGCAGGGGCCACTCAAGTCCCAGCGCCAGCAACGCCACGGCCAATGCCGTGGCGTTGTCGTTTCCGACGGCCAAATGCGGGGTGTCTCGTCAGGCCCGACACCGTCGCGCCCTGATCACCCCTACGCCTTGGGCAGTGGCGCATCCTCCTCGCCCAGGGCACCGTCGAGAAAGTCGAGCAGTGCGCGTACCGACGGCAGTTGTCCGCGGCGGCTAGCGTAGACCGCGTGAATCAGTCCGGCCCGGGGCTCCCAACCCGGCACCACGTCCACCAGACGCCCGGCACACAGATCCGCGCCCGCGGCCACCAGCGGCAAGCGTGCCACCCCCTGGCCATCGAGCACCGCCCGGTGCAAAAGCCCCACGTCGTCGGTCACCAGCCGAGGCCGATGCTCGATGATTCGCTCCTCGCCGCCGGGACCATCCAGGCGCCAACGATGGCGCCGGTCCGGTTCCTCGAAGTCGAGGCTGGGCCAATCGGTCAAGGCTTGCGGCGCATCCGGCATTCCCAGGCGCGCCACCAACTCGGGAGAGGCCAGCAGCCGCTGGGGGCTGCGCGACAGCCTGCGCATCACCAGTTCGCTGTCTTCCAGCGGCGGATAGCGCACCCGGATCGCCAGATCGAAGCCTTCTCGCACCACATCGACGCGGCGACTGGTCGCCACCACGTCCAGGTCGATGCGGGGACAGCGCCGCAGGAACTCGGAAAATAGCGGCGTAAACAGCGTGGCGAGAAGGCTCGGCGGACAGCTCAAGCGAATACGGCCGCGCGGTTCGGCCTGGTGGCGCTCGACTACCTCCACCGCCGCCTCGGCCTGCCACAGCATGGCCTGGCAGTGCTGATAGAAGGCCTGCCCCAGCTCCGTGACCACAAACTGCCGGGTGGAGCGCTGAATCAAGCGGGTATCCAGGCGCGCCTCCAGCGCCGCGATACGTCGGCTGAGCCGTGACTTGGGCAGCCCCAGGGCGCGGCCCGCCGGGGCAAAACCGCCGTGGTCCACCACCTTGACGAAGTAGAAGAAGTCGTTGAGATCCTGCACGGCTTGGGTCCTGTCGAGAAGGTGAACGTGGGAACACTATCGCTACTACCGCCACTATCGTTCCACAGATGCAACGATGCGTCCGGATTTTGCCTACTACCGCCGCCATCGTCTCGATTCTATGCTGACACCATCACGGATCGCCAGCGATCCTTCCATGACAGGAGGTGTCTCATGAAGACCATCAACGCCGTACACGCTGCCCCTCGCGGTCACTGGGTGGGCGACGGCTTTCCGGTTCGCTCGCTGTTCAGCTACGACCGCCTTGGCGCCGAGCGCATCAGCCCCTTTCTGCTGCTGGACCACGCAGGGCCTCACCACTTTGCACCCAGCGAGAACAAGCGTGGCGTCGGCGTGCACCCCCATCGGGGCTTCGAGACGGTGACCTTCGTCCATCGTGGCGAGGTCAGCCACCGCGATTCCTCCGGCGGGGGCGGCACCATCGGGCCGGGCGACGTTCAGTGGATGACCGCCGGCGACGGTATCCTCCACGAGGAATTTCACTCCGAGGACTTCACTCGCCAGGGCGGCGACCTGGAGATGGTTCAGCTGTGGGTCAACCTGCCGGCACGCCACAAGGCGACCCCGGCTGCCTACCAGAACCTGACCCGCGACGAGATCCCGGTGGTGGCACTAGCGAACGAGGCGGGCCAGCTCAGGGTGGTGGCCGGCGAGTACCTGGATGCACGCGGTCCGGCGCGGACCTTTACCCCGATCAACGCCTGGGAACTGGCGTTGAACGAGGGCGCCGAGACGACCTTGTCGCTACCCAAAGGGCACACTAGCCTTGTGGTAGTGCTCGACGGCACCCTGCTGGTACAGGGCCAGGAGGTCGTGCGCGGTGGCAGCGTGGTCGAGCTGTCCCGCGATGGTGAGGCGCTGGCCCTGGCCGCCAACACCGCCGCCCGGCTGCTGATTCTGACCGGTGAACCGATCGACGAGCCGGTGGTGGGTCATGGCCCCTTCGTGATGAACAGCGAGGCCGAGATCCACGCCTCCATCGAGGCCTTTCGGCGTGGCCAGTTTGGCCGACTCGATACCCAGAGTGTCGGCAGCTAGAAACAGGTTGCCGGCGGCTGGGCGTCTGCCCCTGCCGACTCACCCCTTCTCAATGCTTGGCAACTTCCCGGCGGCAGTCGCCGCCGGGTCACCACCTCCAGGCTGGATGCCGGAGGTCTCTTCCAGGGAAGGTTTACCCTGACATCAGGAAAACGCCCATGACTCGCCCCTATGTTCGTCTCGACAAGAATGACGTCACCGTACTATTGGTCGACCACCAGGCCGGCCTCTTGTCGCTGGTGCGCGACTTCGAGCCCGACGCCTTCAAGAACAACGTGCTGGCCCTGGCCGACATGGCGAAGTTCTTCGAGCTGCCGACCATCCTGACCACCAGCTTCGAGGACGGGCCCAACGGCCCGATGGTCCCCGAGCTCAAGGAGATGTTCCCGGACGCGCCCTATATCGCCCGCCCCGGCCAGATCAACGCCTGGGACAACGAGGAGTTCGTCGCCGCCATCGAAAAGACCGGGCGCAAGCAATTGCTGATCGCCGGGGTAGTGACCGAGGTCTGCGTGGCCTTTCCGGTGCTGTCGGCCATCGAGGCCGGCTACGACGTCTTCGTCGTCACCGACGCCTCGGGTACCTTCAACCCAGTGACTCGCGAGGCCGCCTGGGATCGCATGAGCCAGGCCGGCGCCCAGTTGATGACCTGGTTCGGGGTGGGTGGCGAGCTGCATCGCGACTGGCGCAACGACATCGAAGGCTTCGGTGGCCTGTTGGCGTCCCACCTGCCGGCCTACTCCAACCTGATGCAGAGCTATTCCCAACAGACCCAAGGGTGAGCTTCAGGCCTGGGCGTACTGCGCCCGGGCCTTGCCCTTTCGTCGCTCCCACCCTGGTATCGCCAACCCCACCCTGGTATCGCCAACCCCACCCAGGTCTAGCCATGACCGCCCAGGAGGCCACCATGAGCCTGCACGAAACGCCCCATCGCCCCTCCTCGTCCCGGGACTGTCCGGTGATCGATGGTCGCCGCTGCCTCCAGCGTATCGGCTCCCGGGAGGCCGACGTCGGCGGCCTGCCGATCCACCGCGTGCTGCCCACCCGCGAGCGCCGACTGATCGGCGCCTGGTGCTTTCTCGACCACGCCGGCCCCAGCATCCTGCGCGAGGGCCAGGCCATGCGGGTCGGTCCCCACCCCCATACCAGCCTGCAGACCTTCACCTGGATGCTCTCCGGCGAGGTCCATCACCGGGATAGCCTGGGCAGCGATCAGGTGATCCGCCCGGGAGAGGTCAACCTGATGACCGCCGGCCACGGCATCAGCCATACCGAAGAGAGTCTGGCCGACACAGACAGCCTGCACGCCGCCCAGCTATGGATCGCCCTGCCCCGGGACAAGGCCGACACCGCGCCACG
>DJIP01000225.1:0-2177 GCA_002433675.1 Halomonas halophila
ACACCCCGTAAACTGCGCTTTCTCACCGATTTTTGCCTTGTCTAACCTTCGCTCGTCGACTTTTCGGACTGAGCCTAGGAGGCCTTCGTGCTGGACCAGCGGGATTGGCAGGCCGGTAGCTCAACCTGCCCAAGAGGCGATAGTGGTGGATAGCAAACTTTGCTGACGGCTTTAACGCGTCAAGGGGGCTTCGCTGGGCCTGCCTCATCAGCATCGAGCAGCCAGTCTCCCATGCCGCTGTCCTCAAGGGCGTAAACTCCCCGACCAGAGCGCCATACCAGGCCCTTCTCGCGAAGCGAGTCGAGCGCACGTTGAATGGTGGATGCCGAAGGCTGGGTCTTGCGCTTGGCAAGAGCCTGGATCTCCTTGAGCGTATCCTTGGTGAAGGGTGTAAAAGGGCGCTGTTGCGCCGATGTTCGGGCCAGGACGAGCAGGATGGCGCGCTGTAGCTCGGGCAGTTGATCAAAGTCGGACTGGAAGAGGGCCTGGTAGTCTGCCTGGATCGATTGTGCACCTTGCTCCAGCAGCTCTCCGAGGTCGTCGGCCCGCCCGTGCTCCAAGGCAACGCGCTTGATGACGTCCCACAGCAGTTCAGGACGGCGACCCACACGTTCGAAGGTCTTGGCGACATCTGCGACCTGGAAGGTGTTGCCAGGAGCCAGTCTTGCATTGACGTGGTGGGTAAATGCCTCCACGAAATCATCCCCCAGCAGCGGGAAGGGTGTGACGGTATTGCCGAAGAAGGGCTGGTCGCGGCCCAACACCAGTTGGGCCAGCTTGTCACGACTGCTCCCAGTGAACACCAGACGCAGGCCTGGTTTTGCCCTGCCCAGGGTCAGCGCATCGCGAGCGGCCTTGAGTGCGAACATGGTGTTCATCCCCCGCTCGCTACTCAGTGCATGCTGTGCCTCGTCGATGAAGAGTACGACCAGACGTTCCGATGCTTCGTGCAGTGCCTGCAGGGCTTCCGTCAGGGTGGCTTCATCCGGCAGAGCGGAACCTGTCAGGTCCCACGTCAGTGTCTTGTGTAGCGTGACGGAATCGACGCCGGCAGCACTCAAGAGCTTCTTGATGCGCGGCGAGTAGGTCTGCAATCTGGCCATGATAGCGCGTTCGATCAGCAGGCCTGGGTCCATCTGGCGGTCTGCCCAGAGGTCGACGTAAACCACTTCCCAGCCGTGCTGTTCGCAGGCGGGCATCAGGTCCTGTCGCAGGAAGGTGCTCTTGCCGGTGCGCCGTGGTGCGGCGAGGAATAGCCCGCCGCTGTAGTCGATCAGGCCATCGCCAGCCAGGCCTGTCACGATCGACTGTGCGAGGGCTGGTCGGTGAAAGACATAAGTTGCGGAAACCATGAGATACGCCTCTTTACGCAGCTATGCGTAAAATTATACATCATAGCGGTAAAGGGCAATAATGCGGGCCTGCATCGCCAGCACGATAGGCGAGTTCAGCAGGATGGCGCTGGCAAACCGTTTCTGGTGGGTGAACGGTTCGTCCGGCGCACTGCTGTGCATTCCGGCTAGTGCACCGATTCACCGATAAAACAAAGCCCCTCGATCGAGGGGCTTTGGTCTCTCTGTGCCTGGTCCTTAGTGGGCCAGCATTTCATCGACGATACCCTGGCCATCCAGTTCGGAGGGGTAGTAGGTCGGCCAGTTGGTGACCTCTTCAAGCAGGGCCGCGCGGTCGTCACCCCAGTACAGGTGGTAGTGATCGGCCTCGGTCGGGTAGATGGCATGGTCGCTGAACTGGATGTAGTTCGGCAGGCTGTCGTCTTCACCCTGGTACTCGAAGATGTAACGAACGCCACGGTTGCCGGCCTTGTAGGTCAGGACTTCGTAGCCGTCGGAGGCGTATTCGCCGGAGAGCACCTGACCATCTTCGTGGAAGGAGACGGTAGAGCCATCGATGACGATACGGTCGACGTCGGTCTCGTAGCCGATCTCGTAGTACGCCTTGTATTCCTCGGCGGTCTTGTCATCGCTCTGTTCGGCCTTGTGGGCGAACACTTCGTCGAGGGTGCCGTCCAGCAGGTAGGGGTAGACGGACTGCCAGTCGCCTTCCCAGTCGGACAGCGGCCGATCCTTGATCTGGTCGTCGTCGAAATAGCCGGCGTAGATGTCCTTGGCGTGATCATGCTCATGATCATGATGGTCGTGATCGTGATCGTGATCGTG
>DJIP01000225.1:2497-13607 GCA_002433675.1 Halomonas halophila
ATCGTGATCGTGATCGTGATCGTGCGCTTCGCTGGCCGCGGAATCGCTTTGTGCGAGGGCCAGGGGGGCAGTCGCCAGTGTCAGGGCGCTGATTGCGGCGACGGCCATGCGGCGGGTCAGAATCGGGTCCATCGTCTTGCTCCTTGGGATGATCGGTGGGGCGTTGTGGCCTCCCAGGGGAGGCCTTGGAAAGAACAGGGCTTTCATCACTCGGCCTCGGCGGCGCAGCGGGTGACGCCGTCGGCCAGTTGGCGCAGCAATGCGGGATAGAGCTCGGTACCAAGCGGCAGGTCGACGCCGAGTGGGTCGATGACCAGCGACGTCTCGACCCCGGTGCCTGCGAAGACGCTGTCCACCAGCGCCGGGTTGAACTGGGGCTCTCGGAAGACGCACTGCACGCCGAGATCGGCGACACGCTGCTGGATCTCTCGGATACGCGCAGGGCTCGGGTCCGAGGCATCCCCCAGGGAGATCGCCCCGGCCGCCGGCACATCGAAGCGGCGCTCGAAGTACTGGTAGGCATCGTGGAAGACGATGAAGCGAGTACCCTGGGCCTGCTGGAGGCGGGTCTCCAGTTCATCGATCAGGTCGTCGAGCTTGCTGCGGGCTTCCTCCGCGTTGTGACGATAGATGTCGGCGTTGTCGGGATCGAGTTCGGCCAGTGAGGTGGCGATGGCATCGAGCCAGGCCTGGGCATTGACCGGGTCGAGCCAGCCGTGGGGGTCCCAGCCTGAATGATCGTGATGGTCGTGGCCGGCTTGCTGTTCGTGCTCGTGCTCGTGCTCGTGCTCGTGGCCATCAGGCTCTTCGTGGTGCCCGTGGCCCTTATGCTCCTCGTGCTCATCATGATCGTGGGCCTCGAAGGTGGCGCCCTGGCGATAGGTCAGGCGCTGGGTGCCGGCGCTTTCCATCAACTCCACCTGTAGCGCGTCCGGCGCCAGTGACTGGCGTGCCTTGGCAAGCCAGGGCGTCAAGCCATCGCTGACCCAGAACACCACGTCGGCCTGCGCCAGTGCTTCGGCCTCGGAAGGCCGCATGGCGTAGCCGTGGGGAGAGGCCCCAGGCTGGATGACCAGTTGCGGCGTCCCCAGGTCTCCCATTACGCGCTCCACGAGGCTGTGGACCGGCGGAATATCCACGGCCACCGAGGGGACCTCTGCGGCAGCCACCGCAGGAAGCAGCAGACAAGGGAGGAGAAGGGGGCGTAGCGAGGTGTGCATCGTCATCGATCTCTCGGAGCATTCTCGGGGCGGGTGATTGTGGCATGTTTTGTTATGATATAACATTGTTTTCGACGTCAAGAAAGGCTCTGGAGAATGTTCATGCCGCTATTGTCGATCGATGATCTGCGGGTCGTCCTGGGAGGGCAGACCATCCTCGAGGGCATCGACCTCCAACTCGAATGCGGCGAAATCGTGACGCTGGTCGGCCCCAACGGGTCGGGAAAATCGACGCTTTTGCGCACCATCATCGGTGCGCTGACGCCTGCTGGCGGACGCTTGGTGCGAAGGCCCGGGCTGACTATCGGCTATGTACCGCAGCGGCTGGCCATCGATCCGACCCTGCCGATGACGGTCACACGCTTTCTGAACCTGCCGCGTCGACGTTCTGGTGAAGCCGTGCAGCAGGCCCTGGCGCAGGCCGGTGTGCCTGAGCTGAGCTCACACCAGTTGATGTCGTTGTCAGGCGGCCAGCGACAGCGTGTTCTGCTGGCGCGAGCTCTGCTCGAGAAGCCCGACCTGTTGCTGCTCGATGAGGCGACCCAGGGACTCGACCACCGTGGTACGGCGGATTTCTATCGCCAGATCGAGCGGGTGCGACGCGAAACGGGCTGCGCGATCCTGATGGTCAGCCACGAGCTGCATGTGGTGATGCGTACCTCGGACCGGGTGATCTGCCTCGATCGCCACGTCTGCTGCCAGGGCACGCCCGAGCGAGTGCTGGCGTCCCCGGCCTATCAGGCGCTGTTTGGCCCCGATACCGCTGACGCGCTCGCCTTCTACCGCCACGAACATCTGCGCGAAAGAGACACCGCTAGCCCGGCCTTGGCGCAGGTGGGCGCTGCCCACTCAATGGGGGCCTCGGCCTGATGCTCGATGACTTCATGCTGCGTGCGGCGCTCGCCGGAATCGGTGTGGCATTGGCCGCTGCCCCGCTGGGCTGTTTTGTGGTGTGGCGCCGCATGGCCTACTTCGGCGATGCCACCGCGCATGCCGCCATCCTTGGTGTGGCACTGTCGCTATTGCTGTCGACCTCGATCTTCGCCGGAGTGCTGGTGGTGTCGTTGCTGATGGCGATCCTGGTCTCGTTGCTCAGCGGGCGCGGCTATGCCATGGATACCTTGCTCGGGGTCATGGCGCACTCGGCGCTGGCCTTCGGGCTGGTGGCGGTGTCCTTCGTGTCCGGGGTGCGTATCGACCTGATGGCATATCTGTTCGGTGACATTCTGGCGGTCGGCAAGGGGGATCTAGTGTTGATCGCCGGCGGCGCCTTGCTGGTCATGGCGCTGGTGGGGTGGCGCTGGTCGTCACTGTTGACGGCGACCCTGGACGCGGATCTGGCACGGGCCAATGGCATCCATCCCGGGCGCGAGCAGCTGGTGCTGACACTGTCCCTGGCGGTGGTCGTGGCGGTGGCGCTCAAGGTGGTGGGGGTACTGTTGATCGCGGCACTGCTGATCATTCCCGCCGCCGCCGCCAGACCCTTCTGCCGCACTCCGGAAGCCATGGTGCTGGTGGCCGCAGTGATCGGAGCCGCGTCTACTAGCGGTGGTCTTCAGGCGGCCTACTGGCTCGACACCCCCACCGGTCCCACCATCGTCAGCCTCGCCGCTGTGGTGTTTGTCCTGTGTAGCCTGGTGGATATCGGCAGGCGACGGCTCGCAAGAATGTCCTCCAGCGATATCTCGTCCTGAACGGGTGCCCCGTGCGTTGCTGCTATGGGCGCAGAGAGGAGGGAGGGCGACCACCCGCGTGTCCTCGTCGTGCGTCTAGAGGGTAATGGCGGTGGCGAGAATCGGGGCGAGGGCGCTGGAAAGCTTACGAATCCGTCAGCAGAGCGCCTTGGTGCATGGGGATGGTGCGCTGCACCACAAAGAGGTGAGCGAATCGGCACACATCTGACTCATGTACATGAATTATTTGTTATGGAGTTGATTGGTAAGGAAAACCGCTTTTGTGGCACCGGTTATGCCTGAGTAAAGGTCACATGATCTTGGATACTGGCCTTGCTCAGGAGGTAACGAATGAATGCCCCGGTGTCGCACGCACTACCCTTGGAACAGCCGCAGGCGATCGCTCCGCCGCGCCAGAGTGTCATCTCGCTCGAGGGGGTAAGGAAGACCTTTGCCAGTCCAGGCAATGACAGCGTCGAGGTGATAAGAGACATCACACTCGATATCAAACAGGAAGAGTTTGTCAGCATCGTCGGGCCCAGCGGGTGTGGCAAGAGCACGATGTTCAACATCATCTCCAGTCTGCTGGAACCCTCGGATGGAAAGATCACGCTGCGGGGGAGCGATCCAGTCTGTGGGGCGCGGATCGGCTACATGCTGCAGCGTGACTTGCTCTTTCCCTGGCGTACCATCATCGACAATGTCTGCCTCGGGCTTGAAGTCAAAGGCGTGTCCAAGGCAAAGCGCTACGAAATGGCCAGGGAGCAGCTGGCGCGCTATGGCCTGGCCGATTTCGCCGATCAGTATCCCAATACGCTGTCGGGAGGTATGCGTCAGCGGGTGGCGCTGATACGCACCCTGATCACCGAACCCGATCTGATTCTGCTCGATGAGCCGTTCTCCGCGCTCGACTATCAAACCCGCCTGGTGCTCGAGGAAGAGATCGTGTCGATCCTCAAGGAGCACCGCAAGACGGTGGTGCTGATCACACACGACATCGGCGAGGCCATCGCCATGTCGGATCGTGTCGCCGTCATGACCAAGCGACCGACCTCGGTCAAGAAGGTCTACGACGTGGGCCTCTCCAGGGAGCTGGGGTCCTGCCTCAAGGCGCGCAGCGACGTCCGCTATCAACAGCTGTTCGACCGCATCTGGGATGACCTGGATATCCAGGTAGCCGGAGGTGCGGCATGAGTGAGGCCCAGGTCTACACCCATACGATCCAGTCGGGCAGCAACAGGGAAAACTGCGAGGCGCCCGGTCGCTCGATCCTGCTGACGGACAACCTCTGGCGTGGCGCCGGCATCGCGCTGGTGGTGGTGCTGTGGCAGCTGGGCGTCAATCTTGGCTGGATCAATTCGTTCTTGATGGGCTCGCCGGCAGGCATCGCGGAAGAGGCCTGGCGACTGTTGCAGTCGGGTCAGCTTCTGGATGACACCCTGGCCACGGTCTCTGCCACCATCGCGGGCTTTCTTCTCGGCAGCGTGCTCGGCTCAGTGTGTGGCCTGCTGTTGTGGTTCTCGCGTACCACGGCAAGGATCATCGATCCCTTCATGGTGGCCTTGAATGGTCTGCCGAAGATCGCCCTGGCGCCGATGATCATCATCTGGTTCGGCTCGGGCATGTTTTCCAAGATCATGCTGGCCTTCGTCGCGACCTTCGTGGTGGCGTTGCTGTCGGCCTACCAGGGTACCCATCAGATCGATCGCAACATGATCAACCTGATGAGGTCGCTGGGTGGCTCCCGCCGCGAGATCTTTACCAAGGTGGTCGCCCCGGCAACCCTGCCCTGGATCATCTCGGCCTTCCGTCTGAACATCGGCTTTGCGCTGATCGCCGAAATCGGCGGTGAATTCATCTCTTCCGATCGCGGGCTGGGAAGAATGATCTTCGTGGCGGGTAACCTGTTCAACCTGAATGTGGTCTGGGTAGGCGTGATCGTCCTGATGATGGTGGCTATCGCACTTTACGTTGTGGTCTCGAAGGTAGAGAAGCGCCTGCTTCCATGGGAAAACAAGTAGAAATTGCCGTCGCAGAACGCTGTGTCAGGTGGTGAGTGTAACAAGCAATAGACGTGGCAAAAGGAAAGAGTGGCAAGAGTGGCAGGTGTGGAAAGTGCAGAAGATGTAGTGAAGGTAGTGAAGATAGTAAGCGTAGTGAGTATTGAAGGTGTAGTGAAAGTAGTGAGTGTAGTGAGCGCAGTCCCGAAGCTGAAAATATAACGACAAGGAACAGAACCATCATGAATTCATTTGCGTGCTCCAAGAAAGTTGTCGTCGGTCTTGGCCTCTTGGCCAGCGTGTCTTCGTTCCAGGCCCAGGCCGAAGACATGGACACCATCTTGATCAACGAGGCGTTTCACTCGCTGCTCTATCTGCCGGTCTACGTGGCCAAGCACGAAGGGCTGTTCAACGAGTACAACATCGAGGTCCCGGTGGTACGTTCGGCGGGCTCTGGTCCGGCGGCTCTGGCCTCGGTGCTGGCCGGCGAATCGCAGTTCTCCGTGCATGGGCCGGAGCATGTCGGCTTTGCCCAGGAGCAGGGGGGCAGCGGCAAGGCCATCAGCGCGGTGGCCAACAGCGCCCCTGTCTGGGTGCTGGCGAGCCCCGATCTCGACTACAGTTCACCGGCTGACCTGGCCGGCAAGGAAGTCGTCGTGGGGCTGGCCCCTGGTACGTCGAATACCTTGATCAAGCGGCTGATCGAAGACGCCGGAGTGGACGGCGAGGTGTCCATCACCGAGGTACAGAACGGCTCGGAGCTGGGGCCGGTGCTGTCCGGACGTGGCGACATCGCCGTGGCGTACCAGCCCCAGGTCGAGCAGGGTATTTCCCAGGGACTGGAGGTAATCCACGCCTTCACCGATGACTATCCCGAGTACGCGTTTTCGACCATCAACACCTCCCAGGAGATGATCGATGACAACCCGGACCTGGTACTGCGCTTCGTCAATGCCATCAATGACTCCCTGGCGCTGATCCACTCCGATGCCGACGCGGCCAAGGCGGTGGCGCGCGAGGAATTCGGCGATCTGTCCGGCGAGGTCGTCGACGCGGCGGTGCAGCGCATGATCGACAACAACGTCTATCCCGAAAGCGTGACGATTACCGAAGACGCCTTTACCAACGCCATCGAGATGCAGCAGTTCGTCGGCAACATCCAAGGCGAGATGTACTACGAGGATATCGTCGATGACTCCTTCGCCGCCAAGGTCGTGAACTAAGGCGCGTTCCCGGGTCGCTCGTCGACCACCGTAACAGGGCGTCAAGTACGCCATAGGCGAGAAGGTGGGTGGAGGATGACCTCTGCCCATCTTCGATGCTGGAGGAGAAGTGAATGCTAGCGGCACTGTTGTTCTTCAGCGCGGTCGGTGGACTGGCGGGGCTTGTCGCGGGGCTGTTTGGCATCGGGGGCGGGATCATCATCGTACCGGCGCTGTCGCTGGCCCTGGCCCACCAGGGTGTTGAGGCGGGCCTGGTGATGCACCTGGCGATCGGTACCTCGCTGGCCATCATCGTGGTAACCGGCGCCTCCTCGGCCTTCAGCCACTGGAGGAAGGGGGCGGTGTCGCTAGACCTGCTCGCGCGCATGCTGCCCGGATTGATGTGTGGTGCGGTGCTCGGGGGGCTGGTAGCCGAGCAGCTGGACGCACAGCAGCTCGAGCGCTACTTCGGTGTGTTCATGCTGTTGCTGGCGCTTCACATGTTGCTGTCCAGGGGCGTCAGCGAAGCCGACAGTGGTGCCGGTCGTCCGGCCATGTTTGCTGCGGGCACCGCCATCGGTACCTTTTCGGCGCTGTTCGGTGTCGGCGGGGGCGTGCTCAGCGTGCCCTGGCTTGCCCGAAACGGCGCCGGAGTCACCCACGCTGTCGGCACGTCGGCGGCGTGTGGCCTGCCGATCGCCGCCGCCGGTGCCATCACCTTCCTGTTTACCGGGCTTGGGCATGCCGGCCTGCCGAGCGGTAGCTCCGGCTACCTTTACTGGCCGGCCTTCTTCGGCGTCGCCTTGTTCAGTGTGCCGGCGGCCCGGCTGGGCGCGAAGCTCGCCCACTTTCTTCCCCCCCACCGGCTGCGTCAGCTGTTTGCCGCGGTGATGCTGGTGGTGGGGCTCAAGTTGATCCTCTGACGTCACCACAACACTTTCAACAATCCTCGAGGATGATCCTTATGCAGTCAGGTCCTGACACCATTGGCGCCTTTCGTAAAAGGCTCGACCAGTCCGACGCCGAGGCGCAGGACTGGTGGCACGAGTGCACAGCAACAATCGAACACAGCGAGGCCTCGGTAGGGGCCTGGGAGGCGCTTGCCGAGTCGCCGCCGGCGCTGGATCCGGCGCTGGCGGATCGCCCCCTGTACGGTGTGCCGGTGGGGATCAAGGACATCATCGATACGGTGGACCTGCCGACAGCCTGGGGAACCGGCGGCTACCTGCGTTCTGCCGGCGCGCTGGTCGATGCGTCCCTGGTCACCTTGCTCAAGCAGCAGGGCGCGCTGATCATGGGCAAGACGGTATCGACGGAATTCGCCTATTTCACCCCGGGCAAGACCCGCAATCCCCACGACGAAGCGCGTACGCCGGGCGGCTCATCCAGTGGGTCGGCCGCCGCCGTGGCGGCGGGCATGGTGCCCATCGCCTTCGGTACGCAGACCGCCGGCAGCATGATTCGTCCGGCCAGCTATTGCGGCGTCTATGGTTTCAAGCCGACGTTCAATACGCTCAGCACTGCAGGCGTCAGGGGCTTCGCCCCCTCGCTGGATACCCTCGGCTGGTTTGCGCGCAGCATCGGCGACATCTGTACGGTATTCACCAGTCTGACCGGCGCGGCCGAGATCGCCCCGCAGCAAAGCCTTGTCGGCGTTCGCATCGGCACCTTCAGCCTGCCGGCAGGCCAGCCACTGGCGCCCGACGTGCAGAAGGTGATTGCCGACGCCGAAGCGCTGGCGAAAGAGGCCGGTGCCGAGATCGTACCGCTGGCGCTCGGTGATGACTTTGAACAACTGGTCGAACATCAGCGGGTGGTCATGGCCTACGAGTCCGCGGGCACCCTGGCCAGTGAGTACGACCGCTTCGCGGACCAGATGGGCCCCAAGCTGGTTGAGCTGATCGAAGAAGGGCGCAACATCAGCTGGATGCGCTACTGCGAGGCAATGCGGGCAGTCGCCAGTGCCCGGCAATCGCTGACGCAGGTCTTCGACACCCAGGTCGATGCGATCCTGGCAGCCAGCGCCACGGGCGAGGCGCCGTTGGGGCTGGAGGCCACAGGCGATCCACTCTACTGCCGCGCCTGGACCCTGTTGGGGGTGCCCTGTCTCAATCTGCCGATCGGGCAGGGCAGCAATGGTATGCCCATCGGCGTGCAGTTGATCGCCGATCGCTGGGCCGATGAGCACCTGCTTTCCCTGGCATCCGGTCTGGTTGGCGGGCTCAAGCCCGCGGCCGTTGCCGAACGGGAGCCAGCGCTGTCGGCTTGATGCCTGGCGTCGCTCGCACTTGAGCCATCGCTCGTCTGCCTGTACGCAAGTGCTTCGGGCACCTAGCGTGGTCGGCCCCTGTGTGGCCGACCACGCCGGCGCTCGTTCCGGGGCGGCGCAAGGCGCATGGGGCTCGGCGTCGCCACGAGCCGCACGGCTATCGGGCCTTTCAGGACGTACAGATCCACAGTATCCGCGCCGGCTCGTCGCCGACCGATATCACCGCGTGGCCCATCTGGCTGTCGAAGGACATGCTGTCGGCGACCTTGAGCCGGGTCGGTTCGTAGTGCTCCGTCCATACCTCCACTTCACCCTGCTGCACCACGATCTGCTCATGCCCGGCGTGGCGCTGCAACTCGCCAAACTCCTCGATACTGGTGTTGAGCACCGTCGTGGAAAACACCAGAAAGTCCTTGGCCACCATGTCGTTGCACAGAAGTTCGAAGCGATAGTTGGGGGTCTCGACCACGGGGCCCTGACCCGCCCGGGTGAGGGTACGCCAGCCGCTCAGGGCGCTGCGTTCGTTGTGATAGAAGAGTTCGCTGACATCCACCTCCAGGGCGGCGGCCAGCTTGACGATCACGTCGTAGGTCGGGGACAGCCGGCCGTTCTCGATGCGCGAGATGCTGGCGGCGGAACTGCCCGAGGCCTCGGCCATCTGGGCGATGGTCAGGCCCCTATCGCTTCTGAGTGCCTTCAGGTTGGTGCCGATGGAACCTGCCTTGCGCGGGCGCTCCCTGACGCGTGGGGGCGGGGTGACGATGTCGCTCATGCTGGCCTCCGACGCCTTTGTCTCGGATTTTTCAAGAAAAAGCGTTGATTGTTGGTCTTTTTTTATAATTTTGACTGAATATTGCGTATATGCAATCCTCATTCACGAACGCGACAATAGCAAGGTATGTGCGTGTGAGCGGGTGCTCCGGCGTGATCCCGGAGTCACCAAAGCGCTTGCCAGCACGGTCATTGCGCTCCGAATTTCCACAAGAAAATCCAATGGGGATAATAATGTACAAACTGAATCGAGTGGCGGGCGGTGTCGCCCTGGCGGCCGCGCTGGCGGGTGCCTCGCTGAGTGCAAGTGCCGAGGAAATGAACTGGAAGATGGCGACTCCCTGGGGCGGCGGTCCCTGGCTTGAGCGCGATGCCCAGACGTTTGCCGACTACGTCGACCAGCTGACGGCCGGCGACATCGCCATCGAGGTATTCCCCGGTGGCACCCTGGGTGGGGCGCTGCGGGTCACCAATACGGTCAAGGCCGGGGTGGCCGAGGTCAGCCACAACTACGTCAACTACGACTACGGCACCGATCCCACCGCGGCGCTGCTGGCCGGGCATTCCAGCGGCCTTACGCCGGAAGAGTTCATGATGTGGATGTATGAGGGCGGCGGCGTGGAGCTTTACGAAGAGTTCCGCCGTGACGTCTTCGATGTGGTGGCCTTCCCCTGTTCGATTCTGGGTACCGAGATATTCCTGCATTCCAACAAGAAGGTCGAGACGCTGGAGGACTTCCAGGGTCTGCGCCTGCGCACCTCCGGCGCCTGGGCCGAGATTGCCTCTCGGCTGGGTGCATCCACCGTGGTCATGGCGGGCAGCGAGATCTACAACGCCCTGGATCGTGGCGTGATCGACGCCGCCGAGTGGGGCAGCCCCGAGATGAACAAGCCCACCGGCTTCCAGGACGTGGCGCAGTACGTGATCCTGCCCGGGGTGCATCAGTCGGGTGGCTTCCTCGAGTGCCAGGTCAACCAGGACGCCTGGGATGGGCTGAGCGGCGAACAGCAGGAGTTGCTGCGTCTGGCCGGCAAGCTGAGCGTGTTCGACTCCTGGCTTGCGAGCTCCTACGCCGACCTCGAGGCCTATCAGGAGCTGGTCGAAGGCCCCAACGAGATCGTTCAGCTGGATCAGTCGTTCATCGACGCCATCTATGAAGAGACCCGCAAGTGGGAAGACGAGAACGCCGAGAGCAACGAGTGGTTTGCCCGGGTGCTCGAGTCCCAGCGTGAGTTCAAGGCCGGCATGACCAACTGGCAGCAGTATCGCCTGCCGATCGGTGCCATGGGTCGCGACTGACCACACGCCTTGCGGCCCGGCCAGACAGCAGGAGCTAACTCCCTTGCTGCCTGGTCGGGCCGCTGTCTTTACCACCACCTGTGGGCAAACGAGATGAAGCTTATTCACGCTATCGAGCGGCTGACCCGCCTGGCGGGAGGGCTGGGCGCCATGCTGACCTTTCCGCTGATCGCCGCCCTGGTCTATGAGGTGTTCAGCCGCTACGTGCTGGGCCGCCCGACCCTGTGGGCCTTTGAGGTCAGCTACATGGTCATGGGCGCCATCTTCATGCTGGGCATGGCCAACGCCCTGCGCCTGGGCCAGCACGTCAGCGTCGATCTACTGACGTTGCGCTGGTCGGATCGCACCAATGCAGCGGTGCGCCTGGTGGGCTACCTGCTGTTTCTGCCGGTGCTGGGTTGGCTGGTGTGGGAGCTGGGGCAGTATGCGCTGGAGGCCTTCGCCTCGAACGAACGCTCCGGCCGCTCGGCCTGGAACCCGGTCATCTGGCCCGTATTTCTGACCTGGTGGGCCGGCTTCGTGCTGCTGGCGCTGCAGGTCGTGGCCGAGATCCTCAAGGCGATTCATATCATGCAAGGGCGCACGCCCGAACAAGGGGGCGCGGCATGAGCGACTATCTTGCGCTGGTGATGTTCCCGGCTTTGATCGGTTTCATCATCGCCGGCTTTCCGATCGC
>DJIP01000225.1:13996-23346 GCA_002433675.1 Halomonas halophila
TGCTGACCAAGATCGAGGACACCGCCTCCAATTCGATCCTGGCGGCGGTGCCGCTGTTCATCTTCATGGGCGCCATGCTCGAGCGCTCCGGTATCGCCGAGCGGCTGTTCACCGCGATCCACTTCTGGACCCGTCGGCTGCCGGGGGGACTGGGCGTCGGCGCGGTGGTCATGGGGACCTTGTTCGCCGCGGCCAGTGGTGTGGTCGGTGCCACCGAGGCGGTGATCGGGCTGTTGGCCATCCCGGTCATGCTCAAGCATCAGTACAGCAAGTCGCTGATGTCCGGCACCATCTGTGCCAGCGGCTCGCTGGGGACGGCGATCCCGCCGTCGATCACGGTGGTGGTGCTGGGCCCGGTGGCCAGCGTCTCGGTGGGGTCGCTGTTCAGCGGCCTGATGTTCCCTGGCTTCCTGATGGCGCTGTTCTTCCTGCTCTACATCGTGCTGATCGCCTACTTGAAGCCGGAGATGGCGCCGCGCATGGCGCAGGATGATGCCGAGCGGGCGACCCTCGGCGAGAAGCTCAAGATGACCTTCGGTGCGCTGCTGCCGACCATGGCGCTGATCATGACGGTGCTCGGCACGATCTTGCTCGGCATCGCCACGCCGACCGAGGCGGCCGCCTGCGGCGCCCTGGGATCGGTGGTACTGGCGCTGGCCTATCGCAACCTGACGCTGGACGTGCTGTGGAACTCGGCCAAGCGGACCTTGAATATCTCGGCGATGATTCTGCTGATCGTGCTGGGGGGCAACATGTTCGCCGGGGTGTTTTTCGCCGCCGGTGGCATGGCCACGGTGCAGTCGCTGTTGATGGACACCGGCATGAGCCCCTGGATGATCCTCGGCATGATCCTGCTGATCGCCTTCCTGGCCGGCTTCGTGCTCGACATGATCTCGGTGGTGCTGATCGTCATCCCGGTGGCCATGCCCATCGTGCGTGCACTCGGCTTCGACGAGATCTGGTTCTGCGTGGCCTTCCTGGTGGTGATGCAGACTAGCTATCTGACGCCGCCGCTGGCACCGTCGATCTTCTACCTCAGGGCGATCACGCCGCCGGAGGTGACGCTCAAGCACATGTACATCGGGGTGGTGCCCTTTATCGTGGTACAGCTGGTGGTGCTGGCGCTGGTACTCAGCTTCCCGTCGCTGGCGCTGTGGCTACCCGAGCAGTTGAGTGGCCCCTCGTGGAAATGACCCCGGACACTGAAAAAGGAGACGCCCCCATGAAGGACACCGACACCACCGTCGACAACGGGGCCTACCTGACCCGCGAGGCGCTGATGTCGCTCAGTCGCCGTGTGCTGGAGCACCAAGGCTTCAGTGCCGAGCAGGCCAGGGCCCTCGGCGAGACCCTGGTGGCGGCGCAGATGGATGCCAGTCACTCCCACGGCCTCTACCGTCTGCTGGGGATCGTCCAGACGCTGCGCCAGGGCGCTGTGGTCGCCGACGCCGTGCCGGAGGTCGAAGACGTGGCCGCCGGGGTGGTGCGGGTCGATGCTGGCGGTGGCTTTTCGCCGCTGGCCTTCGAGCTGGGGCTGCCGCTGCTGGTGGACAAGGCCCGCGACGCCGGGGTCGCGCTGATGGCGATCAATCACTGCGTGCATTCCACCGCCCTGTGGGTCGAGCTCGAGCGGCTGACGGAACAGGGCCTGGTGGCGATCGCCTGTAACCCCACCCAGGCCTACATGGCGCCCCACGGCGGCAGTCGCCCGCTTCTGGGCACCAACCCGCTGGCCTTTGGCTGGCCCAGGCCAGGGCGCGAGCCGCTGGTGTTTGATTTTGCCACCAGCGCCATCGCGCGGGGCGACATCGAGCTGCATCGCCGTGAGGGCAAGCCGATCCCCGAGGGCTGGGGGGTCGATCGCGACGGGGCGCCCTGCACCGATCCAACGGAAGTGCTGGATCACGGCGCCATGCTGCCGTTTGGCCAGCACAAGGGATCGGCACTGGCGCTAATGGTCGAGCTGATCGCCGGCCCGATGATCGGTGACCTGCTGAGCGTCGAGTCCAGCGAGCACGACGCTGGTCGCGCAGGGCTTCCATACCACGGCGAACTGATCATCGCCATCGACCCGGCGCGCACCGCAGGCGCCACCAGCGAGGCGCACATGGCCAGGGCCGAGCGCTTGTTCGACGAGCTGCTGGGGCAGGGCGCACGCTTGCCGGCCCAGCGTCGTTACCGTGAGCGGGCGCTGAGTGAATCCCGTGGCGCCTGGGTGTCCCAGGCGTTGCTCGATGATATCGAGGCGCTGCTGGGGTGAGGTGACGCGGGTTGCCCTAGCCGAAGGTGTCGCCACGGGACCGAAGGTACATGAGGCTTACACGAAGTCATTGCCGCGCCTCTAGGACACAACGAGATCATTTCCTACGCTGGGATCCGGTTGGGCAGTGACGCCCGACCGAGAACTCATTGGTTCGAAGCGAGGGCATGTCATGGCAATGACAGGGACGTTATTGGTGATGCTGGCGTCGCTGCAGTGGGGGCTCGCCGGCGGCTTCGGCAGCCTGCTGTTGCAGCGCGACTGGACGCCTGAGGCGGTGTCCTTCTGGCGAGCGCTGGTGGGGGTGGGCGTGATGCTCGTCTGGCTGGCGCTGACCTGGTGGCGGCGCGGCCGACCGACGGTCAACCGCCGGATGGTGATGTGGGCGATGCTTGCCGGCTGTGGTATCGCCGCCAACTTCACCTTTTACTTCATCAGTATCAGCGAGAGCAGCGTGGCGGTGGCGGCGACTTTGATGTATAGCGCGCCGATCTTCGTGTTTGTCGTGTCCTTCCTCACCGGGGCCGAGCGTCCGTCACTGGTGCAGTGGTTGGCCATGGCGGTGGTGATGGGCGGTATCGTGCTGTTGACCGGCATCTATCGTGCCGACGCAGGGGTGGTGACGCCTTTTGGCATCGCTGCCGGTTTACTGGCAGGCGTCGGTTACGCCTTCTTCATCTTCGGCTTTCGCTTTGCGGCATTGCATGGTTCGGCCACGGCGGCCCTGCCGATGGCGCTGGCCACCGCGGCCCTGTTGATCCTGCCGCTGGCAGATTTCTCGACGCTGGCCTCGGTGCCGGCGTCTTCAGACGTTTCGCTGTTTCTGCTGGTCGGTGTGCTGGGCGGCGCGCTGTCGTTCTTCTGCTACGTTGTCGGCGTGCGCTACACGCTGCCGACCATGGCCTCCATCGTCGCCATGGTCGAACCGGTCACCGCGACCTTGTTCGGGCTGTTGGTGCTGGACGAGAGCCTGACCCTGCCTCAGGTCGGGGGCATGCTGCTGATTCTCGGCGCGGTGACCGGTATCAGCCTGCTCAAGCACCGTGCGGCGACAGCCTCATAAAGGCGTGGGTGATCATCCCAATGGCGCTGTGGCGGCAGTGCCAGCGGCGCAGACAGCGAACAAGCGCTGGTCTTGAACGGCGCCGGTGCCGGGCGCAGGCGATACCACCCTGGAGCGCATCGGCCAGGAGGCCGCGCTGCTGGTGGAGTAGGCAGTGGAGTAGAGTAAGCGGTGGATCACTCCAGCGATGATTCCCTTCGATCACCCGGCCTTTGGCCGGGTGATGTCTTGTCGGCTATCGCGATATTTTTTGCGTCTTTTACTGGTGGTAAGCCGGTTGAAACGCTGCCTCGATTTCTCGATGATTGATGGGTGTTTGTCCTGTCGCGTGGTCAATATTGATCGATCAATGTTACAAAAGGTGGTGGTGACGGGAAAGGTGATCTGTTGGCTTTATAAGCCAGGGCAGCGCCGGCGCTGATCCGGACTACAGAACTGTGTTGTTTCGAGTTTTTCGATGCCGGAATCTCATATTTTCAAATCGGTGGAAAAATAGAAAGTTGTTTTTTATCAGTCGGTAGCGCATTTCGTGAATTTTCTTTCGTGTGGCTTTAAGTGCGAAGTGGTTTTTTGCTGATTCGCAAGTGTCGGTTTTTTATGAAAGTCGCGGCTGGCGTCAGATATCAAGGAGTAATGGGGCGAAAAGTGGTGGCCACCAGTCCAGTGTCGAGGTCGGTACCGACCGCCTAGCTTCAAGGAGTCATACGCGAATTTCGACCCACCCAAGGACAGGAGACTGTCATGAATACCGACACCGACACAGACAATGTGAGCACCTACACCTCGATCGACAGTCCACACGACCATACCCCGACCGCCGGTCTGATCAGGTCGGTGGTTGACGAAGAGGGCCTGCCCGGCGGCATTGAAGGTGGCGTAGGGGACGCCTTGACTTCCCAGAGCTTTACCGCCGCTCGTTTGAACTATGACGTCGGTAACGACGGCGTGCGTTCCTTCACCTGGCACACCGCCGGGCTGCCGGCACTGACCTCCGGCGGCGTCCCGATCAATTGGCAGCTCAGTGGTGGCGGTCGTTCGCTGGAAGGTTTCGACAACAACGGTGACCGCGTTATCTGGATACTGCATGGCCCTGCAACAGGTCCCTATTACAAGTTGTTTGTCGAGGGTCCGCTGGACCACCGCAGCAGCGCGTTTGAAGACGATATCAAGTTCACGGTGGGCTACACCGTCACGGATGGAGACGGTGACAGCGCTGACGGAGCTGTGCAGATCATCATCGATGACGACAGCGGAATCGCCCATGACGACAGTGCCACTACCGCCAGCGGCACGCCGGTGCGTGTGGATGTGCTGGCCAACGATGAGCATGGTGCCGATGGCCCGGGCGGTGTCATCAGGGCCAGCGTTCAGGGTGGTGCTGGCGTCGGCAGCGTCACCATCAACCCCGACAGCACCCTGACCTTCGTCCCGCACCAGGGTTTCGCCGGTGACGCAGTGATCGACTACAACGGCACCGATGGCGACGGTGATATCACCTCGGCGTCACTGACGGTCGATGTGATGGCGGGCCGGGAAGATGGTGAACTCTATGTCGGTGACAACGGGGATAATCATGGGTCGACCGGCCCGGGTGATGACGTCCTGATCGGCGACCTGGGCGGCAAGCAGGGATTGATTGCATCAGGTGTCGACTACAATATCTCGATCCTGATCGACGAGTCCGGCAGCATGCGCCAGCCGTCCGGCACCGATGGTCTGACTCGGCTACAGCTATTGCAGCAGAACGTCAATCTGTTGCTTACCCGTCTGGCGGGGCACGACGGGAATGTCGACGTACAAGTGGTGCGTTTTGACGAAAAGGCGCATTCACCCAGAGCGGTCGATGGTCTGAACGAACATAACGTGGCTGGCCTTATCGCTTACGTCAACGGTGCGGCCGCCCAGGGCTCCACCAACTATCAGGCTGCCCTCTCCGCCGCCAGAAAATACCATGTCGCAAAGGAAGATGAAGGTGACAGGTCGCTGACCATGTTCCTGACCGATGGTCTCCCAACCTCCTACCGGGAGGGTGGACACATCGTGGAGAGCGATGTGGCGGGGGCCTTTACCCCTGTCCACAAGGCGTATCAACAGTTCCTTCAACTCGGTCGGCTGTCCGAAGTGCATACCTTCGGTATCGGTGAAGAGGTAGTGGGGGAGCCGGATCCTGCGGGTTTGCTGCGCAAGGACTATCTGGACATCTTCGACAATACCGAGACCCAGGGGACTCGCACCATCACCCTGCAGGACGGTACCGAGTGGACGTCACCCGCCGGTGAGTCGGTCATCGTCAACACCCAGGAGGTACTGAACGCCGCGCTGGCGCAGGGTGGCCCCGACGCACCGCTCGAGCTGCTCGGTGACGATGTGCTTGCCGGCGGGGTGAAGGCCGATATTCTGTTTGGCGACACCGTCAACTCCGACCACCTTCGCTGGAGAGACGGCGATACCAACGAGAGCTTTGCCGCCGGCAGCCACGACGGCCTCGGCTACGAAGGGCTGACCGAGTTCCTCAAGTGGTCGGTTCACCATGGCAATGGCGCCGAGGCGAGCGATGCCGAGATCATTGCCTATATCCAGGACCACTACCGGGAGCTGATGGATACAGACCGTGTCGATGGCGGCAACGATACCCTGCTTGGGCAAGGGGGGGGCGATGTGCTGATTGGCGGTGGTGGTGACGACGTGCTGATCGGCGGTCGCGGTGGCGACGTGATGTGGGGCGGCTTTGGCGCCGACACCTTTGGCTACGAGGCGGGGGATGCGGGCAGTGTGCGCAGGCCTGCAGAAGACGAGATCAAGGACTTCACCCTGGGCAACACCGCACGCAACCCTGAGGCAGACCGGCTCGATCTGTCTGATCTGCTCGATGACGCCCGTGACCATCAGGTGTCGGACTTCCTGCACGCCCGTCAGGAGGGTGACGATACCGTCATCGCGGTCAAGTCCGAAGGTGGTATCGGCGCACACGGCGCCGGCGCCGATCAGTTTATCGTCCTGGCCGGCGTGCGCATGGGCGGAGCATCCAGCGACGCCTTCCTCGATCGATTGATCGACCATGGACAGCTCGAGGTGGAATAGGCGCTGGCCCATCCGCCGGCGCATGCTCACGCATGCGTCGGCGGATGGCGATAGGGGCATCGCTTCGCTAGGTGTCGTTGACGTCGCCTGAAGGGCGCCTGACGCTGCCGCGCAGCATCGGCGTGACCGGCAGCGTGATCTGCTGTGGTGGGGTGTCCGGCTGGTCGATCTGGGCCAGCAGCAACTCGGTGGCACGCATGATCATGGTCTGTACCGGCTGCTGCAGGGTCGTCAGCGAGTGGCTCGGCCAGGCGGCCATGGGCACGTCGTCGAAACCGATGACCGAGACGTCCTCGGGCACCTTGAGGCAGAACTCGCTCTGGATGACTTCCATGGCGGCGATGGCCATCAGGTCGTTGGCGGCAAACAAGGCGTCGGGTGGCGTGGTGCTGGCGAACAGCAGACGGGTGGCCTGGCAGGCGCTGGTGTATTGATAGTGGCCGATGCCGCTGTCGTGCAGGGCGGCCCCCATGGAGGCCAGGCCCTCGACAAAGCCTGCACGACGCTGAATGTCGGTGGAGGAATCGACCAGGCCTGACAGGTAGGCGATGCGGCGATGGCCCAGCGAGACCAGGTGGCGGCCCGCCCAGTAGCCGCCCTGGAAGTTGTCACAGGCGACCTGGCTGATGCCCGCGTAGTCGACCGTGCGGTTGATGATCACCACCGGAATGCCGTAGTCGCAGACCAGAGCCGCCTGGTCGTCATTGAGGGTGATCGCCAGCATCAGGATGCCTTCGACCTGGCTTCTCAGAATGTCGTCGAGTACGTCGTCGAAGCCGTCGCTGCTCGACGCCGAGAACAGCAGCAGGTGGTAACCCTGCTGCTTGAAGAAGCGGGACGCCTTTTCCAGCATATAGCTGTAGAAGGGATTCTCGAGGCTGTAGACGACCACCGCGACGGTGCGACTCGATCGCGTGATCAGAGAGCGGGCGATGGTGTTGGGCCGGTAGCCCAGTTGCCGCGCCGCTTCCATGACCTTCTTGCGGGTCTTGTCCGACACCTTGGCATCCGGGGAAAAGGTCCGGCTGACGGCAGACTGCGAGACCCCGGCAAGACGGGCGACATCGTGTGAGGTGACGGATTTCTTTTTCATCGAGTCATGTCGTGTCGGGTGGCAGAAATGGCCGGCGATCACGCCGGCTCGACAGGCTCCAGAGACGCATAGGCGGCGATCTTGTCGGTGTAGACGCTGGCATTGTCGCGCACCGACTGTATCTCGTCCTCGGTCAGTTCTCTGACCACCTTGGCTGGACTGCCGACGATCAACGAGCCAGGGGGAAAGCGCTTGCCCGAGGTGACGAGCGCGCCGGCGCCGATGATACATCGGTCACCGATGTCGGCACCGTTGAGTACCGTGGCATTCATTCCCACCAGCACGTCATCGCCGATGCGGCAGCCGTGCAGCATGGCCAGGTGACCCACCGTGACCTGGCGTCCCATGGTAACCGGATAGCCGGGGTCCGAGTGAACCACACAGCCGTCCTGCAGGTTGCTGTCGTCTCCCACCACGATAGGCGCATTGTCGCCACGAAGCACGGCCCCGGGCCACACGCTGACGCGCTCACCCAGGCGTACGTCGCCGATCAGTGTGGCCTCGTCGAACACCAGCGCGCTGGCGGCGATATCGGGGGCCTTGCCCCCGAGTCGATACAGGGTCATCGTCCGTCTCCCTAGAAGCCGACCTGGTCGGCGCCCTTGAGTCCGAGCATCTGTCGCGCTTCGTCCGGGGTCGCCACCTCAAACGACAGGCCCTCGAGGATCTCGCGCACCTTGGTGACCTGGCTTGCGTTGGTCTCGGCCAGCTTGCCCGGGCCCAGCCACAGCGAATCCTCGAGCCCGACCCGCACGTGTCCCCCCATGGCGGCGGCCTGGGCGGCGATGCGCATCTGGCTGCTGCCGGCGCCCAGCACCGACCACTCGTAGGCGTCGCCGAACAGCCGGTCCGCGGTGCGCCGCATGTGGATCACGTCCTCCGGGTGAGGGCCGATGCCACCGAGGATGCCGAACACGCTCTGGACGAACACGCGGCCGCCGATGACGCCGCGGTCGAGCAGGTTGCGCAGGGAATAGAGGTGTCCGATGTCGTAGCACTCGCACTCGAAACGCGTGCCGTTCTCGGCGCCGAGGGTCATCGCCTTTTCGATGTCGGCGAAGGTGTTCTTGAACACCAGGTCGCGACTGTTCTCCAAGTGCTCACGCTCCCACTGGTGCTCCAACTCCGCGTAGCGGTCGAGCATCGGGAACAGCCCGAAGTTGATCGAGCCCATGTTCATGGAGGCAAGCTCGGGCTTGAACTCCATGGCCGGGCGCATGCGCTCCTCCACCGTCATGTGCGGACTGCCACCGGTAGTGAGGTTGATGACCGCGTCGCAGGCGTCCTTGATGCGGGGCAGGAAGCGCTCGAACATGGCCGGGTCCTGGGTCGGCTTGCCGTTGTCGGGATCACGCGCATGCAGGTGCAGAATCGAGGCGCCGGCCTCGGCGGCGGCGATGCCTGCCTCGGCGATCTCTTCCGGGGTGACCGGCAGGTGCGGCGACATGGACGGGGTGTGGATCGCGCCGGTGACCGCGCAGGTGATGATGACCTTGCGTTGCTTTGCCATGGGTCGGGTCCTTGAATGATGGATAGGCGGGTAAGGTGGGCAGTGGTTGGTCTGGGTCAGTCGTTGGCCCGGGTCAGTCGTTGGTCTGGGACTGCTGGTGGGCGATCAGCGCCATCAGGCGTCGGTCGCGCCAGGCCTGTCGCTCGCCCAGGTGCTGGGCCGGCAGTTGTTGACGGCGCTGCTGGTCGAGTGTCGCCAGGGTCGTGGTTTGCCAGGGATCGTCGTCACCGCGCTCGCGGTCGACGTCGCGATACAGCGGCCCATAGCGGTTGCCATAGTCGACCACGCCGTCGGGCGCATTGAGGTCGATGGTCTCGAAGGGCCCCATGAACGACCAGCGCAG
>DJIP01000237.1 GCA_002433675.1 Halomonas halophila
CCGAACCGCGTGGCGGGGAGGCTCGCCGCAGGAACCGATGGGTGGGCTGCACGACGCATCGAGCGGCTTTGCCACCGCCGGCGAACGGCTGCCTGGAGATTGTCATGCACAAGCGCTTTCACCGCACGGGGAATCCCCGTACCATGTGCTGTCACGCGCCCTACGGCCAAAACGGAATGAAGCAAGATACCATGAGCTTGTCACAGGCACAAAAGAAAGCAATGCGCAGCATCGGCCACCACCTCGACCCGGTGGTGACGGCCTCGGAGAACGGTATTTCCGAAGGCATGCTGGCCGAGCTCGAGCGAGCCCTCAATGACCACGAACTGGTCAAGGTGAAGCTCGCGATCCCCGACCGCGACGATCGCACCGCGGTGCTCGACGAACTCGTCGCCCAGAGCCGCGCCGAACTGATCCAGAAGATCGGCAAGGTGGCCCTGCTGTACCGCAAGAACCCCAAGGCCAACCCGAAGCTGTCCAATATCACCCGCTTCGAGAACCATCACGGCCGCCGCTGACGCACCGGCATCGCTGCGCCGCCACTGGGCGCCGACGAGCCTGTCGCCAGAAAATACACCGCCCCGCCAGGTCTCCCTGGCGGGGCGGTGTCGTCTGGATCGAAGGATCCGGGTCTAGATGTGCTCGACGCCGGTGATCTCGTACTCGACCTCACCGCCAGGGGTGCGGACCAGCACGACTTCGCCCTCTTCCTTGCCGATCAAGGCGCGGGCGATGGGCGAGGTGACCGAGATGCGACGCTGCTTGATGTCGGCCTCGTCCTCACCGACGATGCGGTAGGTCACCTCTTCGTCGGTATCCAGATTCAGAAGCTCGACGGTCACGCCGAAGATCACCTTGCCGGTCTTGGGCAGCTTGGTGACGTCGATGACCTGGGCGTTGGACAGCTTGCCCTCGATCTCCTGGATACGCCCCTCGATGAAGCCCTGCTGCTCGCGAGCGGCGTGGTACTCGGCGTTCTCCTTGAGGTCGCCGTGCTCACGCGCTTCGGCGATGGCAGCGATCACTGTCGGGCGAGCCTCGCTCTTGAGCTGTTCGAGCTCTTCACGCAGGCGTTGCTCACCGGCGACGGTCATCGGGACCTTGTTCATGTATTCGCTCCTGCATGCAGTTCCTGTAGCCGCCGCACGGTCACGGCATTGCCGTACTCGAGCGCCAAACAAACGGCACTGGCCCCTGCCAGCGTCGTGGCATAGGGAACCTTGCGGGCGAGTGCGGTGCGGCGGATCACCGAGGAGTCATTGATGGCCTGGCGGCCCTCGGTGGTATTGACGATATAGGCAATCTCGTCGTTCTTGATGGAATCGACGATGTGTGGCCGGCCTTCGTAAACCTTGTTGACGACCTCAACGGGCAGACCAGCCTGTTCAAGGGCTGCCGCCGTTCCTCGGGTCGCACAGAGTGTGAAGCCCAATGTTACCAGAGAACGCGCCACTTCGATAACACCCGCCTTGTCCGGTTCGCGAACCGACAGGAACGCCTTGCGATCGCCGCTCAGCGCCGGAATCGCCTCACCCGCACCGAGCTGAGCCTTGTAGAAGGCCTCGGCGAAGGTATCGCCGGAACCCATCACCTCGCCGGTGGACTTCATCTCCGGCGACAGGATCGGGTCGACCCCGGGGAACTTGTTGAACGGGAATACCGCTTCCTTGACGCTGTAGAAGTGCGGCACGATCTCGCGCTCGAAGCCCTGCTCCTTGAGGCTGACGCCGGCCATGCAACGGGCGGCCACCTGGGCCAGCGAGGTACCGATGCACTTGGACACGAAGGGCACAGTGCGCGAGGCGCGCGGGTTGACCTCGATGACGTAGATCTCGCCGTCCTGCCAGGCCAACTGAACGTTCATCAGGCCCTTCACGCCAAGCTCGACGGCCATGCGCTTGACCTGCTCGCGCATCTCGTCCTGAACCTCGGCCGGCAGCGAGTACGGCGGCAGCGCACAGGCGGAGTCACCAGAGTGCACACCGGCCTGTTCGACGTGCTGCATGATGCCGCCGATTACCACCTGCTCACCGTCGGACACCGCGTCGATGTCAATCTCGATGGCGGCGCTCAGGAAGTGGTCGAGCAGCACCGGCGAGTCGTTGGAGACCTTGACCGCGTGGGTCATGTAGTTCTCCAGCTCGCTGGCGTCATAGACGATTTCCATGGCGCGCCCACCGAGCACGTAGCTCGGGCGCACCACCAGCGGGTAGCCGATCGCCTCGGCCTTGCTGAAGGCCTCGTCAAAGCTTCTGGCGGTGGCGTTGGGCGGCTGCTTGAGGCCCAGCTTGTCGATCATCTGCTGGAAACGCTCGCGATCCTCGGCGCGGTCGATGGCGTCCGGGGTGGTACCGATGATCGGCACACCGGCGGCCTCGAGCGCCCGCGCAAGCTTCAGCGGCGTCTGACCGCCGAACTGCACGATCACCCCGACCGGCTTCTCCTTGTCGGCGATCTCGAGCACGTCCTCCAGGGTCACCGGCTCGAAGTACAGACGATCAGAGGTGTCGTAGTCGGTGGACACGGTCTCGGGATTGCAGTTGACCATGATGGTCTCGTAGCCATCATCGCGCATCGCGAAGGCGGCGTGGACGCAGCAGTAGTCGAA
>DJIP01000217.1:0-5654 GCA_002433675.1 Halomonas halophila
CTGTTGGAAGCCCCGCTGTAGGCTTTGTTGGAAGCCCCGCGGGAGGCTCTGTCGACTGGCGCTAAGGTCAGCAGGGGCCCATGCCCCGCCCGCTCGGCGACATCCTGGAACATCCGAAAGACGTTGCGGCAGCTGGTCTCAGTGTTCATCCCGGACCTCCAGGGTATCGATGATGCCAAGCGCGTGGAGGTGTTCCGCGCTGGCTTGTGGATGATCGCCTCGAGGCGTGATCAGCTCCGCTACCCGCGAGGGCAGGCTGCGAACGCGGCCTCGGGCGGTGAGCCTCACCTGGCTTGCGCAGGCGGCGAGGGCGAGATAGATGCCACCCGAGAGCTCGCCATCGATTGCCAGCTCAACGGCAGCACCCGAGCGAACCCGGTGCTCGATGGTGCTGGCCAGACGCACTAGCGCCAGGCTCTGTAGCCTGGCTTCATCGATGGCCCTCAAGCTGTGACAGCTCCACTGACAGCGCAGTATCAGCGAAAGCCCAGCGGGGAGACACCCGATGGCCAGGGCAAGGTCGGCAAGAGCCAGGTGATCCGGCGGGGCACTGCCGTGGCAGTCGATCCGTGCCTGTTGTCCCCGCCGCGACTGGCTTACCCGCGATTGGTTCAGCTGCGACGGGTTCTCCCGTGCAGACGGTGTCGACTCGCCGCCGTCGGCTTCGGGATGGACGTTGAGAGAGCAGCGACGCGGCGAGGCCAGCCACCTGGCGATGTCGTCGCGCAGAGCTGCCGGTGTCCCGCTGGTGGTGTGGCCGTCGGGGTCGCGCCTGAGCCGGGACGCCGCCGAGATGATGGCGTCCACTCGACGCGGGTCGGGGTTGCGGGCGTACAGCAGGCGAGGCCCGCTCATCGCCAGGCGGTTGCCTGGCGTATAGAGGCGCTGGTCGGCACACATGGCCATCAGGCTGGCGCCGCCGAAGGTGTGGCGTCCCAGCGCCGCCAGAATCCCGGGGATGCGCTGGCGCTGGACCAGCAGTTCTCCGATCACAGCACGCAAGTTGCCTTGCACCGCCACGCCCTCGTCGACCTTGGCACCGGCCGAGTCGATCAGCATCAATAGCGGCAGACGACGTTCGCTGGCCGTGGCGATGGCCTGGCGGAAGATCGCGGTTTCCCGCTTGCCGATGGCGCCTCTTGCGCGCTGTGGCAGGGTGGCCACGGCGACCAGGCGAGCGCCATCCAATTCGAGTACGGCACTCTGTGCCGCTGCCGGGGAGAACGGATCCGACAAGGGGGTCTGAGGGGCGATGTCCTGCAGCAGATGAAGGGTCATGGTGTACGCCACCGTTCGGCATGCCTGATGAGTTATTTGGTATGCCATTTAAGGCTAGATGGCATGCCCTGGCGCGCCATACCTCGCCAGGGGTAGCGGCTGTACGGCCACTGGAGGGTGGGGAAGCTGGTGGTTGGACAGGGGCTCCTGACGGTCGCTATGGAGGGCCAGGGCGGCTCGCGGCCTGCCAACGACAACACCCCCGAGGCCAGGCCGCGGGGGTGCTGTTCATGGAGGCGTGATGTGAACGGGGATGCGGAGCTTAGCGTGACAGCGCGGCCATCACCTCTTCGACCTGGAGGCGGGTGCTGTCCAGGCCCTGACCCGCCAGATACCAGAGTCGCGGCGAGCCGACCGCGATGGCCTTGTCATCACCGATGGCCTGTGTCAGCGCCTCGACATCGAGGGGCGACTGGCCGATGGCGGCGCTGCGGTCCACCACCCACACCAGATCGGGCTGGGTGGCAGCGACCTGCGCCGGTGTCAGCGGCGTAAAGGTACGCTCACCGCGCGTCACGCTCTCGACGCTCTCGGGAAGTTCGGGCGAGGCCAGCCCCATCAGGTCATGCACGATGGCGTTGTGCTGGACGATAAGCTTTCCGTCGTTGTGGACGACCACCAGCACCTTCGGCGTCCCGCTGATCTCGGCCAATCGCTGATCGAGCGCCTGGCGCAGGTCCGCAAGCGCCTGCTCACCCGCGTCCTGGGCATCGAACAACGCTGCCAGATCGTCGACCCGGTGCTCGAGCTGATTCCAGGTGTCCTCACCCTCGGTCGCCACGGCATAGACCGGCGCAAGGGCTTCCAGGTTCTCGCGTTCGGCTTCCAGACGCCCGCTGATCAGGATGGCATCGGGTGACAGCGACTCAAGGGCCTCCATGTCGGCGACCTTGAGGGTGCCCACGTCGGTGAAGGCGTCGTCGGCATAGTCGGACAGATAGTCGGGCAATGTTGCCTGGGCGACGCCGACGATACGCTCGCGCTGCGCCAGGTTGTCGAGGATATCCAGGGCCGCGTAGTCGAGGGCGGCGACCCTTTCCGGCACCGGTTGCGCCCAGGCCTGGGCGGTGACGCTGAGCAGGGCGGCGATGGCAAGAGGTTTGTACATGATTTCTCCATTGATAATCATTTTCAATGGAGATGTTATCGCAAATGCTCGATCAAAGGGGGAGCGTCGCCGTGCTACGTTGCGTTGCGTACTGGCGAACGCTCCCTGGCGCTGGGTTCAGGAACCCTGGCTGGCCGGGTCGCCGGAGTCTGTCTTGGCTGACCGGCCTTGCCGACGCTGGGTCCAGCGCTGCTTGGCGTACTTGCGCATATTGGTGACGTTGTCGGTCTCGTCGACGATATCCTGGCCGAGCACCGTCTCGATCACGTCCTCCATGGTGATCAGCCCCACCCAGGTACCGTGGTCGTCATAGACCACCGCCAGATGCTGGCGGTCCCGGAGCATCATGGTGAAGACATGCTCGACGCTGTCGTCGGCCTGCACCGAGGGGGCGTCCTGCATGATCTCCTTCATGTCCACGGATTCATCCGCCTGGTAGGCGTCGGCCTTGTGCACATAGCCGATGGCCTGTTCGCCGCCGTCCATCACCGGAAAGCGGGTGAACGGCGAGCGCACCAGTTCCTGCTCGAACTGGGCCACGGTCATCGATGGGCGCACCGTGACGCACACGGTTCTTGGCGTCATCACCTTGCTGATCTTGATCTCGTGCAGGTTGAGGATGTTGGTGATGGTCCTGGCTTCATCCTGGTCCAGTGCCTTCTCGTCCAGGCCGATGCGTGCCAGTGCCTTGATCTCGCCGCGCATGTCGGTGTCGGCAGCATTGCCGCCGATGCGCTGGGTGATCTGTTCGGACATCCAGATGAATGGCTTGAGGAGCAGGATCAGGGTGTTGAGGATGGGCGGCAGCCAGGGCGACAGCTGGCGCCAGAAGGTGGCGCCGATGGTCTTGGGAATGATCTCCGAGAGGATCAGGATGGCCAGCGTCATCACCGCCGAGGCGACGCCCAGCCAGGCCTCGCCGAAGACCACCGCGACCTGGGCGCCGACGCCGGTGGCGCCGACGGTGTGGGCGATGGTGTTGAGCGTCAGGATAGCCGCCAGCGGGCGATCGATATCCCGCTTGAGGGCGTTCAGCTTCTTGTGCAGCGGCTCGTTGGTCTCCTGGACCTGGGCGATATAGCTCGGTGTCAGCGACAGGATGGCCGCTTCCAGTACCGAACACAGGAAGGAGGCGCCGATGGACAGTACGGCAAAGGCGATCAGCAGGAACATGCGGCCTCGTCACGTTTTAATGGGGTGGATGACAAGCATGAAAGGGGGCGCTGGCCAGGGCAAGTGACGGCGGGCATTTTCTGGAAGGAAACGACCTATCTCGCGTTGCGGCATGGTTTTCGAAGTGAACTGAGAGATCGGCTGGCAGCGGTGCCGGCTCGCCGCACCCTGGTAGCGGCCCAGGAATGGAAAAGGCCCCGCCGTGGATATTCCACGACGGGGCCTCGAGGGGCAGTTGCGGTGATGTCAGGGCAGCTGCTCTTCCTCGGCGTCTTCCTTCTTCTCCGGGATCAGGTCGCGGCGCTGGAGCTTGAGCTTGATCAGCAGGGCCGCCGCCACGTAGATCGACGAGAAGGTACCCACGCCGATACCGATCAGCAGGGCCACCGAGAAGTTGTGGATCATGTCTCCGCCCAGCCAGGCCAGCGCCAGCAGCACCAGCAGGGTGGTGCCGGAGGTCGCCAGGGTGCGGGACAGGGTCTGGTTGATCGCCTCGTTGAAGATCGCCGGCATGTCGTCGATACGCGACTTGCGGATATTCTCGCGGATACGGTCATAGACCACGATGGTGTCGTTGAGCGAGTAACCGATCACCGCCAGCACGGCGGCCAGCACCGTCAGATCGAACTCCAACTGGAACAGCGAGAAGGCGCCGACCACGATAATCACGTCATGGACCAGCGCCAGCAGTGCGCCGATGGCGAACTTGTACTGGAAGCGGAAGGCCACGTAGAGCATGACCACGCCGAGGGCGACCAGCATGCCAAGGCCGCTCTGGTCACGCAGCTGACCGCCTACCTGGGCGCCGACGAACTCGGCACGCACCAGGTCCACCTGGGCGCCGCTCTGGGCCAGCAGGCCCACGACCTGGTCGCCGACATTGGCCTCGAAGGTCTGCTGCAGGCGAATCAGTACCTCATTGGCGGCGCCGAAGGTCTGTACCGAGACGTCATTGAAGCCGGCCCCCTCGAGGGCGCCGCGCACGCTGTCCAGCGCCGGGGCGGTGGCGTAGCGGACTTCGACCAGGGTGCCGCCGGTGAAGTCGAGGCCCAGGGCCAGGCCCTGCACCACCAGTGACACCAGTGACACCAGGATCAGGATCGCCGACAGGGTGAAGGCGATCTTGCGCTGGCCCATGAAGTCGAGATTCAGGTTGGTGAGGCGTTTCATACCCTCTCCCCGTTGTGTGCAAGTGGACATGGGCTTAGATCCATAGCTTCTTCACCGGCTTGCCGCCGTAGATCAGATTGACCATGGCACGGGTCACCAGCAGGGCGGTGAACATCGAGGTCAGGATGCCCAGCGACAGGGTGACGGCGAAGCCCTTGACCGGGCCGGTACCGATGGAGAACAGGATCAATGCCACCAGCAGGGTAGTGATGTTGGCGTCGACGATGGAGCTGAAGGCACGCTCGTAGCCGGCGTGGATCGCCTGCTGCACCGACAGCCCTGTGCGCAGCTCCTCACGAATACGCTCGAAGATCAGCACGTTGGCGTCGACCGCCATGCCCAGCGTCAAGACGATACCGGCGATACCGGGCAGCGTCAGGGTGGCACCGAGCATCGACATGGCGGCGACCAGCAGGGTCAGGTTCAACGCCAGGGCGATGTTGGCGATGACGCCGAACACCTTGTAGCGGATCAACATGAACAGCACGACCAGCAGCAGGCCGATCTGTACCGAGAGCATGCCGCGCTCGATATTGTCGGCGCCGAGGCTCGGGCCGATGGTGCGTTCCTGGGCGAAGTAGATCGGTGCCGCCAGAGAACCGGAGCGCAGCAGCAGTGCCAGCTCGCCGGCTTCGGTGGGCGATTCCAGCCCGGTGATGCGGAAGCTGTTGCCCAGCGCGCTCTGGATGGTGGCCAGGCTGATGATGCCGCGCTCGGTGTAGGGATCACGCACGGTCACCTGCTTACCGTCCTCCATCACCGTACGGTCACGGGTCTTGTGCTCGATGAATACCACCGCCATGTTGCGACCGATGTTGGTGCGGGTGGCGCGGTTCATCAGGGTGCCGCCGGTGCCGTCCAGGTTGATGTTGACCTGGGGGCGACCGTTCTCGTCGAAGCCGCGGCTGGCGCTGGACACGCTGTC
>DJIP01000217.1:6041-17465 GCA_002433675.1 Halomonas halophila
CAGCGCCTCGGTCTCGTTGGACGGGGTGTCGGTGCGCGCCTCCAGGCGGAACTCCAGGTTGGCGGTGGCACCGACGATACGCTTGGCGGCGGCGGTGTCCTGTACGCCGGGCAACTCGACCACGATGCGATCCGGGCCCTGGCGCTGCACCAGCGGTTCGGCCACGCCGAGCTCGTTGACGCGGTTGCGCAGGGTGGTCAGGTTCTGGTTGATCGCATAGTCCTGGATCTCGTCCACGGACGCGTCGGTCAGGGTCATCGCCAGGCTGGCGCCGCGTTCACGCTCGACGTCCTGGTACTGGAAGTCGGGGAATTCGCGGCGAATCAGCGTTTCGGCGGCGTCGCGGTCCTCGGCGTTCATGAAGTCCAGCGAGATGGTGCGGCCATCGATCTCGGTATTGCGGTAGCGGATGCGCTCGTCACGCAGGGTCTCGCGCATCGCGCTGGCGTTGACCTCGAGACGCTGGTTGACCGCTGCTTCCATGTCCACTTCCAAAAGGAAGTGCACGCCACCACGCAGGTCCAGACCAAGGGTCATGGGCGAGGCCGCCAGCGAAGACAACCACTCAGGGGTGGACTCCGCCAGGTTCAGCGCGACCACATAGTCCTCGCCGAGCTGCTGGGCGATCAGGTCACGGGCGGGGATCTGGTCCTCGGCGTCTTTCAGCCGGATCAGCAGGCTGTTGGGCTCCTGTTCCACCGTCTTGACGTCGATGTCCGCCTCGGCCAGGGCCTGTTCGAGGCTCTGCTGTCGGGATTCGGAGAGGCTCAGCTCGCCACGATCACTGCTGATCTGGACCGCTGGGTCTTCGGGAAACAGATTGGGAAGGGAGTAGACGAGGCCGACAAGAAGTACCACCAGGATCAGCAGGTACTTCCATAAAGGGTAACGATTGAGCATCGGGGCTCTGCCCTCAGGTTGCTGACAAATAAGGGAAAGCCGGGGGCGTTCAGGAGGTGCTCCGGGGACTTTCCAAAGCGAAGGGTGCGGCTGCCTCGCCAACGCGCGACAGCCGACCGATCGGCTCCCCCCGCGTCAGCATGGGGCCCCCTTCGGCCGCACAGGACCGAAGGGGAATGACACCAATCAGATGGACTTGATAGTGCCCTTGGGCAGCACGGCGGCCACGGCATTCTTCTGCACGCTGACTTCGGTGCCTTCGCTGATTTCCATGGCGAGGAACTCGCTGTCGTCGCTGACCCGGGTGATGCGGCCCATCAGACCACCGCCGATGACGATCTCGTCACCCTTGGACAGACCAGCGATCAGCTGCTTGTGCTGCTTGGCGCGCTTGGCCTGGGGACGCCACAGCAGGAAGTAGAAGATCAGCACGAAGCCGACCAGCATCACGATCTGGGCGATACCACCACCGGCGGCAGCGCCGGCATCCTGGGCCAGGGCCGGGGAGATGAAGAAGTCCAACATGTACGACGGTCTCCTGAAGTCGTGAGGGAAAGGGAGTCTGACGGCCGGCGGCTGCCGACCGGGTCATCAATTCGGGGCGGGGGGTACCGGCAGGCCGCGCCTGGCATAGAACCCTTCCACGAAGTCAGCCAATGTACCCGCTTCGATAGCACCGCGCAAACCGGCCATGACGCGCTGATAGTGACGCAGATTATGGATCGTGTTGAGCATCGATCCGAGCATCTCGCCGCAGCGGTCCAGGTGGTGCAGATAGCCCCGCGAGAAGTTCTGACAGGTATAGCAGTCGCAGTCGTCTTCCAGCGGGCGGGTATCGTGGCGATGCTTGGCGTTGCGGATCTTGACCGTGCCCTCGGCGGTGAACAGATGGCCGTTGCGGGCGTTACGGGTGGGCATCACGCAGTCGAACATGTCGACCCCGCGGCGCACCCCCTCGACCAGATCCTCGGGCTTGCCGACGCCCATCAGATAGCGCGGCTTGTCCGCCGGCATCCACTCGGGCAGATAGTCGAGCACCTTGATCATCTCTTCCTTGGGCTCGCCCACCGACAGTCCGCCGATGGCGTAGCCGTCGAAGCCGATGTCGCCGAGGCCCTTGAGCGAAGCCTCACGCAGATCCGGGTACATGCCGCCCTGGATAATGCCGAACAGCGCCGACGGCGAGTCGCCGTGGGCATCGCGGGAGCGCTGGGCCCAGCGCAGCGACATCTCCATCGAGCGGCGCGCCTCGTCGTGGGTCGCCGGGTACGGGGTGCACTCGTCGAAGATCATGACGATGTCGGAGCCCAGCGAGCGCTGCACCGCCATCGACTCTTCCGGGCCCATGAACACCTTAGAGCCGTCCACCGGTGAGCGGAAGTGCACGCCTTGCTCGGTGATCTTGCGCGTCTCGCCCAGCGAGAACACCTGGAAGCCGCCGGAGTCGGTGAGGATCGGCTTGTGCCACTGGGCAAAATCGTGCAGGTCGCCGTGGGCCTCGATGACCTCGGTACCGGGACGCAGCCACAGGTGGAAGGTGTTGCCGAGGATGATCTCGGCGCCGATCTCTTCCACCGAGGCCGGGGTCATGCCCTTGACCGTGCCGTAGGTACCCACCGGCATGAAGGTCGGGGTCTCGATGGTGCCGCGGGGGAAGGTGATGCGACCTCGGCGGGCCCGGCCGTCCTCGGCCAGCTTGTCGAAGCGCATGAAGCATTGCTCGCGCATGGGTTTCTCCGTGCCCCTTGGGGGCGTTGATTCGGGCCTGACGACGGTGGACCGCTCGGCCGAGCAGCCACCGTCTGGCAATAGGGTCAGCGTGCCGGCGTCAGCAGCATGGCGTCGCCGTAGCTGAAGAAGGCGTAGCGCTCCTTTACCGCCTCGCGGTACGCCTTCATCACGGTGTCGTAGCCGGAGAAGGAAGACACCAGCATCAGCAGGGTCGATTCCGGCAGATGGAAGTTGGTGATCAGGGCGTCCACGCAGCGCCACTCGTAGCCCGGGTAGATAAAGATGTCGGTGTCGCCGGAGAAGGGCGCGATCTCGCCCGACTGGCTGGCCGTCTCCAGGCAGCGCACGCTGGTGGTGCCGACGGCGATGACCTTGTTGCCGCGAGCCTTGGCCGCGCGCACCTGGGCGCAGGCCTGGTCACTCACCTCGATCCATTCGCTGTGCATGTGGTGCTCGTGGATATTGTCGACGCGCACCGGCTGGAAGGTACCGGCGCCCACGTGCAGGGTCACGTAGGCGGACTCGACGCCCCGCTCGGCCAGCCGCTCGAGTAGCGGCTCGTCGAAGTGCAGCCCGGCGGTCGGCGCGGCCACCGCACCGTCGCGGCGGGCGTAGACGGTCTGGTAGCGTTCGCGGTCGGACAGTTCGTCGTCCCGGGTGATGTACGGCGGCAGCGGCATATGACCGTGGCGTTCCAGCAGCGCGATCATCGGGGTGTCGCCGAGAAAGCGCAGCTCGAACAGGGCGTCGCGGCGGCCTTCGACCACCGCCTGGATGCCGCCTTCGAAGTGAAGCTCGGTGCCGGGCTTGGGCGACTTGCTCGAGCGCAGGTGGACCAGCCCCCGATGGGCGTCCAGCGGCCGTTCGAGCAGCATTTCCACCTTGCCGCCGCTGGCCTTGTGGCCGTGCAGGCGGGCGGGAATCACGCGGGTGTCGTTGAACACCAGCAGGTCGCCGGGCTCGAGCAATTGCTCGAGGTCGGGAAAACGGCGGTGGTCGAGTTGTCCGCTGGCGCCGTCGACGCACAGCAGGCGGCAGTCGCTGCGAACGTCGGACGGGTAACGGGCGATCAGCTCTTCAGGGAGCTCGAAATGAAAGTCGGCGCGCTGCATGGGAATTCGCAAGTCGTCAGGCGGGATGAAGGATGCCAAAGGCGCACAAGGATACCGTTTCCTGACCGCCACGTCAGGAAACGGCGTCGATCTTGTGTCACGACCACGCCATCAGCGTCAATCCGAATCGGCTATCCGGGTGACGGGCAGCGCAGCCGGGTCGATGGCCAGGGGCCATCGGAGTGGCTACCACAGCAGCAGGATCAGTCCATAGGCCATCAGCGTCACCACCACTGTACTGATCAGGTTGAGGGCGAAGCCGGCACGAATCATCGACTGAATCTTCATATGGCCGGTGCCGAAGACGATGGCGTTGGGTGGTGTGGCCACCGGCATCATGAAGGCGCAACTGGCGGCGATGGCGGCGGGCACGGTGATCAGCATCACCGGCAGATCCAGCGACAGCGCCAGGGCGCCGAGCAGCGGCAGGAAGGCCGCCGCGGTGGCGGTGTTGGAGGTCACCTCGGTGAGGAAGATGATCACCAGCACCACGCCGCCAATGATTGCCAGCACCGGCAGGGCGCCGAGGATCGACAGCTGGTTGGCGATCCACTCGGCCAGCCCCGACTTGCTGATCGCGCCGGCCAGCGCCAGGCCGCCGCCGAACAGCAGAAGGATGCCCCAGGGCAGCTTCACCGCGTCTTCCCACACCATCAGCGCCTCGCCGGAACGCCGGCCGGACGGAATCAGGAACAGCGCCATGCCGGCGACGATGGCGATGGTGGTGTCGGACAGCCAGGAGGCGCCCATGTCATTGAGCAGCGGGCGCAGGATCCACAGCGCCGCCGCGGCCAGAAACAGCAGGCCGACACGACGTTCAGCGGCGCTCATCGGGCCCATCTCGGCGAGCTGGTCCTTGATCAGGTTGTCGCTGTCACCCTTGCCGACGGTCAGCGAGAAGCCGCCGCGGGACAGCCACCACCAGGTCAGCGTCATCATCACCACGCTGATGGGCACCCCGACCAGCATCCACTGGGCGAAGCCCAGGTCGATGCCGCGGTCATCGGCGAGGTAGCCGGCCAGCAGGGCGTTGGGCGGCGTGCCGATCAGGGTCGCCACACCACCGATGCTGGCCGAATAGGCGATGCCCAGCAGCAGCGCGGTGGCAAAGCGGCGCAGCTCATCTGGGTCGGAATCCTCGAGCAGACTCAGCACCGAGATGCCGATGGGCAGCATCATGATCGAGGTGGCGGTGTTGGACACCCACATGCTGAGAAAACCGGTGGCGATCATGAAGCCGGCGATCTGGCGCTTGGGCTCGCTGCCGACGACCTTCAGCACGTGCAGGGCGATACGCTTGTGCAGGTTCCAGGTCTGCATCGCGATACCGAGCAGGAAGCCGCCAAGGAACAGATAGATGATCGGGTTGGCGTAGCTGGCCGCGACCTCCTTGATGCTGCCGATGCCCACCGCCGGGGCCAGCACCAGGGGAATCAGCGAGGTCACCGGGATCGGGATCGCCTCGGTGGACCACCAGCTGGCCATCAGCAGTGCCATGCCGACGCAGCCCCAGGCGGCATGGGACATGTCGCCGGGCGGTGGCAGCACCAGGGTGGCGATCAACAACAGCGGACCCAGCACTAGCCCGATGCGGCTGGCGATGGACGGATGGGGAACGGCTTCATTGCGAGTGTCAGCCATGGGCGACTCCATTCTGGGCTGGACGCGGGTCTCGTTGACCAGGGGCTTGGTTGACCTGGGGCAGGCGGGCCGCAGTCTACCAAGGTCTAACCCGAGCGGGCGAGGGTCAAGACATGAAGGAATGACCCAACTGCTGCAAGGGAGCCGAAACCGCCGGCCAGTGGGGCTTCGACTGACAGCGGCCGAGTCCGGTGCTGGGCGAGATGCGGCGGGTGTCGCGTCCGGCAGGGGCGGGAGTCGCCTCGACAACGGCGCCATCGGCCCCGACAGGCGCCACCGAGCGGCTCAGGGGAATTGACCTCTGGCGCCACCCACGTATAATCCTCGCCCGTTGCCGGTGTGGCGGAATTGGTAGACGCAGCGGATTCAAAATCCGCCGCTGGAAACAGTGTGTCGGTTCGAGTCCGACCACCGGCACCATTCCCAATGCAGTTCGTGTATTCCCTCCTTACGCTCGTTTTCCCCTATCTGCAGTTCCCTTTTGTCAGAGCCTGAACGCATGTCGCGATGAACGTCATGAGTCCATGCAACCGACTAAAGCCGACCAGTGGTTTGTGGCATCGGGATGTCGTCGAGTCGCAATGCCGTCGGTTGCCTCAGTGACCATGCTTTTCCTGGTTGGGAAACGCCATTGATTCCGGGGGCGTCCGATGCATGACCGCTCACCGGTGCAGGCAGTCAGCTGCCCGTTTCGCGTCGTAGGCGTTCGCGGGCTCTATCCGGCGGAAGCGCTTGATGAAGTAGACGCCGTCTACACGTATCGCTGTTGGCACGTTCCGTTCTCCAGAAACGAAAACGCCCCAGGGCTCGGCTCATCCCGGGATGTATGGGATGGCTTACTGCCAGGGGCGTGGATGCCGGAAACTTAGTTCTGGCAGTGGATGGCGTCAAGTTTGCTTGAGCCGGTAGTCTTGGCACTAGCGACTCGAGATAGACCAAAGCGGCCCCTCCCCAATGGGCAACCTGATAGATCGCCCAAGCTCGGGTCAGCAGATTATGAGGGGCGGTCTTGTGAGCCCGTTCGATAAGTCGACCGTCCTATTCGCTCAAGATGTTCAAGGCGCTCAAGCCTGATTCTAAGGCATGCACCGAACGCGTCTCGGTAGGTGGCTGTGACAATACGTGCCGATGTTGTATGCCAGATTAGTGGTCCTGTCTTAGTCTGTTTATCTCCTTTTTCTTCGGTGTTTGTAAGTAATAAACCTTCCTTGCATTCCCCTGGCTCGTAGGGCCCCGCCGGACAATCTGGCTAGGCTGTAAGTTGATTCAGGCCTTATGACAACAAGATAAAAGGGTGGACCCATGCTCAATAAAACGTTGCTTGCGTTGTCGGTTGCCGGCACCAGTCTTGGTGTTTGTGCCGATACCATCGTGATTCATGATGCCAACGGCTACGGTTTCGATGCCCATCGCCAACTGGTGAGCTTTACCACCCTTATCGTCGAGGATGGCAAGGTGGTGGCACGAGGCGATGAGCAACTGCTATCGCAGTATCCTGAACCACAGGCAACGATCGATGCGGGAGGCCGCACGCTGTTGCCTGGCCTGATCGACGCCCACGGCCATCTGATGGGGCTCGGCTATGGCCTGCTCGAGGTCGAACTGCGGGGCCTGACGTCGGCCGAGCAGAGCGCCCGAGAAGTCGCCGACTTCGCCGCGGCGAATCCAGACCTGGAATGGATTCGCGGCAGGGGCTGGAATCAGGTGCTGTGGGACGGCAAGGCATTTCCCACCGCGCAAGTGCTCGATGAAGTGGTTGGCGATCGTCCTGTGGTGCTGAGTCGAGTGGATGGGCATGCGATCTGGGTCAACAGCAAGGCCATGGAAATGGCAGGCGTGGATGGCGGCACCCAGGCACCGGAAGGGGGTGAGATCCTTCGTGATGATGCCGGCACACCGACCGGCGTTTTCATCGACAATGCCGAGTTGCTTATCACCGACAAGATTCCCCCGCGCAGTGCACAGGAAATGGCCAAGGCCTTCGATACCGCCGTGGCTCATCTGCAGGAGCTTGGCATCACCGGGATGCACGATGCCGGCGCCAGCGCCGCCGAGCTTGAGATGTACCGGTCCAGGGCCGATGCAGGTGAGTTGGGGGTGCGCATCTACCCGATGGTGTCATCGAGCGACCCGAAGCTTGACGAGATTCTCGCGCAGGGTATCCACGACGACCCCGAGGACTGGCTGGATATTCGCAGCGTCAAGATCTATGCAGACGGTGCCCTCGGCAGCAGAGGAGCGGCGCTGCTGGCGCCCTACAGTGATCGACCCGATTCCAGCGGACTGATGATCCAGAATCAGGACGCCCTGCAGGCGCTGGTCGATCAGGTCAGTAGCCAGGGCTTCCAGGCCAATATGCACGCGATAGGCGACCGGGCCAATCGTGTCGCTCTGGACGTTTATGCGCGTAGCCTGGAGCAGGACCCCCAGCGGCGTGAGCTTCGCCATCGCATCGAGCATGCGCAGGTGGTGAGCGTCGATGATATACCGCGATTTACGGAACTTGGCGTCATTCCCTCGATGCAGCCCACCCATGCTACCAGTGACAAGAACATGGCCGGTGACCGGCTAGGCCAGGAGCGTCTTGCCGGTGCCTACGCCTGGCGCTTTTTCATGGACAGCGGTAGTCGTATCGCAGCGGGTTCCGACTTTCCGGTCGAGCCAGCCAACCCCTTTTACGGTCTGCACGCCGCCGTGACTCGGGAAGACCGCGACGACCAGCCCGAAGGAGGCTGGCTGCCGGGACAGAAGCTCACCGTGGCCGAAGCCCTGCGTGGCTTTACCGTCGATGCGGCCTACGCGGCGCACCAGGAGGGTAGCCTGGGTGGCTTGATGCCGGGGCAGTGGGCAGATTTTGTGCTGGTGGATACCGATATTCTGCGTGTCGATCCGGCGGAACTCTGGCAAACCCAGGTGAGTGAAACCTGGATTGCCGGAGAGCGAGTATTTGTGCGGGACCGCTAGAAGAAAAGGCGCCCCATACAAGATGGAGCAACGCCGATATGCGGTGGTTGCGGTGAAGGGGGAAGACGCCTGTTTACTCGTTCACGATGGCTCGATTTCAGTCTGACTTAGAGCAGTGATGGCGGTCTCGGCCAGGCCCACCAGCGATGAAATGTCCAGCAGCGAAGAGTGATGATACTCGGCGAGGCCGGGTTGGGTCCGCCAGTAGCGGGAGTCCTGACCATCGATCTCCCACCCTGGCGGAATGTCCTGGACATCTCGTGGCTCGATGCTGAACGAGGCCACCAGCCCTTCGCCCTGATGCCAGCTGAGGAGTGTGGTCAGTGGCTGGCCGTTGTCACGGTTGATAAAGCACCGAAACAATCCTTGGGTCCAGACGTTCTGGGGGCTAGGTTGCTGTTCCGGGGCGAGTTCGCCGATGGAGAGTTCGCGCCAGACGGTGCCCTTGATCAATGGCTTCCAGATGCGTTTCGACGCCTTCAGCAGGACTTCCAGATAATCGTTGCGGATCTGATGCGCCAGAATCAGCGTATTGCAGTGGTTGATGAGTTCGTCCCACTGCATGCCGACCGCCAGGTGTTCCAGCTCATGGGCGAGCAGGGCGTCCACGGCGTGTCGTGTGGAAGGGTGCTGGAGGTAGTCGTGAAGCGGGTCGGACAGTTTCAGGTCGTGGCGAGAGGTTTTCATATCGGTCCCTGCTGGGAAGAGGGGCAGAATGCCACCTCTTGCCCCGAAAAGCGGTGCGACGGCGTCCATGCCGTCGCTGACTTGTCGCTCGACCAATCCGTGGTCGGCAGGATCAGAATAGTCCCCTCAGACGGCTTGGCTCTTGACCAGGATCAGGTGGCCATGAGCATGGTTGTGCGATAGCGCTACTTTTCTGTTTTTTGGGCACAAATGGTCTCGGATGGCGGAAAATTCAGGAGATTGCGCTTGGCTTCAGCGCACCGTGGCCGTGTGTAAAGGGCGGAAGCGAGTCTTGTCGGCCGGCTTTACAAGGGGCGGAGGCTCATCCATGTTGCCAATCTGAATCCACCGTCGGGCAGGAGGCTCATCATGAAGAAGTTGATCAACGACCCCAGGGGCAGCGTGCGCGAGATGCTGGAAGGCATGGTGGCCCTTGATCCTGGGCTGGCGCTGATGGATGACGAGAATGTGGTGCTGGACGCTGGCTTGCCTGAAGACCCTGAGCGTCGGCCTGTGGCGGTGATATCCGGCGGTGGCAGCGGGCACGAGCCGGCCCACGCGGGCTACGTCGGGCGCGGTATGTTGACGGCCGCCGTGGCGGGGGACGTTTTCACATCGCCGAGTGTCGATGCCGTGCTGGCGGCGATTCTTGCCTGTGCTGGACCACGTGGGGCCCTGCTGGTGGTGAAGAACTATACCGGGGACCGCCTCAACTTCCGCCTTGCCGCGGAACTGGCGAGGGTCCGGGGGATTCCAGTAGAGGTGGTGATGGTTGCTGATGACGTGGCGCTGCGCGATTCACTACCCCGGGAGCAGAGCCGTGGCGTGGCCGGTACGGTACTGGTGCACAAGATCGCTGGCGCTGCCGTGGCCCGTGGTCTCCCCCTCGAGGAGGTCGCCGCGCTGGCTCGGGGAGCGGCCGAATCGGTGGCGACCATGGGCATTTCCTTGGGGGCCTGCACGGTGCCGGCGGTCGGCCGGCCGGGGTTCGAACTCGGTGATGACGAGATCGAATTCGGGTTGGGCATCCATGGCGAGAAAGGGGTTCGCAAGTCGGCCATGCTGCCGGCGGATACCATCGTCGATAGCATGCTGGAATCCCTGAGCCAGGCGTTGTCGGTGAAGGGCCGTCGCCTGGGTGTGCTGGTCAATGGTCTCGGCGGTACACCGCCGATGGAGCTTGCCATCGTGGCGCGACGGGCCTTGACCAGGTTGCGTGAACTGGGGGCCGAGCCAGTGCTGGGTTGGTGCGGCAACTTCATGACGGCGTTGGAAATGCCGGGTTGCTCGCTGTCGTTGATGGTGCTCGACGAAGCCCGCGAGGGCTTGCTGACGTCGCCGACCGAGGTACGCATCTGGCCAGGCAATGCCGAGGTGGCAGTGGAGGTGAAGAGCGTGGCTGCCAGCGTGAATGATAAGCCGCTGCCCGGTGCCGACGAGGCGGGGCCGCCCTGCGAGCGACTTCAGTGTGCGGTGGAGGCGGTGGCGAGGGCCATGGTGGCCAGCGAGGAACGCTTGACTGAGCTCGACAGTGCCGCCGGCGACGGCGACCTGGGGGCCAGCATGGTGCGTGCGGCCCAGGCGCTGCGCAAGCTGCCGGACAGCGCTTTTGGTTTGCCTGCCGACTGCCTGGCCAGAGCCGGGGAGGCCCTGAGGCGGGCGATTGGAGGAAGTTCAGGTCCCTTCTACGCCTTTGCCCTGCTGCGTGCGTCGCAGGCATTGCCGAGCGAAGGGGAGGTCGCAGCGCAGGATTGGGCAAGAGCGTTCAAGGCCGCCGGTGACGCTATCGCCGAGATCGGAGGTGCTGCGCCGGGGGATCGCACCATGCTGGATGCTCTGATGCCGGCCAGCCAGGCCTTCGAGGCCGCGCTGGCAGAGGGCTTGAACGGATCCCAGGCCTTTACTCGAGCGGTCGAGGCGGCCTGGCGCGGCGTCGAGGCTTCGGCCCATATGCACCCCCGCTTTGGTCGCGCGGCCTACCTCGGCGATCGGGTGATGGGCGTGCCCGACGGTGGCGCCGAGGCGGTGGCTAGATGGCTCGAGGCCATCGACCGGTCCTGCGACCAGCGTTAGAGCACGATCGTTTCGACTCAGGCTGAGAAAGGCAGATGCGTTGGCCAAGCTTAGAGCGCCACCAGCACCACCCAGGCGGTGGATAGAGTGAAGAGGTAGCCCAGCAGCGCCATCAGGCCGTCTCGCGCAAGTAGCGCCAGGCCGAACAGTGATCAGAGAGAGTGGGCCGCGCCGGCTTTGCTCTAAAGAGGGGGGCTTCGTGCTAGAGCGCCACCAGCACCACCCAGGCGGTGGATAGGGTGAAGAGATAGCCCAGCAGCGCCATCAGGCCGTCTCGCGCAAGTAGCGCCAGGCCGGACAGTGGCCTGAGAGAGGG
>DJIP01000362.1:0-2171 GCA_002433675.1 Halomonas halophila
CGACTTTTCGGACAGCGCCTAGCGCGGGGGCTTGGCGAGAGTTCTTGGCGAGAGCCCTTAGCGAGGGTGCCTAGCGTGGGTCTTCGGGGGTATCCAGGTCGCGCACCACGCCGGGATCATCGACGTCGATCTCGAGCAGTGCCTGGCGGTGGCGGTGTAGTAACGCTCGGGCGCCGTCCTGGCCGTGAAGCTGCGTCATCTCGGGCCAGAAGTCGCAGCCAACGATCACCGGGTGGCCGGGTCGGCCGTGAAAGCGCGGCCGGACCAGTCGGTCGGCCCTGGCGCTGGCGGCAAGCCGGCGGCAAGTCGGCGCCGAGATCCAGGCCATGTCGCCGAGCCATACCGCCGCGGCGGTGAGCTCAGGACTTTGCTGCTGGCGTTGCTGAAGCAGCCAGCGAAAGGCCGCCGACAGGCTGTCGCCGAGGGCGTCGCTGGGACGTTCAAGCGACAGCAGCTCGAGGCTGGCAGACGGTGCACGGGCCCAGTCGGCGAGGCTCTCGCCCGGCCCCAGCACCACCAGCCGCCGAGGGGTCAGCTCGGCCGCCGCCGCAAGGCTTGCCGCCAGCAGCCGGCGACCATCTTCGAGGCGTGCATGGCGCTTGTCCGCGGCGCCGAAGCGCCGTGAACGCCCCGCCGCCGCTACTACACAGATCAGCGGGGTGGCGTGGGACGGATGGCGGCCATCCTCACGAGAGGGGGTTGAAGCAGGAGTGCCCGACTGGCCGCTAGAGCGCATTGCGGTCCTTGCCCCGGCGTACCCGAACGATATCGGCCATCACCGCCAGGGCGATCTCCGCCGGGGTCTTGCTGCCCAGGTTCAAGCCGATCGGCATATGGATACGCGCGATCTCGTCATCGCTCAGACCACCGCTGCGGGATAGCCGCTCTGCCCGTGCCCGGGACGTCTGCAGCGATCCCATCACTCCGATATAGAACGCCTCGGAGCGTACCGCCTCGATCATCGCCAGATCATCGATGCGCGGGTCGTGGGTCAGTGCCACCACCGCCGTGGCAGCATGGCAGCCGCCTTCGGCGATAAAGCGGGACGGTAGGGTCGCCACCTTCTCGATGTTGCCGGAGGCGCCCCCGAGTTCATCGATAAAGGACTCCAGCATGCCTTCCCGAGGGTCGCAGACGATCACCTCGAAGCCGAGCCCCACGGCGAACTGGGCGCAGGCGACGGCCACCGGCGAGACCCCGGCAAGCAGCAGTCGGGCGGCTGGGCCGACGCGCAGTTGCGCACTGGCCTCACCATTCCCATCGACCAGAACGACGCGATCACCCAGGCCATCGTCTTGAACGAGTGAACGCGCGCCGCTGTCCAGATCGACGCGGCGAATCAGCGGCTTGCGTCCTTCCAGCGCCGCCTCCAGGGCGGAGAAGTGCGCCAGTGCCGCCTGGTCGGGGGCGAAGCGTTCGACCAGGACGTCGAGCACGCCGCCGCAGGGAAGGCTGGGCGCCGGGTAGTCGACGCCATCGCCGGCGCCGTACCGCACCCGCCTGACCGGCGTATCGAAATCACCCTGCCCAAGGCGCTCAAGAAAGTCCTCCTCGACGCAGCCGCCGGACAGCGAGCCAACGTGATCACCGTCACGGGTGGCAGCCAGCCAGGCGCCGGGTTCGCGTGGCGAGGAGCCATAGGTGGACAGCACCGTGGCCAGCCACAGGGTGCGCCCGTCGCGCAGCCAGGCGAGGGCACGTCGCACCACCCTAAGATCCAGATGTTGCATGGTCAGCGTGTCCTGTGTGTGACGAGCGCCACGCGATCAGCGTGGCGCTCGGGTGGCGGGTCAGGCCCCCAGTGCGGCCTTGAGCGCCTCCGGCCGCATCGGCAGGTCGCGCAGGCGCACGCCGGTGGCGTGAGCGATGGCGTTGGCGATGGCCGGCGCTACAACGCAGGTGCCAGGCTCGCCCAAGCCGACCGGGGTGTGGTCGTTGTCGACGAATTCAAGGTCCAGCTCCGGCACCTGATGCATGCGCAGCGGCGTATAGCTGTTCAGGTTGAGGTCCGCAGGCCGGCCTTCGGCGTACTCGGTGCCTTCGTGCAGGGCCATCGACAGCCCCCACAGCAGCGAGCCCTCCAACTGGGCCATGGCACCGTCGGGATGGGCCAGGGTGCCGGCGTCCACCACCGAGGTCAGCTTCTCGACGGTCACCTCGCCGCTGGCACG
>DJIP01000362.1:2572-34422 GCA_002433675.1 Halomonas halophila
CCGAGACCGGTGTCCTCGGGCAGGGCGTCGCGCTCGCTCCAGCCGGCCTTGTCGAGCGTGCGTTCGAGCACTGTCTTGAGGCGCTCGGCGCCGCCGACGCTGTTGGGCGCCTCGCCGGCGTTGCGTCCTTCGGCCTTGAGCAGGTTCCGGCGGTACTCGGCAGGGTCCTGGCCGGCGGCCAGTGCCAGTTCGTCGATATGGCTCTCCACCGCCCAGGTGGTCCAGCCTGGCCCCACCGCGCGCAGATAGCCAGGAACGAAGGCCTCGTGGGCCTTGTGGTTCTGCTGGGCCCACACCCGCTGGGCGCCCAGTGCGTACCAGTGGTCGGCACCACTGATGGCGAAGGAATCGATCTTGCCGCCACCCTCGACGAATTCGCCGAGAAAGCCGGGTGCGATATCGGCGGTGGGCCAGCCGGCGGCGGCGGCGTGTTCGCTGGCCTGGATGGCGCCGTCGGCTGCCAGGGCCGAGCGCAGCCTCTGTACCGAGGGTGAGCGCACGCAATCCATGCGACTGTCATCGGGGCGGGTAAAGACCATCTTGACCGGGGCATCCACGGCCTTGGCTGCCAGCGCAGCAGGCACGGCATAGTCGCCATAGAGACGGCGTCCGAAGCCGCCGCCCAGATAGTACTGATGGAAGGTCACCTGGCTCTCGTCGACTTCCAGCGCCTTGGCCACCAGGGGCACCGCCACGGACTGCTGCTGGTTGCCGCAGTGGACGTGCCAGTGGCCGTCGCGCTCGACCACGGTGGCGTTGACCGGCTCGAGCTGGAAGTGCAGCACGCTGGACGTGGTGTAGGTGGCATCGATCAGCGACACGTCCTCGGCGGACGCGGCCTGCTCGAGGGTCGACGTCACCTCGCCGATATCGACGAACAGGGCGCCGTTGTCACGGCTCGGCGACTGGGTCAGACGGCGGCCTTCATCGAGGATATCGGCCTCGGTGATCGAGATGCCGGAGCCGTTTTCCCATTCAATCTTCAGCGCATCGGTGGCGCGCATGGCGGCGGAAAAGTTGTCGGCGATCACCGCCAGCCAGCCCTGGCACAGGCCCGAGGGGTCCTCCAGACGGATGGTCTGGCGATAGCCGGCGATAGACTGGGCCGCGCTGTCATCGATGGAGGTGGCGCGGGAGCCGAAACGGGTAGGCGGCAGCACCGGGCGGGCATAGAGCATCCCACCGACCTTGGCGTCGATGCCGAAGACGGCCTCGCCGGTGGTCTTGGCGGGGATGTCCTGGGCCCGGCCGGAGGTGCCCAGCACGCGGCGCTCGGAGGCCGGCTTGAGCTCGATGGCTTCAAGCTCTTCGGCGCTGTAGCTGCGCGACAGGGTGCCGCTGGCAACGATCTCGCCGTAGCCGATGCGCTTGTCGCCGCTGATGACCTGACCGTCACGGGCCTGGCAGTCGGCGGCGTCGACCTCGAGCAGGCGCGCACCTGCTTCGATCAGCGCCTGGCGTCCGGCGGCGCCGGCACGGGACAGCGGCAGGAAGCTGTGGTTCACCGACCAGCTACCCCCGGTGATCATGTAACCCCACTTGGGGTCGCTGTCGACGTATTCGATGGCGATCGTCGCCGGGTCGACCTCGAGTTCCTCGGCCACCAGGCGGGCCAGGCTGGTGCCCACGTGCTGGCCCATCTCGGCCTTGGTGCAGTGCAGGGTGACGTGACCCTGGGCGTCGATGGCGTACCACAGGGTCGGCTCGAAGCGACCCTTGGCCAGGGCCTCGCTGGCCGCGTCGGCGGCGCCGAAGGCCATGCCGGGCAGGCCAAAGGCGAGAACCGCGCTGGCGCCCAGGGTGCCGATCAGAAAGCCGCGGCGGCTAAGGCCGGGGCCTGCGTTTCGGTCGGCCGGGGACGTATCGCTGCGGACTGCGGAAGCGCCCCGATGGGCCGCCAGGGTGTCATCAAACCGGCTCATGGCGGGGCTCCTCGGCGCTGGTACGGGTTTCGCTGCGGGCAGCAGTAGCGGAGGCGGGGTCGAAGGTCTCGACGCCGCCCTGCTGAAGCGAGGAGGCGCGTTTCACCGCGCGATGGATGCGCACGTAGGCCATGCAGCGGCACAGGTTGCCGCTCATGCCCTGGGTGATCTCGTCATCGCTGGGGGAAGGCTTGCGCTTGAGCAGATCGGCCGCCTGCATGATCTGACCGGATTGGCAGTAACCGCACTGGGGCACCTGCTCTTCTCGCCAGGCCTGTTGCAGCGGGTGGTTGCCGTCGGCGTCGAGGCCTTCGATGGTGGTGATCTCGGCACCTTCGGCGGCGGCCAGCGGCAGCACGCAGCTACGCGTGGCCGAGCCGTTGAAGTGGATGGTGCAGGCGCCGCACTGGGCGATGCCGCAGCCGAACTTGGTGCCGGTCAGGCCCAGGGTATCGCGCAGTACCCACAGCAGTGGGGTCTGGGGATCCACCTCGACGCTCACCGCTTCGCCGTTCAGGGTGAAGCTGGTCATGGGGGCTGGTTCCTCGCTGGTTTCATTGCGTAGCTTCAGGGTCCGTTGGTGCTTCTGATTTTTCTTGTATGCGTCCCTTTTACCCGTTCTTGAGGCAACAGGGGACGCGAGGACGGTCGGGATGCCGTAACTGGCACACCATCTGCCTCTTAATAAGCGATGTCGCGATACTATAGACCAGTCGACTAGTGGGCAACGTTGAATGCGGGAACGGGCGAAATGCGTGGATGGCGGTTACCGCAAAGGCGCCGGGGGCGTCTGACGCCTCTCGTGGTGAGGGCTGCTTCTCGACATGGAGTTCAGGGCGTCAGTGAATCTAGCTCTCGCTGAGACATCGATGGAGTGCGTCGCCCTTGAGCATTTCGGGATTCAGGCGAACGCCCAGCCCGGGTTCGCCGCTGACGCGGATCATGCCGTCCTCGATCGGTGGCAGGCCCTCGAGGCAGTCGGCGTACCAGCCGTAGTAGAAGGCCCGGGTGAATTCCTGTTCGGCGACGTTGGCAAGCGCCATGGCCAGGTGGGTGGATACCGCCAGCGTCACCGGGCCGGAACAATCATGGAAGGCGATGGGGCGACCCTCGGCTTCGGCCAGGGCGGCGGCCTTGCGGGCGAAGCTGACGCCGCCGCCCCAGGTCACGTCGATGATCGGGGTGTGGATGCGCCCACGATGCAGCAGGTCGCGAACCTGCCCCAGGCCGCCGAGGGTCTCGCCGCCGGCCAGGGGGACGCAGGTGTCGGCCAGCTCGCCGAGCTGGTCGAAGCGATCCATCCACAGCGGGTCCTCGATCCAGTCCGGGTCGATGGGGGCCAGCGCCTGGCAGATGGTGCGCGCCGCCGGCAGACTCCAGAGTCCGTGCAGTTCCGCCTTCAGGCGCATGCGATCGCCGTGGACGCGACGGATCTCCTCGAACGGCCACAGTGCACGATTGAGATCGGCAGGCGAGATGGACATGCCGTGGCGGGCGCCTTCGGCGAAGTCGAAGGGCCAGATCTTCATGGCGGATATGCCCATCTCGAGAAGCTCTGCGGCGAGCTCTGCCGGACGCTCGAGAAAGGCGTCCAGGTCCTCGTAGCGGGGAGGCGCCCCGTCATCCCCCGAGCCACCCTTGATGCCGAAGTTGTCCGGGCGTACCTCGGCGGACTTGGACACATAGTCGGGGCCGGCGCAGGTGTTGTAGAGCGGCACCCGCGCTCGGGTGGCGCCACCGAGCAGGTCATGCAGCGGCAGGCCGGCACGCTGACCGGCAAGGTCCCACAGGGCCACGTCGATGGCGGACAGCGCGCGGGTCTCGGCACTGGTGCCGCCAAAGCCCACGTAGGGTTGCATCTTGCGATGCAGCGCCTCGATGCGGGAGGCATCCTCGCCCAGCAGCAGGGGAGCGAGGCGGCCATGAACATCGGCGTCGATGGCGTCGGTGCCGAACCAGCTCTCGCCCAGGCCCACCAGGCCGTCCTCGGTGTGGACGCGCACCCAGATCAGCGACGGACGAGCCGCAGGCCGCAGGGTATCGATACGCTGGATCTTCATGCTGGTCTCCGCAAGGTTCAGTGTTTCGCTACCGTTGATCGGCCCCGTTCGTCATCGCCGCGTACCGCCACCGTTCATCGCTGTTGTGCATCTTCAATGGCCACCCTCGCTGACGTCGCTTGATCCGCTCAGGCAGCTTGCGGGTGGCCGCCGTCAAATGACGTGTGACGCAAGCATCATGGCTGCTTTGACTGTGATTCGCCGAGCAGACTGACCAATTCCGGGACCAGTCTTTCACCGTGGCCGGCATCGACGATGTCCTGGTAGAGCCGGGTGATCGCCTGGCTGAGCTGGCGCGAGGCGCCGAGGTCCTCGGACATGCTTTGATAGTAGCCCACGTCCTTGAGCGAGTTGGACAGGCTGAAGCGGAAGCCTGCAGGGTCGGCGTCGGTCAGGAAGGGACGCAGGCGTTCGAGCACCACGCCGCCGCCGCCACCGTTGCCCAGCACCTCGAGCAGCACGGCGTCGTCGATGCCGGCGCGTCGGGAGGCGGCGCTGGCCTCGGCCAGTACGGCGGTGAAGCCCAGCGAGACGAAATTGTGCAATAGCTTCAGGGTGTGGCCGGCGCCCACCGGGCCGCCGTGGGTGATGTGCTCGGCGAAGGCGCCAAACAGCGGCTTGAGCTCGTCAAACAGCGCCTGATCGGCACCGACGATCAGGTTGAGGCGGCCCTCGGCGGCCTCCTTCGGGGTGCGGGTCATGGCGGCGTCGACGAAACGGCCACCGGCCTCGCGCACCCTGGCGTCGATGGCCTGGGTGGAGCTGGGGATGGCGGTGGAGCAGTCAACCACGATCTGGCCTGGCTTGAGCCCCTCCAGCACGCCGCCTTCGTCGAACAGCACGCTTTCCACCTGGGGAGTGCCGGTGACGCACAGGATCACCAGATCGGCGGTCTCGGCGACCTCGCGGGCGCTGGTCAGAGCGCTTGCCCCTTTGTCGATCAGGTCGTCGCTGGGCTGATTGCCGGGGTGATCGAGAAAGCTCAGGCGATGGTCCGCGCGCAGCAGGCTGGTGGCGATCCCGTGGCCCATCAGGCCGACGCCGATCAGGCCGACGTGAAGCGAGGTGGTCATGTCCCTTTCCTTGTGGTGGTGATGATGGTTGCTGGTCGGTGGTCGAGAGAAGCGGCCCGACACGCTCGGGAATTGCTTGTGTCAGGCCCAGGCTTTTCCAGCGACGTCTAGCCGTGATGAATCGCAATGGTCTTGATGCGGGTATAGCTCCTGAGCCCTTCAAAGCCCTTTTCGCGGCCGTGGCCGGAGCGGCCGACGCCGCCGAAGGGCAGCTCGATACCACCGGCGGCGCCGTAGTTGTTGACGAACACCTGGCCCGAACGGATCGCCTTGGCCAGACGCAGTTGGCGGCCGCCGTCGGTGGTCCATACGCCCGCGCACAGACCGAAGTCGGTGGCGTTGGCCAGGCGTGCGGCCTCGGCCTCGTCGCCGAAGGCCTGGACCACCAGTACCGGCCCGAACAGCTCCTCGCGGCTGACGCCGTGGCCTTGCGGCACCTGGGTCAACAGGTGGGGGACCACGAAGTGGCCGTCCCGGGGGGCGTCGTCGGCCAGGCGTCCACGGGCGGCGATGTGGATACCGTCATCCTGTGCCGCCTGGATCAGCGTCATCACCTTGTCGCGCTGGCGTTCATTGATCAGCGGTCCGCAGTCCGGGTCGTTCTCGCCGACGTCACAGGTCAACCGCGCGAAACGCTCGCTCAGTGCCGCCACCACCTCATCGTGGATGCTCTGCTCCACCAACAGACGGCTGCCGGCGGAACAGGTCTGGCCGGCGTTCTGGATGATCCCGCGTACCACGGCGTCCAGGGCGCGTTCACGGTCGGCGTCGGCGAACAGCAGCTGGGGCGACTTGCCGCCGAGTTCCATGGTCACCGGCACGTGGTGCACCGCCGCCGCCTGAGTCACCAGGGTGCCGGTCTCCGGCGAGCCGGTGAACGACAGATGATCGATGCCGGGGTGGGCGGCCAGGGCTGCGCCGGCTTCACGGCCGAGGCCAGGCACCAGGTTGAGCGCGCCTTCCGGCAGCCCGCAGTCGACGGCCAGCTGGGCCAGGCGCAGCACGCTCAGACAGGCGTCCTCGGCAGGCTTGAGCACGCAGGTGTTGCCGGCGGCCAGCGCCGCCGCCACGCAGCGTCCGAAGATCTGGGCCGGGTAGTTCCAGGGGATGATCTGGGCGCACACGCCCCAGGGCTCGCGCAGGGTCATCACCGCATAGTCGGAATCGAAGGGGATGGTCTCGCCGTGGAGCTTGTCGGCGGCGCCGGCGTAGAAGCGGAAGTAGCGCGCGCAGGCGGCGATATCGCCCCGGGCCTGGCTGATCGGCTTGCCGGTGTCGGCGCATTCGAGGGCGGCCAGGGTCTCCCTGTCGGCGTCGATGGCCTGACTGAAGGCATACAGCCATTCACTGCGCGCCCGCGCCGAGAACGTCGACCACTGGCCAAGCTCGCCTGTGAAGGCTGCCCGGGCGGCGGCCACCGCAGCATCGACGTCGGCTGCGCTGGACGCGGCGATACGGGCGATGACTTCGCCGCTGGCCGGTCGCAGCACCTCGAGGGTGTCGGCGGTATCGACCCAGTGACCGCCGATCAGGGCGCCGGTGGGTGGAGTGAGGGGGAGGGCGTGCATGCTGTCGACTCCTGAGAAGGGGCGGAAGATGGGGTGGGCCCCGGCGCGGCCGGGGCAGTGATCGGTATCAGTAGAGCAGATCGACCAGGCCCAGCGAGATCCAGGGCATGTAGGTGATCGCCATCAGGCAGGCCAGGACCACCAGCACGAAGCGCGCAAGCCAAGGGATCAGCTCGTCGATGGACAGCTTGGCCACGGCGCAGGCGGCGAACAGATTGACCCCCAGCGGAGGGGTGAACATGCCGAGCGCCAGGTTGACCACCACGATCAGGCCGAAGTGCACCGGGTCGATGCCGTACTGCACGGCGATGGGGGTGAAGATCGGGGCCAGCACCAAGATCGCCGCCGAGGTCTCGACGAACATGCCGATCACCAGCAGCATCACGTTCACCGCCAGCAGGAAGCTGACCGGGCTCTCGAACACCTGGGTGACCCAGGCGGCAACCTCGCCGGGCAGCCCCGAGCGGCTGATCAGGAAGCTGAACAGCGCCGCCGCCGAGATGATCAGCATCACCGTGGCGGTGGAAATCACGCTCTGGCGCAGGATCGGCACCAGCTCCGACAGCGGCAGCTCGCGGTAGACCAGACCGCCGACGATCAGGGCGTAGAACACCGCCACCGCCGAGGCCTCGGTAGGGGTGAAGACCCCGCCATAGATGCCGCCGATGACCACCACCGGCATCAGCAGAGCGGCCCAGGCACGACGCATTGAGGTGGTGAAGGCGGCGCGATCCTCGCGGTCGCGCAGGCCGTAGCCGCGCAGCTTGCAGAAGATGTACAGAAACAGCAGCAGCGCCGAGCCGATCAACAACCCCGGACCGATACCGGCAATGAACAGGCGCCCGATCGAGGTGTCGGTGCTGACGCCGTAGAGGATCAAGGGGATGGAGGGCGGGATCAGTACGCCGAGCTCCGCCGAGGAGGCCTGGATCGAGGCCGCCAGCGGACGCGGGTAGTCGTGGGCCACCATCGCCGGAATCAGGATGGAGCCGATGGCGAAGGTGGTGGCCACGCTCGAGCCGGAAACCGCGGCGAACATCATGCAGGTCAGCACGCAGGTCATGGCGAGCCCGCCCTGGAGCCCGCCGACGATGGACTTGGCCAGGTCCACCAGGCGCTGGGAGATGCCGCCGGCGGCCATCAGGTTGCCGGCCAGGATAAAGAAGGGGATCGCCATCAGCGGGAAGTTGTCGATGCCGACGAACATCTGCTGGGGCACCATCAGCAGCGGAAAACGGGTGAAGAACTCGATACCGATCACCGACGCCAGCAGGATCGACACGGCGATCGGCACGCCCAGGGCGAACAGGATGATCAGCGATAGTCCGATAGCGGCGTTCATGGCTGCTTCCTCCCTTCGGTACCGGACGAGGTGCCTGTGTCAGGACCAGGTCTGGATTCGGGTTCAGGCACGTGTGCGGGGGCCTCGGCATCGACCACGCCGATGGTCTCGCGTCCGGTCAGCTGGGCGATCAGTCGAGTGATCACCGACAGCAGCGAAAAGGCGGCGCCGATCGGAATGGCGGCGTAGATCCAGGCGATCGAGATGCCGACGCCGGAGAGCATCTGGTTCTGCACGCGCAGCGTCATCTGATAGCCGTAGATCACCAGGATCGCCAGAACGATCATGCAGCAGGTGGCGATCAGTATCTCCAGCGCCTTGAGGGCGGAGGTCGGCACCAGCTTGTAGATCACTTCGACGGCCATCATGTAGCCGCCGCGAAAGGTCGCTGCGGCGCCCAGAAAGACGCACCAGATCATGGTGGAGCGGGCCATCACCTCCGACCAGGTGGAGGGGGCGTCGAACACGAACCGGGTCAGCACCTGGTAGAAGCCAAGGCTTACCGAGGCGATCAACATCAGCACCGCTGCGTAGAGGGCGACCTGGGAGATGGCCCGCTCGAGACGGAAGAACAGATCCAGCATGGGGCTTTCCTCATCGCGGGTAAGGCCCGAGGACGGGTCAGGCTTGACCGCCCAAGCGCTCGCCAACGGCAGGTAGCGAGCGCTCGGGCGGGAAGGTCAGTCGAGGATCAGTGGACGATCAGCTGCCGCAGTCGCTGGAGCGAATGCGATCGAGCATCTCCGAGCCGTACTCGTCGGTGTAGACCGAGTAGGAGGGCTCGACGGCGGCCTGGAACTGGGACTTGTCGATGTCATCGACCACGGTCATGCCCTTGGCCTTGAGTTCCTCGACGCCTTCGGTCTCGAGTCTCGACACCATCGCTCGGGTGGCCTCGGCGCCGGCCTGGGCGGCCTCCATGAACCAGCCCTTCTGCTCATCGGACAGGCCGTCCCAGAGGATCGGCGAGGCCAGCATGATGGCCGGAGAATAGACGTGGCCGGTCAGCGACAGGCGATCCTGGACCTCCCACAGATTGCCGGTGAGGATCACCGAGATGGGGTTTTCCTGGCCGTCCACGGTGCCCTGCTGCAGCGCGGTAAACAGCTCCGGGAAGGCCATCGGTGTCGGATGCACGCCCATTTCGTTGAACGCCGCCATGTGCATCTCGTTTTCCATGGTGCGGATCTTGAGACCCTGGGCATCTTCGGGGGTCTCGATGTCACGCTGGCTGTTGGTCATGTGGCGGAAGCCGTTCTCGGTCCAGGCAAGACCCACCAGATCGTGCTCGCCGATCTTGTCGAGCAGGTCCTGGCCGACCTCGCCATCCAGCACGCAGCGGGCGTGGTCGTAGTCCTTGAACAGAAATGGCAGGTCGAGCACGTAGGTCTCAGGGACGAAGTTGCCCAGCGGCCCGGTTGAGGTGACAACGGCGTCGATGGTGCCGATCTGCAGGCCTTCGATCATGGCGCGCTCGCCGCCCAGCGCACCGGAGGGCTGCTCGTTGACCGTGAATTCGCCGTCGGACAGCTCCTCCAGGGTCGCCTTGAAGGCATCGATACCCTCGGAGTAGTGAGAGCTGTCCGAGGTGGTGTGGCCGACGGTGATGGTCTGGGCGGCAGCCGCTGGCAGGGCAAACCCGGCCAGTGCCACGGCCAGCAGGCAGGGCTTGAGGTGAAAGGCGGGGCGGCGTGTTGCGTGGCGTACAGTCGTCGTCATTGTTGTTTCCTCTTTGCGGGATGACGCTTGGGTGTGGCCGTGCCCGGTGGCACGGCCGGATCAGTGCTCGTGGTCGGCCAGGGCTCGTCCTCGCCTTAGCCGCTCGAAGTAGTCGTCGCCACCGATCTGACCGCCCTTGAAGGCGATCTCTAGATCCTGGTAGCGCGGGTCGTCGCTGTGGGCCTGGCACAGCGGCGAACCCGGGGTGTCCGGCAGCGGCATCTTGACCGTCAGGGCATGGATGTTCAGGGCGGTGATGGCATGGCTCGAGGTGTCGCCGCCGGCCACGCACACCCGGGTCAGCCCCTGATCGTCCACCAGCGCCTTGAGCATCTCGCCGAGGGCCTTGCCCAGACTGTGGCGGCTGGATTCGGTGGCCAGGCTGTCGTCGTGGCTGTCGGGTCCCATGGCGGTGTGCAGGATGACGCTGCGGCCACTGCTCAGGGCATCCAGTGCCTTGAGGATGGCGGTAGCCATGGCCTCGTTGCGATGGGCGGGGATGGCCAGGCTGCGGGCGTCGAGCTCGATGCGCTGAAAACCGGCGTGTTCGACCGCCCAGTGAATCTGGCGTGCGGTGGTGCTGGAGACGCTGCCGGAGACCACCGCGATGCGCTCGACCGAACGGGGCGGAGTGAAGTCCTCGCCACCTTCCACCAGCCCCAGGCGTTGCCACTCGGCGAGCAGGGCATACTCGACACCGGACGAGCCGACCACGAAGCCGCCCTTGCCGCCTTGTTGCTGCGGGCGAGTGCGCCAGAGTTGATGACCCACCGCCTGTTGATGGGTGGGTTCGAGCACGTCGAACAGCACCGCCGGATGCTCGGCGAGGGCGTGATCCACGCGTTCGTCGATATCCGGCAGGGCCAGGCCGGGCACATCGATCAGGCCGACCGGCAGAGTGGTCTGGGCGGCCAGGTGGCGGCGCAGGTCCGCCTCGTGCATGGGGGTGACCGGGTGGCGCGACATCACGGGGTGTCGATCGATGCGGTAGATCTGATCCTGATAGGCGGCGTAGAGCTCGCCGAAGACGGTGTAGCGGCGCATCTGCGGCACCCCCACCACCAGTGGGATCGGTGTCTCGCCGAAGACGCCGCGCGCGACCTCCATGGCACAACCGATGCTGCCGACCTCGGGGCTGCTGTCGAAGGTGGAGCAGGTCTTGTAGTGCGTCAGCGCTGCGCCCTGTTCGGCCAGCCACTGGAAGGAACGCTTGAGCTCGCGGCGCATCCAGTCATTGGACTCGCTGCGGCTGGTGCCGGCCAGACCCAGGGCACGGCAATGATCGAAGCGCGCGCGCTGTTCGGCGCTGGGGCGAGCGGTGAACAGTACGCTGGGGACGCCCTGGCAGGCCAGGGCTTCAAGCGCGTCGGTGGAGCCGGTCAGATCATCGCCGTAGTAGCTCAGCAGCAGGTCGTTCATGGGCAGAAGGTCTCCAGAGCCTGGGCCAGTTCACCATGGTCACGGGCGTGGTCGGACAGCGAGATGCCGCGTGCAGCGGCGTCGTAGGCCTGGCGCAGGCTTCTGACCCCGGCGGCGATACCGCCAGGGTGGGCCATGATGCCGCCGCCTGCGGTGACGATCATGTCGCTGCTGCCCCCCATGGCGCGACAGGTGTCGATTGCCTGGCAGGCGGTCTGGTTGGAGGAGAACACCGGCATCACGGTGTGGGCCGGTCCCGGCGGTTCGAACAGCGGCGTCAGGCAGGCCCGGGCGCTGGCGGCGACACTGTCGTCGGACTCCGAGAACTTGTTGGCCAGACCATTGACGTGAAGGTGATCGACGCCGGCCAGGCGCCAGAAGGTCTGCCAGGCGGCGAAGTCCATGCCCAGCAGCGGCTCCCGGCTGAACATGCCCCAGCCGGCGCGGTGGCCGTGGATGGGCAGCTCACAGTGGCGCCGCAGATGACTGACGCCGGCCAGACCCACCGCGTTCAGGGCGACCATCACACAGCTGCCGCCGGCGGCCAGCACGTGGTCGTGGTGCCGGCGCATCTCGTCGATCTCGCCGGTGATGTTGAAGGCCACCATGACCTTGCGTCCGGTGAGCTGCTCATGTTCAAGCACCAGCGGCATGATCGCGTCGACCCGCTCGGTGAACGGGCAGTGCGGGCCGTTGGCCTGGAGTTCATCGTCCTTGATGAAGTCGATGCCGCCATCCAGCAGTTCCTTCACCACCTCGGCGGTGGCATCGGGAGACAGCCCGACGCTGGGCTTGATGATGGTGCCGATCAGCGGACCCTGGTCGACGCCGCTGAGGCGGCGGGTACCGTCGATGCCGAACTGGGGCCCGGGGCAGGCCTCGGCAAAGGCGTGGGGCAGGCTGACGTCGAGCAGCCTGAGCCCGGAGAATTCCTTGAGTTCATACAGATTGCCGGCGAGGGTGGCCATCAGCGTGGTCAACGACGGACCGAGGTTCTCAAGGGGCCAGGACAAACGCACCCGGGCACGCTGGTAACGGGTGCCGGGCGGCTGGGGCCGGGTCGGCATGGGCAGCGAGGGCGCGTCGACGCTGTCGAGCAATTCGATGGACTCGACCCTGGCCGCATGACGCTTTCGAAAGTCCTCGGTTTCTGCGGCCAGGCGGGTGAAGGTGCCGCAGGATTGCTCCCCGGCCATCACCTGGCAGGCCTGCTCCACCTCGAAGGGGGTCTCGATCAGGTAGCTGGCTTCGATTCGGTTCATGCCTGGCCTCTTGATACTCGCGATGGCGCTGTCGTCAGACTCTGTGGAGAGCGTGGCCCCTCAGGTGATGCGCTGAATGCTGTCGGCGATGGCGTCCGGTTCGAACACCCGCTTCCAGTCATCGCGCATCAGCATCGGCTTGCCGTTCTCGATCGCCTTGTTGCAGGCGTCCGAGAAAGCGCCGGGCTGCTCATCGAAGATCACCGCACCGAGGATGTTGAGATGGCCAAGCAGAAAGTCCCTGGCACACTCATGGCTGACGCCTCGATCCACGACTTCGTCCATCGCTTCACGCATCACCGATAACAGTGTGGCACATACCGTTTCCGACAGACCGGGTTCCAGCAGCGCCATCTGTTCAACGCTGACGCGATGGCTGCGCCCGACGGGGGCATAGATGGTCCTGGCCACGGCCTCGCCCAAGGCAAAGTGGCGGTCATCGCCCTGCATCAGGGCGCTGACGATATGCTGGGTGGCGTGGCTGCCGCCGAAATAGTCGCGCTTGGCCTCGAGGGTGGTCTCGTCGTTGAAGATCGGCGGGTGACACGGGTGGGTGACGAAGTAGACCAGGTCGTCACGTTCGGGCAGATGGCCGGCGAAGGGGGCGGCGGCGTCCAGGCAGACCACCATGGTGCCGGCTTCGATCGACGGTGACAGCTCGGCGGCAATCTTCTGGATCAGGGTGTCGGGAACGGCCAGGATGACCACATCCGCGCCGGCCACCGCCTGCTCGGCGCTGTCGACGCACTCGATGTCGAGTTCGTCGCGAAGCCGTTGGCGGCCCTGTTCGCTGACCTCGACGTGACGCACGTCGAAGTCCGAAGTCTTGAGATTGCGGGAGAGGCGGGCGCCCATCTTGCCGCCGGCACCGATCAAGGCAATGGTCGTCATGGCCAGGTAACCTGTGTGAAAAAGTGGAAGAGGCAAGCTTTGCTGCAACTGGTATGATGACAATATAAGTGGCCGAGGCTGTCAAACACGACCTTGGTCGAGTGTCATGTTCCAGGCCCGCTGGCATGGGTATGCTGCGGGGCCTGGCGCCGCGAGGTAGAGGCCATGAGCGACTCGTTGAAGATTTCTCGCCGCAAACTGTCCGACGAGGTGTTCGATCGGCTTTATCAGCAACTGCTGAACGGCGACTATGCGCCGGGGGACAGCCTGCCCTCTGAGCGGGAATTGATGGATACCTTCGGGGTCGGCCGGCCGGCCATCCGCGAAGCGATGCAGGCGCTGGAGCGACTGGGGCTGGTGTCGATCCACCACGGGCAGCGGCCCAAGGTGCTGACGCCCAGTGCCGACGGCATGCTGGCCCAGATAGAACTGACCGCGATGCACCTGCTGTCGACCGAACCCGCCTCGCTCGAACACCTCAAGGAGGCGCGGCTATTCTTCGAGGTGGGCATGGTGGCGCGGGCGGCGCGGCAGGTGGGCGCCAAGGATCTGGCGCGCCTCGAGGCGCTGGTGGAGCGCCAGCGGGTGGCGTTGAACAAGGACATCGATGCCTTTATCGCGGCGGACATGGGGTTTCATGTTGCCATCGCCGAGACCACCGGTAACCCTATCTTCATCGCGGTCAGTCGGGCGATGTTCGAGTGGCTGGCCAGGTTCCATACCTCGCTGATCCACTGGAAAGGCAGCGAGCATGTGACGCTGGAGGAGCACGAGCGCATCCTGGCGGCGTTGAAGAACGGCGACGAAGGCGCTGCCATTCGCGAGATGACGCGTCATCTGGAAAGGGCGCGTTCGGTGTACGCTCCCAGTTGAGGGCGCATTGATCCCCGCTTTTGACGCTCGCCCCGGACGGGCGACACTTATCGAGAAGGAACGGGACCTTGGATAGTGATCTGGTCTACGCCCTGGACATGGCGGGGACGGTGGTCTTCGCCCTGTCGGGCATCTTGCTGGCGTGCCGCTCACGCATGGATCCCATCGGCATGCTGGTGCTGGCGGCGGTGACCGCCGTCGGAGGAGGGACCCTGCGTGATCTGGTGCTGGGTGTCGCCCCGGTGTTCTGGATCCGCGATCCGACCTATCTTTGGGTGATCCTGGCCACGGTGCTGTGCGCACTGGTCGGATTTCACTATATCCACCGCCTCAATCGGGTGGTGCTGCCGGTGGCCGACGCCTTCGGTCTGGCGCTGTTCGTGATCATTGGTGCCAACAAGGCGATGCTGCTGGGGACCTCGGGGGTCGTGGCGGTGTTGATGGGGCTGTTTACCGGGGTGGCCGGCGGCATGATCCGTGACGTGCTGGCAAGGCGGGTGCCGATGGTGCTGTGTCGTGAGGTCTACGCCACCGCCGCCATCGCCGGCGGTGTTGTCTTCGTGGCATTGGCAAGCCTCGGCGCCCCCAGGCTTGGCATTCTGCTGTCGCTTGTCACCACCCTGGGGCTGCGGCTCGCGGCAATCCGCTGGCAGCTGGCGCTGCCGGTGCTGGCCTGGGTGGTGATCGAGCCATCTCCTGGCCAGTCGGCGTCGAGTCGGACGGCGGATGCCGACGCCGCAGCGGAGCCCGCTGACCCGGCGGCGATGCCGGCCGATGGCATTGACACACCGCTGACATCGTCCCGAGAGACGGCAACGTCCGCCGACGTCGCGCGTCCCAAGATGCGGGTGAGGATGGTCTCCCGAAGCAAGGCCGCTCGCCTGTGGCCCGAGGATGAGGACATCGACTGAGCGAGATCTGACGCGTTCACTTGTTCGCGCTGTTCAACCGAGGTGGCAGGTGCCATGCTCTTGTTCAGTGAGCCGATGTATTTGTCCCCTGCATGGTGACAAGGGGGACGCCGCTCCCCCATGAGGGAGTGATGCCGACACTCTTGAGAAAAGGCCCGTACCGGTTTTTCTTCTACAGCGACGAAGGCGATCCACGAGAGCCGCCCCATGTTCACGTGGCGGCGGGCGATCAGGTCGCGAAATTCTGGCTGGATCCGGTCGAGTTGCAATCGAGCAAACGTCTGCGTGCCCATGAAATCACCCAGCTCTGTCGGCTGGTTGAACGGCACCAGGCAGAGTTTCTGGAGGCATGGCATGCGTACTTTACGTCTTGAATCCGAACCCCTGGCTGTTGATGTGGCATTCTCCTCCGATGCATTTTGCGTCACCCTGAATGATGGGCGAGAGCTTTCGATTCCGCTGGCCTGGTTTCCCAGGCTATTGCACGGCTCACGTGAGCAACGTGAGCAGTGGGAGCTGATCGGCGGCGGAGAAGGGCTGCACTGGGAGGCCTTGGACGAAGATGTCTCTGTGGCAGGTCTGTTGGCCGGTCGCGGTGATCAGACGCGCCGCCGCGAAAGCGTCGCTTGACCGGCCGTCTGGCTTGAAAACCACCATGAAGGGCGCTTCGGTGCGTCGAGCGTGCTTGTTCACGCTATTCGGCGCGATGACGCTGCTGCTGAGCGTCGCATCGCCGGCCCTGTTGTCATTACCGAGTGACACTGCCGTCTTTGCCTCGACTCAGGTTTCTGAGCAGGCCTCTCGATCTTCTCCTGTCGGCCAATCTCCAGGTGCGGTTGGCGCAAGTGTTGCTGTTGGCGAAAGCGGTGCTGCTGGCGAGAGTCGTACTATCGCCGAGAGGCGCGCCGCCGCCGAGATCCGTGCCGTCTATGAAACCTCCTTCGACCTTCTTCCCGCCGACAAGCAGCGCCACTACGCCCAGCGGTTGTGGCGGGTGACCGGTGACCCTGCCTACCTATGCGCCAATCATGCCTACGGCCGACGTCTGCTCGATCAGCTCGCGCGTGACGCCTTCACCGTCGCGGACAGTGACCGGCTTCGCCAGCGCAATCGCGAGTTGCTGGCGGCCTACCCCGAGACCAGCCCCAAGCAGCGTCGGCGCAAGGCCATGCTGTCGGAACATGTCGACATGATGCTGCCTCGGGGCATCCTGTTTCGGCTGGCCCAGGCCCGCTACCACGGCTTGCTTGGACAACTTTCCGAGGCTGACCGGCGCTCGCTTGAGCAGGCCGTGGGCGCAGTGGATTGGCGGGCCTTTCTGACAGACCCCGAGGTGGTGTCGGTGTATGCCGCCCAGGTGGCCAACCAGGCCGCCTTCCTGGCCCAGCTGGGGATCGTGGATCTACGCGTTGAGCTTGTCGAGGCCTTTCGTGACCGTTATCCACCCGGACGGATCGAGGAGCTGTCACCGGCGGAATATCGCAACTGGGTCTACGGCCTGACCCACTTCATCATCGCCGCGAGCCACTACTACCAGCGGATGCTGTCCGACGGCGAGCTCGATTGGGCGGTGGCGGCGTTGCTCGGCCAGGGAGAGGCGTTGTTGCAGGTCAAGGCCGATATCATCGCCGAGGTGGCGCTGTCGCTGCAGTTGGCAGGACAGGCCGATCATCCGCTGGTGGCGGTGCTGCATGAAGCGCTGCTGGCACGACGGGATCCGCAGTCGGGCATCCTGCCCGCCACCGACGGCGGGTTCGATCTGGGCGAAGGTGAGCATCGCAATGTGCTGGCGATCATGACGCTGGGGTGGGACGGGCGGTTGTATTCAGGGCCCCGGCTGGTCCTCAAGGACATCTCCGAGGAGCGTGATTGCCGACTGCCTGGGCGGTCCCTGGCTACGTCGCCAGAGGACTGAGTTGGAGGCCGGGTCGGAAGTCCGCTCAAGGGTCGGGTCGAGAGGCCAGACACTCGACCGACGCCTCGCTATACCCGGCAGCTCGACGTCGAGCGCCACAGGCTCCCCAGTCCGTCGAGGTGGTCCCGGGTGGCGGGCAACTGGGCCCCCAGTGACTCGTGCAGACGAAGGTAAAGCGGCGTCAGCAGCGGATTGCGTTCGCGCTCGGCGCATTCGTTGTCGATGTAGTAGGCACGCCGGGTACCGCAGTAGTGGATGGTGTCGCTCACCGGCTGGAAACGAAAGCCGGACAGGGTCAACAGCCGCGCCAGGGGAGGCTCCATCAGGGCGTAGAGGTGTCGCCGTGCGGTCAGGCCGGCAAGGGCGTGGGCGCTCAAGAACAGGCCGGTGACGATCAACGGAAATGCCTGGCGTTCCTCCGGAGGAAACTGTACCGGCAGCGTTTCTTCGCCCTTGCTTGGGGCCCGGAAAAGCCGCGAGATCGCCAGGCGAGAAATTTCGGCGATCTGGCGCCCGTCGTGCTGTCGCGGATGTAGCGAAGGCGCCGTGAAGACGCTGCGGGTGGCGTTCATCACCGGCAGGTCATCCGGACGATCGACGGGGGGAAATACCAGTCGCACGCAGCCCGCCGCGAGACCGCTTGAGCGATGTTCGACCAGGCAGTGGATGGCCTGTTCATCGAAGTCATCATGCTCCTGTTGCTTGTCACTGTCGCCTGGCAGGGCGTATTGAAGCTCACGTAGAAAGACGTCATGGCGCAGCGAATAGACCCGCTCCCTGTCCGCGACCGTCTTTACCAGGATCACCCGGAACTGGTCGGCGAACTGCTCCAGCAGGCGCTGTTGCCGGGTTGGCCTCTCGGTGTCTGCTGCTGGCATGGGGGATCACCTCCGTGTTGTTATAGCCGGGCCGCAAAGGCCCGGCGGGCGCCCGGCTCCCTGCACCAGTACACCCTGTCTATGATAATACCCATTCAATATGCACTAGTTTACCGAATCGATGTCGATCACTGGATCGAAGGCGAAGACCTCTTTGAAGGGCACAGGACGGCCCAGGTGATACCCCTGGCCATAGGTGATGTTGTAGGACGACAGCAGCGGAATCAGCGCCTCCTGGTCGACGAACTCCGCCACGGCCTGTTTGCCGAAGCCGGTGGCGATGTCCGACACCGCCTTGACGATGACGCGGCTGTCGGGGTTGGTCGCCAGGCTGCGGATGAAGGAGCCATCGATCTTGATATAGTCCACCGGCAACTGGCCCAGATAGTGGAAACTCGAGAAACCGACGCCAAAGTCGTCCAGCGCGGTCCGACAGCCTAGATCACGCACGCTCTGCAATACCCCGCGGGCGGTGGAGAAGTCGGTGACGGCGGCGGTCTCGGTAACTTCCAGCACCAGATGATGGGGATCGGCCTGACTGACCGTCAGCAGGTTGGCCAGGTACTGCTTCAGCCCTTCGTCGTGGAGCGACTGTCCCGACAGGTTGACCGCCAGGCTGATGCCCTCGAGCCTCGCCAGGGCATGCACGCAGTGATGCAGCACCCAGCGATCGATGGCCACGATCTGGCCTGAATGTTCGGCCACCGGGATGAAGCGTGCCGGTGATATCAGGCTGCCATCGTCGTCGCGCATGCGCAGCAGCACCTCGTAGTGGCGGATCGAGCGATCCTCCAGCCGCACGATGGGCTGCACCATCAGCACGAAGTCACCCTCCACCAGGGCTCGGCGAATACGGTCGACCCAGTAGACACGCTCGTTGAGCTCATCCCGGGCGTTTTCCAGAGTGGCCAGCAGGTGCCAGCGTTGCAGGTTGCTGGCCTTGGCCTTGTACATGGCTACGTCGGCGCTGGCCATCAGGTCGGCGGGGGTGGCGCCTTCGGTGGGGAAGGGGACGATGCCGATGCTCGCGGTGACCCGGTGGCGACGTCCTTCGGCGACGAACCCGAGGCTCTCGAACAACTGGTTGAGGTGCTGGGCGACGCGGATCGCGTGGTCGTCGTCGACCCCAGGCAGCAGCAGGGCGAACTCATCGCCGCCGAGGCGCGAGATGACCCCTCGGTGGGCGTACTCCTGCTGCAGCAGGCGGGCCACGGTATGCAGCATGCGATCCCCGGCATGATGGCCGCTGAGCTCGTTGACCTCCTTGAACTGGTCAAGGTCCAGCAGCATGACCACGCCCTGCTCGTCTCGGGCCAGGGCCTTGCGCAGCGACTCCAGGAAGAAGCGACGATTGTAGAGCTCGGTCAGCGGATCGCGCTCGGCGAGCCAGGTCAGTCTGGCCTCGGCGGCTTTGCGCTCGGTGATATCAAGTCCCACCGATATGCGTGCCAGGGAGGCTTTGGCACCGCTCTTCAGCGGGCTGTGGTACCAGATGATGGTGCGTGGCTCCCCATCGGGAAGGGTCAGGGTGCGTTCTTCCTGATGCAAGGGCTGGCTGGGCTCGCTGTCCCCCGGGCCTGCGCCGAAGATGTCGTCGAAACGACGCCCCAGCAGTTCCTGGGAGGGGCAGCCGAGCTGGTCCTTGAGGTAGTCGTTGACCATGTCGATGCGCCCCTCTTCGTCCAGCGTGAGGATATGCACCTGGGCGGTATCGATCAGATTGCTGACAAAGTCCCGCTCCCTGGCCAATTCATCGATACGACGTGCCAGCTCATCCCCCCGCTGAGCCACCTGGCGCTGCAGGCGCTCGAGCTTGTCGGCCAGCGTCAGGGTGCTGGATTCCAGCACGTCGATCTCGTCCGGCAGGCGACGTGGCGCCAGCGGCAAGGCTTCGCGCGCCTGGGAAAAGCCACCACTGGCCAGCGGCGGCAGCACCGAGGCCACCCGGCGCAGTCGAGCCATGGGACGCAGCAGGATCGCCAGCAGCAGGAGTTCGGCAGACAGCCAGCCGAACAGACTGGCCATCATCTGGGTCCGGGTATCGAGCTGGATGGCATGGATCTGGGTGGTGATGTCCGAGATCAGCACGAAATAGGCGGGTGCACGAGCCCCGGAGGACGAGGTCAGCGGGACGGCGGAAAGCTCGAGATGACGTCCCTGCTGTTCGAGGCGCAGGGGTTCCTGCGCCAATGCCTCGAGGGAACCTTTTCGGCTTGCCTGGTGCAGCAGCGGCAGGCTCTGGGAGGCGTTGGTCACCGCCTGTACCCGTCCCTTCCAGCCGTCCAGTCGACGTGGTTCAAAGGCGGCTTCGGTGGCGCTGGTATCGACGCTGATCAGGGCGACCTCGCTGGTGGATATCTCGCGAGTCTGGCGGGCGACGTCCGCCAACGAGCGAGACAGCAGCAGGGTGCCTGCGCTGCCGCCGCTGGCCAGTATCGGGACCACGGCATACTGGCGGCACTCGGGAGAGCACTCGAGCGGCGACAGGGGGAGCTCCCGGGACATGACGCTTTCCACCCAGCGCCGATAATGAGGCGGCGGCGACTGGCCTGGTTCGAGCCCCAGCGACATGACCGCACGGGTGCGATCATCGTAGACCAGCATCTGTTCGATACCCGCCTCCAGCTGGAGCGAGGGCCACAGTGAGGCCAACGCAGGGGACAGCGCCTCGGGCGGTGACGGCGGGGCCCCCTGCTCCAGCGCAGGGCCCAGGTCGGGCGAGGCCGCGATCAGTCCCGCCAGCTGCTGCAACCCTTTTTCCGAACGGCGGATGGCGAACTCGAGCTCACGCTGCTGGCGCTCGATCTGCTCCTGGCGCGTGGCGGTGAACTGACGTGTCAGGTTGGTGTGAGACAGGTAGGTGAACAGCACTGCCAACGCCACCAGCAAAAGGCTGGTGAGGGTGACCACTCGCCATGTGAGGCCCAGGCGAAGGCGCTCGGGGCGTGACGGGCTGGTAACCGGCATCAGAACCTCAACGAGAGCTGGAAGAGCCACATGTTCCAACGTCGCTCGGTGTCTTCAGGATCTGGATTATCCTGAACCGGCAGCCAGGCGGTCCCGTCCACATAGTGATATTCGCCCGCCAGCATGACCCGTGAATGGGGCTGCCATTGCAGACCGAAGGTCCAGTCATTGGCGTACTGGGAGTGGGCCGGACCACGGCCTTCGCGTTCGTAGTCGGTGCCGTTGCGGTCGTCGCGGTCGTTGACCAGGCTGTCGTAGCGGACCAGCCAGCGCCAGTCGTCGAGGAAGCGCCGGCGATATTGCACGTACCAGCTTTCACCCTGGTTCTCGTTGTCCTCGAAGGCGTCGAAGCCGGTGAGGCTGACGTCGCGCAGCGCGTACTCCGCGGTCAGGCTCCACAGCTCGGCGTTGTATTGAGCAGAGAAGATCCACGGCTGGAAATCGAGCTTGCCGTCTCCGGGAAAGGCACCGGGGGAGTCGTAGTCGGCCTTGACCGAAGCCGCGCTGACGGCAAATACCATGCGACCGCCGTCGTGTTCGTAGCGCACCTGGCCTACCGCCGAGGTGTCGGCGTCGAAGGAGCCGGGCAACACATCGAGACCCAGCACCTCTTCCACATCGTCATCCACCTGGGCCTGGCCGACACCCAGCTGGGCGTGGATCACGCCATTGTCGATGCGCTCTTCGTGGTAGAGGCTGACGCCATCGGCAGACAGCCCCAGGGAACGGGTGCGGTCGAAATAGATCGACTGTGGCAGCAGAATGCTGGGGCGGGTAAAGGCCACGTCCCGGGTCTGGTTGTAGAAGCCGAAGGGATTCTTGAAGCGCCCGACCTGAATGCCGAAGGTGCGATCGCGGTCGGACAGCATCTGCCAGTCGACGATACCGTAGTCGAGTTCCACCGAACCGTTGTCGACCTCGCCGGCGCGCCGGCTCAGGGCCTGGGCGGCCAGCAGCAGGTTCTCGGTGGGTCGGATGGAGGCGTTGATGCCAAGCTCCGTGTAGTCCCAGCTGCCGCCACTATCGCTGCTGTCGCCGAACATGTTGTTGTCGTCGGTGATCACCAGCGCCTGGCTCAGAAAACCGTGCACCTGGAAGGTGTCCAGGGGGGACGCCTGTGCGGTGGACACCAGCAGCAGCGGCACCAACAGCCCCAGGCGGCATCCCACCGACCTAATCCCTGGCAATGGCTTGGACGCGCTCATCCAGATACTCCCTTTCGATGTAGCCGATGGCTCCGGGGGTGGTGGCCACCGTGTCGATCATGTCTTGCTGACTGCGCACACGATGTGGCGCCTGCCCGGTACCCGAAAAGACGATGCGGTCCCAGGCCAGCTGCAACTGGTGAGGATAGACAGACAGCCATTCCTTGACGAAGGTGGCGTGGACGGGGTCATCACTGGCCAGGACGTACACCTCCGCGCCTTGCCCGCTGGGCCAGGTGCGCAGGCGCATGGCAAAGATCGCCCGCAAGGTATCGCGGTCGAGCTCGCTCAGGGCAAGGCCAGGATGAGAAATGACCACCACCTCGTCTGCGGTCTTTCCCCACGCAGCCGTGCTGGCCAGCCCTCCGGAGATCAGGACCGTCCAGATGCAGAACAGGAGGCGAAGAGATAACCGACGCATCAACGCAGCCTCTCTGCAGCCTCGATGGAGGACAATCGCCACCTGGAGAGTGGCATCCACTGTGTCATAGTGCTCCGGATTCCCTGCATGGCTTCCTTGCGACGTCGCATTTCTTGGGCTTGGCCGCAGAAAAACGCTCTTTATAGGTAGATAGCCAGATGTCGTTACGCATCAAATGCGCCCAGCTTGTGCATTAACAAGCTTATCCTAAGGTGAGTCACTGTGGGGGAAAAGAGAGGTAGTAAAGAGTTTATGCCACCAACGCAAGGCGATGTGGTGCTTGCGAAGGTGGCATGGCAGAGAGAGGGACGGCCGGGATTCAGCCCTGAATGGCGAAGCTGGCCTGGTTCAACCACAGGTGCGCCGCGACGCTGGCGGCGTAGCCCAGCGCGATCACCGGGGCCCAGCGCAGGTGGCCCATGAAGGTGTAATAGCCGCGTGCCTGGCCCATCAGCGCGACGCCAGCAGCGGAACCGATCGACAGCAGGCTACCACCGACGCCAGCGGTCAGGGTGATCAACAGCCAGTGGCCGTGGGACATCTCTGGCTCCATGGTCAGTACCGCGAACATCACCGGAATGTTGTCGACCACCGCCGAAATGACACCGAGCGCGATATTGGCCCAGGTCGCGTCCCACTGGTTGTACATCACGTCAGACAGCAGTCCGAGATAGCCCATGAAGCCAAGACCGCCAACGCACATGACGACACCATAGAAGAACAGCAGGGTGTCCCACTCAGCCCGGGCGACCCGGTTGAACACATCGAAGGGGACCACGCTGCCGAGTTGCTCGAGCTTCTTCCAGTCGCCCTTCTGGGTATAGACGGTGCGCTTGCGGTCCAGCGACTTGGGCAGGCTCTTGCGCAGATAGAAGCCAAAGAACTGCAGATAGCCCAGTCCGGTCATCATGCCAAGCACCGGCGGCAGGTGCAGCAGGGTGTGGCAGGCAACGGCGGTGGCCACAGTGAGCAGGAACAGGACGATGATGCGGCGTGCCCCACGCTTGAGCTCCACCGTCTCCTCGAGGCTGTCCGGGGTGCGATTGTGGATGAAGAAGCTCATCACCACCGCCGGGACCACAAAGTTGATCAGCGAGGGAATCAGCAGTTCGAAGAACTCCTGAAATTCGATCAGGCCGGCCTGCCAGACCATCAGGGTGGTGATGTCGCCGAAGGGGCTGAAGGCGCCACCTGCGTTGGCTGCGACCACGATGTTGATGCAGCAGAGATTGATGAAACGCTTGTCCCCTTCGGCCACCTTGGTCACCACCGCACACATCAGCAACGCCGTGGTCAGGTTGTCGGCGATCGGCGAGATGACGAAGGCAAGGCCGCCGGTGAGCCAGAACAGGGTGCGGTAGCTGAAGCCTTTCTGGACCATCCAGGAACGCAGGCCATCGAAGATCCGGCGCTCGTCCATGGCGTTGATGTAGGTCATCGCTACCAGCAGGAACAGCATCAGCTCGGAGAATTCCAGCAGCGTCATATGGAAGGCATGCTCGGCCTCATCCGGCATACCGGATTGCACGTAGGTCCAGCCGATCAGCGCCCAGATAAGGCCTGCCGCCACCAGCACGGGCTTGGACTTGCGCATGTGCAGCTTTTCTTCCGCCATCACCAGGGCGTAGGCCAGTACGAAGATGGCCACCGCCAGAAAGCCGGCGAAGGAGCCGGTGAGGTCGAGTTCTCCGGTCACCGCCTGGCTGGCTCCCGCCAGGGTGAGCCCCATCAGCAGCAGAGCGGCGAGGACGAGCCAGCGACCCGGTCGTCGTATCCTCTTGTTGTCATAATTATGCATGACGATGTCATCCTGAAAGTGAATGAGAAAGGGAGAAATCGACGTCGAGACTACCACAGCGTTTTGCACTGCAATATGCTGCCAAAGGCGCGCTGGAATGCACCTTTGGTAGGAGTAGTGAGGCCCTGTCCGGTTGTCGGGGCAAGAATCTGTGCTAGTTGATGCCGGCGGTGCTCATCTCGGCAGGTTCTGTGGCATCATGCTCGCCTGGAGAGCCTCCGGGAGCTCCATCTTCAGTTTCAGCCAGGCGCCTGCTCCATGTTTCTTGATGACTACCACTCCTGCGTCGATGATCGCATCGTGATTTCCGCTGACCAGGCGAGCCGCTTCGCCAAGTGCATAGCCGGCGACTTCAACCCCATTCACACACCGGGCGCACGGCGGTTCTGCGTACCGGGCGACCTGTTGTTCGCTCTGGTGCTGAAGCGTTTCGGACTGTCGCCGCACATGAACTTTCGCTTTCTCGCCATGGTGGGGGCGGATCGGGCGCTCAGTTTTCGCGAGGAAGGCGACCGGGTGATACGGGTGCTGGACGATGACGGCAAGTGCTATCTGGAGGTCGAACGGCGCGGAGAGGTGACCTTCGACGAGAGCGTCGTCGAAGCCTTCACGCGCTGCTACGTGGCGTTTTCTGGAAAGAACTTTCCTCACTACATGAAGCCGCTGATGGAAGACTGCGGTGTCATGTTCAATCCCAAGCGGCCGCTGGTGATCTACGACAGCATGGGCTTTTCGCTGACGCGACTGGATGCGCTGGCGCCAGCGTTACGGCTGCTGGATTCCCGCCTGGATGTCATCGGCAAGCGCGGTGACGTGCATCTCGAGTTCGCCATCGACGCCGCTGGAGAAAGTATCGGTCATGGTGGCAAGAAGCTGGTGGTCAGTGGCCTGTGTCCCTATGACGCCGAGGCCATGGACGACATCGTCGACCAGTTCTACCAGTTGAAGCGGGATCACGCCGGCACTCCCTGCTGAGTCCGGGCCGGACCTGACGGCCGGCTGCTGGTATCGCCTGCGTCGGGAGCGGCACCTTCTTCATGGGCAGGCACCTTTCGTACCAGCCAAGCCCTAGCCCAGCAGCCCCCTGACCAGCCCCAACGCCAGAAACGCCAGCACCAGTGCCCACACCGGCAGCCGCTTCAGCAGCACGAATCCTGCCACCACGATCGCCACGTCGAGGGTCGAGACGATGGCGCTTTGCCACACCGGATCGATGAAGGCGGCCCCCAGCAGCCCGACCACAGCGGCGTTGGCACCGCTCATGGCGGCCCTCAGGCGAGGGCGACGGCCGAGCCGTTGCCAGGCCGGCAACAGCCCGATCACCAGCAGGGCCCCGGGAAGGAAGATGGCGACCAGCGCCAGGGCGCCCGCCCACACGCCGCCGGCAACGCTGCCCAGATAGGCGGCGAAGGTGAACAGCGGCCCCGGAACAGCCTGAGCGGCGCCGTAGCCAGCCGTAAACTCCTGAGTCGAGACCAGCCCGCGGCCGACCACCTCGGCGTCCAGCAGCGGCAACACCACATGGCCCCCGCCAAACACCAGTGCGCCGGCGCGATAGAAACCGTCGGCCAGCGTCGTCCAGGCGTTGGGCGAGAGCCAGTGCAGCAGGGGCAGCCCTCCCAGCAGCAGCACGAAGAGCGCCAGGGCAACGGGACTCGCCCAGGACGCCAGCGATGGTGCCGGCACGCCAGCGTCGTCGGTCGACGTTGACGTCGCGCCTTCCAGCAGCAGGAGACCTGCCAGGGCTCCCAGCACGATGACCGCCACCTGGGCGCCGATGCCGCCGACGACCAGCATGATGGCAAGCGCCACCAGCGCCATCCCGGCACGCGGAAGATCCGGGCAGAGACTGCGGGCCATGCCGGTCAGGGCCTGGGCGACGACCACCACGGCGACCAGCTTGAGCGAGTGGATCAGCGCTTCGCCAAGGGCGCCGTCCATGGCACCGGCACCATAGGCGAAGGCCATCATCGCCAGTGCCGAGGGCAGGGTGAAGGCGAGCCAGGCCAGCAGGGCGCCGACCAGGCCGCCGCGGATCAGTCCGATGGCAAGCCCCACCTGGCTGCTGGCCGGGCCGGGAAGAAATTGGCACAGCGCCACCAGTTCGGCGTAGGCGGATTCGCTCAGCCAGGCTCGGCGCTTGACGAAGACCTGATGGAAGTACCCCAGATGAGCGACCGGACCGCCGAAGGACGTCAGCCCGAGGCAAAGGAAGGTCAGAAAGATATCCAGGTGGCGTCGCGGCTGTTGTCGGAGGGGTTGTTGCGATTGTTGAGGGCTGTGTTCCATGACGTCACCGCGAAAAGTGGCAGTCCAGTCTGGCACCTCGAGGTGACAGTGAAATGAAAGGAGATAACGGAAGGCAGGTGGCATGGACAGGGGGCGTCATGCCCCCTCTCTGTCTGCGCTCTGTCTCCACCCTATCTCAACTCAATCTCCACTCTATCCCCAGTCTGGCCGACTGGCCCTTCGGCCAGGGCCCCATCCCGCCAGTGAGCCAGCGCCGGTACTTTTCAGACAAGCCTCAGGCTTTGACCGAAAAGTCGACTAGCGCCAGTACTTTTCAGGCAAGCCTTAGCGCAGGTAGAGGCGGCCCTGTTCATACAGACTGCGGCAGTCGCTGGCGTCGTGGAAGCGATCGGCTTCGATATTGCCGCTGGCAACGCCGGGGCCGGCGAAGCGAGGATCATCGCACTCACCGTCGTGACTCCACTGGCTGCCGTCGTCGCCCCACTCGATCTCGCCACCGACATAGCTGCTCGATGCGCTGGCAGAGGCGCCGGCCGACGCTGCGCTGCTGGTGGACAGCGACTCGGATACCACTAGGGTCGCGGGTGCCAGCTGGCCGCTGCCATCGTAGCTGCCGACCCAGACGTTGTAGTTGCCGCTGGGGGGCGAGGTCAGTACCACCGCCGGATCGGTGCCGTCGGCGTCATCGCTGCAGTGCCAGATGCCGCTGGCGTCGTAGACCACCAGGGTGGTATCGCTGGCCGAGGTGGCGGCGATCTTCAGCGGATAGCTGCCGGCGGTGTAGTTGATGTCCACATCTGGAGCCTCGGCGTTGACGAAGCCGGCGCAGTCGGCGCTGACCACACTGGCTCGGGTATTGCCGCCGGCCATCACGTCGAGGGTCTGGGGATCCGGCTGGAAGCCGGCGCTCAGGGTCAGGGTGGAGTAGACCGGAGCGGCGGTCCAGTCGAGCTGCTGGGCCACGGCAGGCTTGCTGGTGGACATGCCGGCGCAGGCGGTGGTCAGCAGAGGAAGCGCCAGAATGAGGGAGGTACGTGCGAAGGGGGGCATCGGATGTCCTTGGATGAGCGTTGGATGGTGACGGGGCGAATGAGACACCAGGTCAGTCGAACGAGGGGGCAGTCGAATGGACGGACGACATGACAAGAGCGACGCCCGAATTTCAGCGCACGCCCGGTCCTTAGCATAAAAAACCTGGATATCGGATACCACTTAATAAGCACTCACTAGCTCTGGGCGATAGTGCTGTGCTGAATCGGCGCATCAGGCTGAATCAGCAAAAAGTACGCTGAAAGTGTGTTCTACAGGCGTGGTACTGTGATTCATGGAAATTTGAGAGCAGGCGATGGCGTCGGGGGTTCTTCGTAGTGGGCCCGCGCAGGGCATCCGGGAATCCGGGAATCCGGTTCGGTCTTCGCCAGCACTCGACGAGACCGTCATCTTCCCGACACGCAGAGGATGCTGCCGATGGATACCCCCCGTACGGAGCGAATCTCGATCTACCCCTTGACCACCCGCGTAAGAGTGGACGTCGAAGGCCAGGTCCTGGCCGACACCCTGCACGCGCTGGAACTCACCGAACCTGGCTACCCGCCACGCCTCTACCTGCCTCGCAGCGACGTCGACATGAGTCGTTTGGTGGAAAGCGACACCCGGACCCACTGCCCGTTCAAGGGTGACGCTCGCTACTTCCATGTGGAGGTCAACGGCCGCCGTTACGAAGATTCGGTGTGGAGCTACGAACAACCCCTCGATGGCGTCCAGGCGATCCGCGCCCACCTGGTATTCGATCCCAGGGTGGCGACCGCCAGCGTCGAATCCTGAAGAGGGGCCGCTTGGCGATAGAGAGCCCTGTCAGGCGGTCAGGCTGCCAGAAACTGGTCAGCACAGCTCCAGCGGCACTTCCTGGGCCTCGAAGGCCAGCAGCCATTGCTTGCGCCCCATGCCACCTGACGATAGAGAGCCCTGTCAGGCTGCCAGGCGGTCAGGCGGTCAGGCGGTCAGGCGGTCAGGCGGTCAGGAACTGGTCAGCACAGCTCCAGCGGCACTTCCTGGGCCTCGAAGGCCAGCAGCCATTGCTTGCGCCCCATGCCACCTGCATAACCCGTAAGGCTGCCATCACTGCCGATGACCCGGTGGCAGGGCACCACGATGGCGATGGGATTGCGTCCGTTGGCCGCGCCCACCGCCCGGTGGGCTCCCTTGCGGCCGAGTCCTTCGGCGATCTGGGCATAGCTTCGGGTCTCGCCGAAGGGGATCTCCGACAGCGCCTTCCACACCTGACGCTGGAAGTCGGTGCCCAGGGGATCCAGCGGCAGCGAGAAGCTCTGGCGTCGCCCCTGAAAGTAGTCATCAAGCTGTTCGCGGCAGGCGCGAGTGTGCTCCGAGGGGCGAGCCGTGATGGTCTCGGCACGACCGATGTCGATAAAGTCGAGTCGGGCGACGCCGCCAGCGGTAGCGGCGATGACGATGGCTCCCAGAGCGTCGACCTCGGGCGGATGGTAGACCTCGAGTCCAGCGAAGGCGTCGAGACAGGCGATGGGATCAAGGGTCGTTGTCATGGTCATGACTCCAGAGTTGCAGCAGCAGATAGCTGCGCCAGGGGCGGGCCTTGTCAATGTCGATGCCGATATCGCTGTCGCCGCCAGCCAATGAAGGGGTGGACAGAACGCGACGAATCACGGCGTCACCGGCGAGCCAGACATCGGGCTCGCTTTCTCCCCTCAGACGGGCGTAGCCGGCGGTCCAGGGGCCGATACCTCGAATATCTTCCCACTGCGGTGGCTTGCGCTGGTCACGTAGCACCGCCTCGGCCAGGCGACAAAGCGTCTGGCGCCGGCTGTCGGGCATGCCGAGAAAGCAAAGCGGCGAGCCGGCCAGCGCCGCCGCGGTCGGAAAGTGGCAGCCACCGTCCGGGGTTCTCTCGCCGAGGGTATCGACCAGCGTCTGGGTCAGCGCGCGCGCCTGAACGACGCTGACCTGCTGTCCGAGCACGGCACGTACCGCAGCCTCGAAGGGTGACCATAGCCCAGGCAGGCGCAGGCCTTCCACCAGCGGCAGGCTGGGGGCCGCGTCGCGCAGGGTCGCGTCGATCAATGACGGTAAGGCGTCCAGGTCGAGCATTCGTCGAATATTGGCGACGACGCCGGTCATCTGGCTCAGGTCGTCGATGACCAGTTCGACGCGAAAGCCATGGCGTTCAGGCTGGTGAATGGCGGTGAAGCGCCCACTGGCGCTGCGCCAGCGGAAACGACGGCCATAGTGATCGTCACCGACCCACTCGAGGCCGCGGATCGCTCGGCGGGCGAAGAAGTCGCGCAGCCCGGCGAAGTCATAGGGGGGACGATAGCCGAGGGTCAGGCTCAGGCACTGGCCCTGCTCGGTGTCCTTGCGCTTGCCGCTGCTCGAGGCGTGCCGGCGGATGTCGCGGGGGCTGAGTCCGATGCGCTCGCGGAACACCTCGTTGAAGCGCCTCACGCTGCCGAAGCCACTGGCCAGCGCGACCTCGCCGATGGCCAGGTTCGATTCGTGCAGCAACTGCTTGGCGAACAGACAGCGACGATGCTGGGCGTAGCCCGATGGCGAGACGCCCAGATGACGCTGAAACAGGCCGCGCAGATGGCGTGCCCCGATGCCGAGACGTGTGGCCAGGGCTTCGATCGAGTCACCATCCAGCGCACCCTGGTCGATCAACGCCAGCGCGCGCTTGAGGGTGGTATCGCAGCCTTGCCAGGCAGGGGAGCCCGGGGCGCTGTCGGGACGGCAGCGCAGACACGGCCGGTAACCCGCCTGGAGCGCGCCCAATGCGCTTTCGTAATAGCGCACGTTGTCTTCCCGCGGCAGTCGCGCTGGACAGATGGGCCGACAGAAGATACCGGTGGTCAGCACCGCCACGAAGAAGCGACCGTCAAAGCGTGGGTCCCGGCTAAGCCGGGCACCTCGCAGGGTCGCGAGGTCCAGCGTCATGGGGTCGGGGCCGCGGGCGCCTGGTGCGTGGCCCGGGGCGCCGCGCTGGCGGGTGGCGTTCAGGTTGGCGGACGATGCAGGCATGTCCCTCTCCCAGGCGGTATGCTTGAGGACAAGTCTATCGCGTCCTTGTCCCCGCAATGGCGGAAATCGGCACTCACTGGAAGATCGTTGTCCGCCCCCACAGGAGAACCGCATGTCGCTACCCCTGACTCGCCACAATCGTCCGCGCCAGGTGCTTGACGCCATCGAGGCAGCCAATACGGGTCTCAGGGAAGACGACCGGCAGGCCAAGTTCGACAAGATCGCGGCCTCGCCCTACGCCTTCTTTCGCGGCACCAATCATCTGTACTGGGCCGACGTCTGGCACGACTGGCGCTTTTCGCTCTACGGCGGCGAGGTCGACACCCAGACCTGGCTGCAGGGTGACGCCCACGCCTTCAACTTCGGCGCCTACGGCCACCACGATGATCACGTGCGCTACGGCATGGACGATTTCGACGACTCGCTGATCGCTGACTACCAGTATGACCTCTGGCGCCTGGCCATCAGCCTGGTGCTGGACGCCCACGACAGTCAGGGCCTTTCGCCCAAGGCGCTGCGTCGTGGTCTCAAGCACCTGGTGCTGGCCTACCATCGGGAGCTTGCCGCTCATCGCCGGGGCGAGACCCCAGGGTACGTCAATGTGGAGAGCGCCAAGGGGCCGCTCAAGCCGTTCATGCAAAAGGTCGAACGCAAGAAGAGTCGGGCCAAGATGCTCGACAAGTGGACCCGGCTCGATGACGACGGCCGCCGGCTCGAGCGTGAGGGCAAGCTGTCCAATCTGCCTGCCCACCTGGACAGCCAGCTGCGCAAGGCCATCAACGAGGAGTATCGCGATACCTTGAAAGGCGAGCGCAGCGAGTCCGAGGACGAGCACTTTCGCATCAAGGACACCGCGCGGCGTCTGGATGCGGGCACCGGTTCACTAGGGCTGGATCGCTTCTACGTGCTGATCGAGGGTGGCAAGGACCACGAGCATGACGATGTCATCCTCGACGTCAAGGAGCAGCCAGGGCCGGCCGGACTGGTGCTGATGAGCGAGGCCGGCAAGCGCGCCTGGAAGGCGACCTTCCCCCATGAGGGCATTCGCCATGCCGCTGCCTTCCACGCCATCGCCGAACACCCGGATATCTACCTGGGCTGGCTGCACCTGGGGGACAAGGTGTTCTCGGTGCGCGAGCGCTCGCCCTACAAGGAAGACTTCCCCACCCAAAAGCTGAAGGGCGGCAAGGACTATCGCCAGCTGGTAAAGCAGTGGGGTGGCATTCTCGCTCGCGAGCACCTGCGCGGCGCCGCTGCGCTGACGCCGGACGATCCCGGGCGTTTCGCCCGGGCGGTGGGCCAGCGGGTCGACGGTCACCTCGATCA
>DJIP01000003.1 GCA_002433675.1 Halomonas halophila
AGGCACCGGCGGCGGCGGACGCCATGGCGCCACTTCGGGCATCGCTGGCATTGCCAGCGGCACGGGACGTCCGCAACAGCCAGGCGCGCCTGGCGCTGTGCGGGATGCGTGCCGAGCAGGGCGAGGGCACCGGCATGCTGCCCATGGTGCTGGCCGAGCAGCTCGGCTGGGCCTGGGTGCCCGGGGTGGTCGCCATCGAGTGTATCGAGCCGATCGAGCGTTGCGAGGGGGACGAGGAGGACGGCGAGCCAGGCAAGGCGAAGCACGACAGGGAGGCCGCGCTGTTCCAGGCCATTGTGCTGCAGGCGCTGCCGCAGGGACAGCGACGTCGTCTGGCGGTGACCCTGCCGGCGATCCTGGGGGTGGACAGCGCCGCGCCAGTCGCGCGCCAGAGCGCCTTCGGTCCGGCCCGGCGTGGTCAGCTGCGTCTGGTCGAGTCAGGCGAAGAGGTGGTGCTGGACCCGGCGGTGGAGCAGTGGCCGCTGATACCGGCCCGGGCACGTCCCAAGCGGCTCAAGATCGTCACCGCCACCAGCGCCCGGGATCGCTTCAAGGCCGCCGCGGCCAAGGCCGAAAGCGGCGGTGGTCGGGTGCTCGAGAACGTCTCGGCCGAAGAAGGGGCCACCGCCATCCTGTCGATGCTCGAGGCAGAAGGCGTCTTGTCGACCGGCGGGGCCCGTTACGATCAACAAGGTAGTCCACAAGGCGATGGACGCTGACGCCGAGCGGTGCCAGCATCAAGGCAGGGACCGCCAGTGGCAGGGCGCGTTGCTCTGGCAAGGGCCGCGCCGCTGTCTTACATGGACATAACTAGAGTCAAGCAATGACCGTCGAACCCGCTACCACCGTGACTTCCGACGCCAGTCGACCCCGGCGCACCCGGGCGACCCTCAAGGGGCGTCAGACCGACCCTGAGATCCTCGAGTCGCTGCGCAAGCTGTTGGGCGATGAGCACAGGCACTCCGAGCTGCGGCGTCGCGATCTGTTGATCGAGCATCTGCACGCCATCCAGGACGCCAACGGTCATCTGGCGCTTGACTGGCTGAGGGCGCTTTCGAGCTACATGACGCTGCCGATGGCGGCGGTCTACGAGACGGCGACCTTTTACGCCCACTTCGACGTGGTGCATGACGGCGAGGCGCCGCCCCCCGCGCTGACGGTGCGCGTGTGCGACTCGCTGTCCTGCGAGCTTGCCGGGGCCGAGCGTCTGGCCGAGGCGCTGTCCGCCGGTCTCGACCCCGAACAGGTGCGCGTCACCCGCGCCCCCTGCATGGGCCGCTGCGATCTGGCGCCGGTGGTCGAGGTGGGCCATCACCACCTGGGCCACGCCACCCCGCAGGCGGTGGAGGTGCTGGTGGAAACCGGCAAGACCCATCCCGAGGCGGTGCTGTGGCAGCGCCTCGATGAGTATCGCCGAGAGGGCGGCTACGAGCTGCTGCGTGGCTGCCGGGAAGGCCAGGTGACGGTCGATGCGCTGACCTCGATGCTCGAGCGCGCGGGCCTGCGGGGTCTTGGCGGCGCGGGTTTCCCGACCCATCGCAAGTGGCAGAGCGTTCGCGCCGAGCCAGGGCCTCGCTGGTGCGCGGTCAACGCCGACGAGGGTGAACCGGGGACCTTCAAGGATCGCTACTACCTGGAGCGCGCCCCCCACCAGATGCTGGAAGGCGCCCTGGTGGCCTGCTGGGCGGTTCAGGCAGAAGGCGTCTATATCTACCTGCGTGACGAGTATCCCGGCGTGCACCGGGTGCTGATCGAGGCCATCGAGGAGCTCGAAGACGCCGGTATCGCACAGCCAGGCCAGCTTATCCTCAGGCGTGGCGCCGGGGCCTACATCTGCGGCGAAGAGTCGGCAATGATCGAGTCGCTGGAGGGCAAGCCAGGCAAGCCCAGGCATCGTCCGCCGCTGGTCGCCCACAAGGGCCTGTTCGGCCGGCCAACCCTGGTCAACAACGTCGAGACCCTTTACTGGATACCGGTGCTGTGGCGCGAGGGCGTGGCCATGTACGCCGGTCAGGGCCGACGGGAGCGCAGCGGCCTTCGCAGTTTCTCGCTGTCCGGGCGGGTACGGCGGCCTGGCGTCTATCTGGCGCCCGCCGGCATCAGCCTGCGCGAGCTGGTCGACGAGTACGGCGGCGGCATGGCGCCGGGTCATCGGTTGGCCGGCTATCTGCCGGGGGGCGCCTCCGGGGGGATCCTGCCTGCCTCCAAGGCGGATATCGCGCTGGACTTCGACACCCTCCAGGCGGAGGGCTGCTTTATCGGCTCGGCGGCGGTGATCGTGCTGTCCGAACAGGACGACCTGCGCGCGGTGGCCACCAACCTGCTGGCCTTCTTCGCCGATGAATCCTGCGGTCAGTGCACCCCCTGTCGGGTCGGCAGCGAGAAGATGCTGAGCCTGCTCGAACGTGAGCAATGGGTGGTGGAGGACCTGGAGCGGTTGTCCCGGGTGATGCAGGACGCCTCGATCTGCGGCCTGGGGCAGGCGGCACCCAATCCGGTACTGAGTCTGCTGCGCCACTTCCGCGATGATCTGGGGCGCCACGACATCATCGTCACCGATACCGCCGGGGGAGCGTGCTGATGACCAGATCCCATAGCGCTTTTGTCTCCCACGTCGCTGATGATCCGACGCTCGAGACCTTCACACTGACGCTGGACGGTGTCGAGGTGAACGCCTGGCCCGGCGAGACCCTGTGGCAGGTGGCCAAGCGCGCCGGGGAGACCATACCCCACCTGTGCTTCAAGGACGCCAGCGGCTACCGGGCCGACGGCAACTGCCGCGCCTGCATGGTGGAGATCGAGGGCGAGCGGGTGCTCGCCGCCAGCTGCCTGAGAGAGGCGCGCCCCGACATGGTGGTCAGAAGCCAGTCGTCCGAGCGTGCCCGGGTCGCCCGTGAGGGCGTGCTGGAGCTGCTGCTCAGCGATCAGCCGCCGCGCGACGATAGCCCGGACCGTGCAAGCCAGCTGTGGCAGATGGCCGATCACCTGGCGGTGGACGCCACCCGGGCCCGCGCTCGCTACCCGAAGCGCAGGCCCGACGTCGTGCGTCATGCGCCCGGCGCGCGCCTTCCCGGCCGGTGCCCGCCGATAGCAGATGATGTGAGCGGGGGGAGCCGTGCTTCCGCTACAGCAGGCCACGACACCAGCCATCCGGCGATGACGGTCAATCTGGACGCCTGTATCCATTGCACCCTGTGCGTGCGCGCCTGTCGCGAGGTTCAGGTCAATGACGTCATCGGCATGGCCCATCGCGGCGCCGCCAGCAAGGTGGTGTTCGACTTCGACGACGCCATGGGCCAGAGCAGCTGCGTGGGTTGCGGCGAGTGCGTCCAGGCCTGTCCCACCGGCGCCCTGTCGCCGACCAGCCTGATCGATGCCCAGGGCCGCGGTAACAGCGACAGCGCCGAGCGCAAGGTGGACTCGGTGTGTCCCTACTGCGGTGTCGGCTGCCAGTTGACCTACCACGTCAAGGATGACGCCATCCTCTACGTGGAAGGCCGTGACGGCCCGGCCAATCAGGGACGGCTGTGCGTCAAGGGACGCTTCGGCTTCGACTACGGTCGCCACCCGTCGCGGCTGACCCGGCCGCTGGTGCGGCGCGAGGGGGTGCCCAAGGGCATGGACGAGGGCTTCGATCCCGCCCGGCCACTGACCCATTTTCGCGAGGCCGACTGGGACGAGGCGCTGGCGCTGGCCGCCGGGGGCCTGAACCGGCTCAAGGCGGACCACGGCCCCAGGGCGCTGGCAGGCTTCGGCAGTGCCAAGTGCTCCAATGAGGAGGCCTGGCTGTTCCAGAAGCTGGTACGCACCGGCTTCGGCTCCAACAACGTCGACCACTGCACCCGGCTGTGTCACGCAAGCTCGGTGGCGGCGCTGATGGA
>DJIP01000002.1:0-17890 GCA_002433675.1 Halomonas halophila
CGCCAATGTGCTGATCTTCCCGGATCTTGAGGCTGGCAACATCGGCTACAAGCTGGCCGAGCGGATCGGCGGCGCCGAGGCCATCGGTCCGCTGTTGCAGGGACTTGCCCGGCCCGCCAATGACCTGTCGCGGGGGTGCAGCGAAGAGGATATCGTCAATGTGATCGCCGTCACCACGGTCCAGGCCCAGCGCCTGTCGGTGGCGTAACATTCATCTGGCTGGCCGGGAGGGAAGATGACACTGATACCCGAGGGAATGGAGCTCTCTGGCCTGCTGGCGGTGATACTGATCACCGTCCTGGCAGGCTACCTGCACACGGTGTCCGGTTTCGGTATCGGCATGATCATCATCGGCGTGGCCAGCGGCTTCGAGCTGGTCAGCGTCGCTACCCTGGTGGCGGTGGTCAGTCTGGTGACCCTGGTCAACAGCGCCGTGGCCCTGCCCGGCAAGCTGCATCATCTGGACCGGCGTCATCTGCTGGCGCTGGGGCTCGGCATCGTGCCGTCCATCGGCCTCGGGGTGTGGGCGCTGAACTGGCTGAGCGTCAGCGCCGAGGCGCTGTTGATGCTGATGCTGGGGGCGCTGGTGTTCTACGGCGGGCTTAGCGTGGGCTTGAGGCCGCGCCCACGCGCTGCCGTATCGTCCTCGGCAGGCTTCGCCGCAAGCGGCGTCATGACAGGCCTTTTGGCCGGGATGTTCGGCATGCCCGGGCCCCCGGTCATCTACCACTGCTATCGCCAGCCGCTGCCTACCGAGACCATCCGGCTGTTGTTGATCGCCTGCTTCGCCATGACCTCCGGGGTGCGCACCCTGTACGTCGGCGCCGCCGGCGGGCTCGACGCCCAGGTCTGGCTGCTGGCGTTGTGGACCCTCCCGGCGGTGGCGCTGGCCACCTGGGCCGGACGCCGCTATCCGCCGCCCTGCAGCGCCGTGCTGTTGAGACGAGTCGCCATGCTGACGCTGATGCTGATCGGCGTGGGGCTGATGCTCGACGGCAGCCTGGCGCTGTGGACAAGGGCGTGATGCCAAGTGGGACGAAGGGAGACCGCGTCTCCTTCTCTACGAATCAGATCGTGATCGGCGATAGCGCCCGTTCGCGCCAGCGTTCGAGACCGGCCTCGAGATAGGGCAGGAAGTGCTGACCTTGCCTGGAGAGAGCGTGAAAGCGCGAGGTGATCACGGCGATATCAAGATCGATGGCGGGAACGAAGGGCAGGATCGCCACGGCGCAGTCGCGACGCATCAGAAAGCTCCAGGCCGAGACCGGGTCCACCAGGGCATGTCCGATGCCGGCATTGACCAGACTGATGGCGGAGGGGAACAGGTGGGTCTCGGCGGCGATCTGCCAGTCGGCGCCGGCCTGTCTGAGCGCCTGCTTCAACTTGAGTGTGCTCTGGTGGTGCTCGTCCAGGGTCACCAGGGCCTTGCCGTCAAGATCCGCCGCCTCGACCTGAGCAAGGCCCGCCAGCGGGCTGTGGCGCGGTACCGCCAGGTGCATGCGCAGGGACAGGTGGCGGGCATCGAGGTCGTTAAGGTCATCCTGGCGTTCGATCACGCCGACGTCGAACTGGCCCTCGGCCACCCAGTCCCGGATCTTGCGCGAGCTGAAAGTCTGCAACGACAGCCGGGTATCGGGATAGTCGGCCAGGTACTCGGCCATGATCCCGGGCATGGCGGTGGGCGAGAGCCCCGGCATGCAGCCGAGGATCAGCTTGCCCGCGCGGCCCTGGCGCAGGCCATCGGCGAGTTCGTCCAGATGTGACACCGACGCCAGTACCTTGTCGACCCCCTCCATCAGATAGCGGGCCTCGGGGGTCAGCTCGGTGCCGTAGTTGTTGCGGCGAAACAGCAAGAACCCCACCTCCTGCTCGAGATTGGCGATGGCCGAGCTGACCGCTGGCTGGCTGAGTTCCAGACGACGGGCGGCCTTCGACAGGCTGCCGGTGTGCACAACCTCGCGAAATATCTGGAGCTGGCGAAGCTGGTGACGAACCTTCATGGGCGTCCCTCCGGGCCCCTCGGGAAGTGAGTGAGCGCCTCTAAATTGTATTTATGGTTTCATAGTTATCTCAAAGTTGTCTTTATGGCAATGGCGGTCGATGCTGACACCACCCCCAACAACCATAACGAGGGTAGTTCCATGAATCCCATCGACCTCGGCGGTCTGCTTCTGTATTTCGCGATACTGATCTACATCGGCTATCGCAGCGCCAAGAAGGTCTCCGGCAGCGCGGACTTTGCGGTGGCCGGCAACAAGATCATCTGGCCGGTGCTGTTCGCCACCCTGGCGGCTTCCTTCCTCGGCGGCGGCGCCTCCATGGGGCGTGCCGGCAAGTCCTTCGACGAAGGCTACGCCTTCATGGTCGCCGCCTCGGCCTTCCCCCTGGCTACGGTACTGGCGGGTCTGTTCATCGCCCCCCGGCTCAAGCGCTACGTCAACGCCCAGACCGTCGGCGACATCATGGCGCAGCACTTTGGCGCCAGCGCGCGACTGTTCACCGGCATCTTCTCGCTGGTGTTCTGCATCGGCATCCTCGGCGCCCAGGCCCTGGCGGTGGGCACCGTGTTCCACGCCATCCTCGGTATCGAGGTCTCCACCGGCATCCTGATCGGCATGGCGGTGGTGCTGTTGTATTCCACCGTGGGTGGCATGTGGGCGGTGATCCAGACCGACGTGGTGCAGTTTCTGATGCTGGCGGTGTTCCTGCCGGTGACCATGCTGATCGGCATCAATGACCTGGGCGGCCCCCAGGCGCTGGTGGAGCAATTGCCCGAGGGCCACTTCAGCCTGATGGGCGACTATTCGGTGGGCATGTTCCTGTCGATCTTCATCGCCTTTCTGCTCGGCGAAACCCTGGTGCCGCCCTACACCCAGCGCGCCCTGTCGGCCCCTGACTCGCGCCACGCCCGCATCGGCTATTCGGTGGCCGGCGGCTTCGGCTTCCTGTTCTACCTGGTCAGCGCCACCATCGGGCTGGTCGCCCTGGTGCTCTATCCGACCATCTCACCGGACCAGGCGATGCCGACCCTGATCCGTGACGCCCTGCCGGTGGGCATCACCGGACTGGTGCTGGCCTCGCTGTTGGCCGTGGTGATGTCCACCGCCGACTCCTACCTCAACTCGGCGGCGGTGATCTTCGTCGGCGACATCTACAAGCCCTTTATCGAGCCTGACGTCAGCGAGAAGAAGCGGCTATGGATCGAGCGACTGGTCAACCTGCTGATTGGCCTCGGCGCGGTGGTCTTTGCCCTCTACGCCACCTCGATCATCGATGCGCTGCTGCTCAGCTATGCGCTGTGGGCGCCGACCATTCTGCTGCCCTTCGTGTTCGCGGTGCTGTTCGATCTGCGCTGCACCCGCTCGGCGGTCGCCGCCATGCTCGCCGGTGCCCTGGTGACCATCCTGTGGAAGTGGGGCCCCTTCGACCTGCAGGCGGCGACCGGTCTGACCGCGCTGATCGCCGGCGTCATCGCCAATGTGCTGGTGTTTGTACTGGTCTACCGGCTGTTCCGCTCGGTCCCCGACGCCCCTGTCACCGCCAAGGCTCAGTGAAGGAGATTCCCATGACTCTGTACGCTCTTGCTCTGTATACCGTCAGTGCCGTCAGCATCCTCACCGCGGTGGGGGTGGGTATCGCCTCCTGGCGCTTTTACCGCGACAACTGAACCCCACGACATCGCCCACAAGACTCGGCTGGCCCCATGCACGGGCCAGCCGCCCTCGTCCAACAGGAGACAGTGCATGAATACCATCGCCGTCGTGGGGGCCGGCATCGTCGGACTGGCCGTGGCGCGTTCGCTGGCGGAGCGTGGCCACCGGGTACAGCTATATGACCCGGGCCCGCCGGGGGAGGGCACCTCCTTCGGCAACGCCGGCCTGATCGCCAACTACGCCACCTCGCCCATGGCCAGTATCGATACCTTGAGGCAACTGCCTGGAGAGCTGTGTCGGCGTGACGCCTCGCTCTCCGTTGACCCTCGTTATCTGGCCCGCCTGGCGGGCTTTGGCCCGCGCTTTCTCAAGGCGGCGACGCCATCGCGCTTTGCCCGCCACAAGTCGGACCTGGTGGCGCTGATTCAGGATGCGGTCAAGGCTCAGCACGCGTTGCTGGAGTCGCTTGAGGCGCCGGATCTGTACGCCGACACCGGCTGTCTGCAACTCGCCCGCCAAGGCGATCCGCTGGCCGCGACCCTGGAGGCGTCGGCCCGAGCCAAGCGGGCCGATGGGGTGGCCTGCGAGGCGCTTACGGCGCAGGAGGTGCGCGATCTGGAACCCGCGATCCATCCCGCGGATCTCGTCGGTGGCCTGTACTTCCCCGAGACGCGCCACCTCAAGGATTCCCTGGCGGTGAGTCGAGCCCTGTGGAAGCGCCTGGAAGGCCAGGGCGTGGTGCAGCATGGCTTACGCATCAAGAGGCTCGTTCCCCATGCTACGGGGGGCTGGCGCCTGATCGGCGAGAACGGCGAGAACGGTGAGTCCGCTGAGTACCAGGCCGACCAGGTCGTGCTGTGCGCGGGTATCGCCAATGATGCCTTGCTCAAGTCGCTCGGCGTGTCGATGCCGGTGGTAAGCGAGCGCGGCTACCATGTGCGGCTTGAAACGCCGCTGGCGCTGTCGCGCCCGGTGGGCTGGCTGGCCCGCCACTTCTACGCCACTCCCATGCAGGGCGGCGTTCGCCTGGCGGGCACCACCGAGTTTACCGCGCCTGACCGCGCCGCCGACGAGCGCCGCTGGGAAAGGCTCAAGGGCTGGGGGGAAGCGCTGTTCGGACAGCCCCTGAGCCTGGCGGAGCGCTGGATGGGTGTGCGCCATTCGACACCGGACGGCCTGCCGGTGGTAGGGCAGGTAACGGGCAGAGAAGGGCTCTTTGTGGCCTACGGCCATGGCCACCTGGGGCTGACCCAGTCCGCCCACACCGGTGAATTGATCGCGGCCATGATCCACGGCGAAACTCTGCCTGACTACGTCGCCAGCCTGTCGCCTGCACGGTTTTAGTAGCGACGCCTCGACAACATCAGCTCCACCACTTCGTCGAGTAGGGCGTTGTCGAGGGTCTGGTCCAGGGCGATGACCCGGTGGCGGGCGTAGTAGGGACTCAGGTCCAGGCCGACGCCGAGGCCGATGATATCGATGGGGCCGGGGCGACGGCCGTTGCCGCCACCGAAGGTCGCGACCACCGAGCGCAGGTGGTTGTCGAGGTAGTGGCGGTCGTTGGCCAGGTTAGTGGCGCTGTCCGAGGGACTGCCGTCGGAGATCACCACCAGCAGGCGGCGATTGACGTCTGCCGCCATCAGGCGCTGGCAGGCCCACTCAACCGCTTCACCGTCGATCCCTTCCTTGTACAGGTCGGCCTTGAGCAGGGCGGCGAAGCGCTTTCGCGCGCGTCGCCACGGCTGCTGGGCGTCCTTGAAGATCAGATGACGGGCCTCGTTGAGCCGTCCCGGCGCGGCGGGACGCCCGGCCTTGAGCCAGTCGCGCTGGGCCCGGCCACCGTTCCAGGCGGCGGTGGTGAAGCCCAGCACCTCGCTGTCGACGCCGGCCATGTCCAGCGCCCGGGTCAACAGCTCGACCAGCATGGCGATGGACTCGCCGTGGGCCTTCATCGAGCCGGAGCAATCGATCAGCAGGGTGACCTGGGCGTCACTGACCGGACGGTAGCGCTCGCGCCGAAAGACGCGCCGCTCCTGAGGGGAGGAGACGATCTGGGACAGCCGGCGGCCGTCGATGACGCCGCTTTCCTCGCCGTCCTGCCAGCCATCGCGATCGGCCACCGACAGATGGCGGCGAAACTGACGGGCCAGACGACGCACATTGACCTTCTGGGCGTGCAGGCGCTCGTCCAGGCGCGCCCGATACTCTTCCAACTGGGCCTGACGCACCAGGCTGTCGGCCTCGCGTTCGCTGTCGTAGGCGGTGGTGAAGGCGCGATAACGATGGGCACCGTCGGCCAGGGTTCGGCTCTGGCCGGTGGCGGCCAGGGGCACCTCGTCGTCGAGCTCGTCCTCGCTGTCGAGCAGCAGTGCCAGTGCCCGGCGTGGGTCCTTGGCTTCGTTCTCGCGCTCGCCCTGGGGCTCGTAGCCTTCGAGCTGGGCACCGATCCAGTCGGCGATGTCGCGGGCGTGACGCTGGAATCCTTGCTGGTCGTGGCGCTCACGCCGCAGTCCCGCCAGGGCGTGGCCCAGCGCCGGTACGATATTGGCGCGGGTCGCTTCCAGCAAGTCCTCGAATTCCTCGAGCATGGGCGCCGCCATCAGCCGTGAACGGCTGATCTGGATCACGCAGAACAGCAACAGGCCCAGCGCGCTCTCGGTGAGCTGGGCGTGGTGATAATCCAGCGACCAGCGCTCGAAGCGAGCCTTCAGGTTGCGCGCCATGCCTGGGGCCGGGCCGTCCAGCAGGGCCTCGACCCGACACTGCTCGAGCCAGTCGTAGATCAGCCGCGGCTCGGGTTCCTCGGGGCGCAGGCGCTGGTGCAGCCGGTCGTCACTGAAGCGCTGGCGCAATGCCAGGGCGTCGCTGACGGCGCGATAGTCGGCGAGTGACAGGCAGTCCTCGGCGAGCTTGAGGTGAGGCGCGCGCAGGGCCACCCGGGACGCCCCACGGTAGAGCCTGCGACCGGCGTAGAACCAGTCGTGCTCGCCGGTATGAGCGCGCAGCACGGCGGCCTCCAACTCCTCCAGGTACTGCTGGCGGCGCTGGCGAGCGAACGCAAGCGCCGCCTCGCCCGCTGCGCTCATGGCGCCTCCCCGGCGTCTTTTTTCTTGTCCAGTGAATCGCTGGCCTGTGAATCGCCGTCTGACGACGCGCTGGCCACGGACTCGCTGAGTTCGGCATCGAAGCAGCGCTGGTAGAACTCGGCGACCAATGGCCGTTCGTGCTCGTCGCACTTGTTGAGAAACGATAGCCGGAAGGCCAGCGCCGGGTCGCGGAAGATCTCGCAGTTCTCGGCCCAGGTGATGACGGTACGCGGCGACATCAGCGTCGACAGGTCGCCGTTGGCGAAGCCCTTACGGGTCAGTTCGGCCACCGCCACCATGGCGTCGATGTGCCGTCGGCCACGTTCGTTGTCCTTGCTCGGCACCCGGGCGAGCACGATCTTCACTTCCTCGTCGCGGGGCAGGTAGTCGAGCTTGGCGACGATGTTCCAGCGGTCCACCTGGGCGTGGTTGAGCAGTTGGGTGCCCTGATAGAGACCGTCCTGGTTGCCCAGCCCCACGGTGTTGGCGGTGGCGAACAGACGAAACATCGGATGCGGGCTGATGACCCGGTTCTGGTCGACCAGGGTGAACTGGCCGTCACGCTCCAGAATGCGCTGGATCACGAACATCACGTCGGGACGCCCGGCGTCGTACTCATCGAAGATCAGCGCCACCGGGCGCTGCAGCGACCAGGGCACGATACCTTCCTGAAACTCGGTGACCTGGACCCCGTCGCGAATGACGATGGCGTCCTTGCCGACCAGGTCGAGGCGGCTGATATGGCCGTCCAGGTTGACCCTGACGCAGGGCCAGTTAAGGCGGGCGGCCACCTGCTCGATATGGGTCGACTTACCGGTGCCATGCAGGCCCTGAACCATCACCCGGCGGTTGCGGGTGAAGCCGGCCAGGATCGCCAGGGTCACGTCGGGATTGAAGCGATAGGCGTCATCGATGGCCGGCACATGGTCGTCGCGCGCCTCGAATACCGGGACCTGAAGGTCGGAGTCGATGCCGAAGATTTCCCGGGCGCTGTGCCAACGCTGGGCGGGGAGGGCGTCGTCGAGCAGGGGTGAGGCGTCGGCCATGGTCGTCAATCCTGAAACGCGGTGGAAAGGTGTGTCGTCACTATAGACCTGTTTTAAAAAATAACGCAAATTGTATCGAAAAATGAGATTTTATTGATCTTGGTCGCTGCGACGGTTGGCCTGTGGCGGTGATCACTGTGTGAAAACGGCGGTGTCGGCGGTGTCGGCGGTCGTGATAGCGGCGCTGAATTGAATTGGCCAGACCAGCGAGGAGACGAGCATGAGCGATGTGGTGGTGGTGGGCGGCGGGGTGATCGGCCTGATGAGCGCCTGGCAGTTGGCCGAGGCGGGGCTTTCGGTGACCCTGGTGGAGCGCGGGCGCTGCGCCCGGGAAGCCTCCTGGGCCGGTGGCGGTATCGTCTCTCCACTCTACCCCTGGCGCTACAGCGCCCCGGTGTCGGCGCTGTCGGCGCTATCGGAGGAGGTCTATCCCGGACTCTGTGATGAACTCAGAGAGGCCACTGGCGTCGATCCTCAATTCAGCCGACACGGGCTTCTGTACCTGGCCGTGGAAGACGCCGACGCGGCGCGTCGCTGGGCCAGGCGCCAGGCTAAGCCGCTCGAGGACATCGACGCCGACGCCATCCGCCGGATGGAGCCGGCGCTGGCCGACACCCATTGGGTCCGCCAGGGCCAGGGCGGGCTATGGATGCCGACCCTGGGGAGCCTGCGCAACCCGCGCCTGGGCCGTGCCTTGCGTGCGCGGCTCGAGCGGCATCCAGGGGTCGAGCTGCGCGAGGGCTGTGAGGTGACCGGCTTCAAGGTCGTGGCCGGGCAGATCGAAGGCGTCGTCACCGCCGATGGTGTGCTCACCGCGTCACGGGTACTGGTATGCGGCGGCGCCTGGAGCGGTGCCCTGCTCAAGCACCTCGGGGTCGGCATGGCGGTGGCTCCGGTCAAGGGCCAGATGATGGTGCTGCGACCGGCTCCTGGCACGCCGCGGCCGCTGTCGCGGGTGGTGCTGGCCGATGGGCGCTACCTGATTCCACGGCGTGATGGCCGCATCCTGGTGGGGTCCACCCTTGAGCATCAGGGCTTCGACAAGCGCACCACCAGCGAGGCCAGGGTGTCGCTGTATCGCAGCGCCGTGCGCCTGCTGCCGGCGCTCGCCCGGGCGTCGATCGAGCACCACTGGGCGGGCCTGCGTCCCGGCTCCCCCGGGGGAATTCCCTTTATCGGCGAGGTGCCGGGATGTCGTGGACTGCACGTCAATGCCGGGCACTTTCGCAACGGCCTGGTGCTGGCGCCGGCGGCGGCGCGGCTGGGCGTCGAGCTGATGCTGGGGCGCACCCCCTGTGTGGATCCGACCCCCTATCGCATCCAGCGCGAAGGGTCGGCTGGCCTGCCCTCTACCCCTGCGTCGTCCACCGCGTCGACCCCTGGCTCGACGTCCGAGCCGGGGCTGGCCCAATCGACGGCGAGCAACTGGTGCTAAGTGGCAGACGACCGGCCCCTATAGGCTCAAGGTGAGTCGAGGCGCGCTGCGCCTCGCCACCACTTTGCTGACACAGCGTGGGCGACACCCCCGCGCTGCCAATAACAAGGAGTCTCACCATGAGCCAGCCCGACGCCCAGTTTCTCGCCGACTTCGCCGACGCCCTCAACCGTCACGATATCGATGCGGTGATGTCGATGATGACCGACGACTGCGAATTTCATGCAGTCGCCGGTCCTGACCTGCTCGGCAGGACCTTCCGTGGTCAGCAGGAGGTTCGCGACGGCCTGCGTGCTGCCTGGGAAAACGCGCCGGACGCCCAATGGCTCGACGGCGTGCATCAGGTCGTGGGAGATCGCGGCTACAGTGAAAGCACCTATAGCGGCACCACCGCCGATGGCATGCGCTCCGAGGCGCGGATGATCGACGCCTTCACCTTCCGTGACGGCAAGATCGCGGTGAAGAACGCCTACCGCAAGCAGCGCCCCGCCACGCCGGTCAACAACGGCTGAGCGACCTCGGACACCTGACTCGGGAGCTTCGACATGCTGGATCTACAGACCCCGCTGGCCGCTTCGTCGGACGATGCCGCTCGGGCCACCCCGGCCCAGGCCCCCTATGATCCCGCCTATGACCCGTTGACCGCCAGGCAGGTCGGTACCGGCTGTGACTATGCGCCGACCTACTGGATCGCCACCGCCGGCGAGCCCCCGGCCGACGATGGCCCGATCGTGGCGGACACCGACGCCGACGTGGTGATCATCGGCTCCGGGTTCACTGGCCTGACGGCGGCGATCTTTCTGGCCGAGCGCTATGGCATCAAGGCCACCGTGCTCGAGGCCAACCGCGTCAGCTGGGGATGCAGCACCCGCAATGGCGGCCAGGCCCAGTGCGCCTCGGGGCGGCTCAAGCGGTCTCAGTGGATCCAGCGCTATGGCCTCGATACCGCGCTCAAGTTGCACCGCGAATGTGTCGAGGGCATGCAGACCTTCAAGTCGCTGATCGCCGATATCGACTGCGACCCGCAGCCCGGCGGGCACCTGTATATCGCCCACAAGGATAGGGTGATGCCGAGCCTGGAGAAGGAGGCGCGGCTCTTGCGCGAGACCTTCGATTACGACGCTCGCATCATCGACGGCGACACCGTCAAGCGCGAGTGGGTGGGCGACAGCGAGGCCGCCGGCGCCATGCACGAGCCCGAGGGCATCGGTATCCACGCCGCCAAGCTGGCCTTTGGCTACCATCGCAAGGCGCGCGCCCTGGGGGTGAAGATCCACCCGGCGAGCCCGGTGCTTGGCTGGGAGACCCATGGTGATGTGCACCATCTGCGCACGCCAGGTGGCGTGGTCAAGGCGCGGGCGGTGGGCATGGCCACTGGTGGCTACGTCACCGGCCAGCTGAGCCCCCACCTCAAGAACCGGCTGCTGCCGATTCTGTCGAACTCCATGGTCACTCGGCCGCTGACCGAGGCCGAGATCGAGGCCACCGGTTTCCGCACCCGTCAGGTGCTGACCGACACCCGCATCCTGCGCCACTACTATCGGCTGTTGCCGGATAACCGCGTGCAGATCGGCAGTCGCAGCGCCATCAGTGGCCGCGATGCCCCCAGGGAGCGCTACGCGGCGGTACTCAGGGGGGATCTGGAGCGCAAGTTCCCGGCGCTTGCCGGCATCGAGATCGACTACTCCTGGTGGGGCTGGGTGGACGTCAGCCATGACATGATGCCGCGCATCCATCAGCCGGACCCGAAGGAGAGCGTCTACTATGCCCTGGGTTATGGCGGCAACGGGGTGATGTACTCGGCCCAGGCCGGCAAGCGCCTGGCCCAGTGGATCGCCGGGGAGGGCAGGTCCCTGGATCTGCCGATCTTCACCTCGAAGCTGCCCTTTCCCAACCTGCGCGAGCGTATCGAGTCGGAGGCCTTCGCCCCCTTCCGCCGACTTGGCCAGCGCTTCCTTTATCGCTACTACTACTTCAAGGATGAGGTGCTCTGAACCTGCTGGGTCACGGTTCTGGCTATTGGCAATCCCCACGACATGGCCGCGACCTCAGGGTCGCGGTTTTTTGATGTCCTCTGATGGCAGCATCTTGTCGAGGCGATCGAGAAAGGCCTGCTGAACCGCCGTCACACCTTCCTCCCGCCAGGCCACCTCGGTGACCAGGCACTCCTTTACCCCCTCCAGCGGCAGCAGGGTGACGCCCTTGCGCACATAGTTGGTGGCGCACTCCAGGTGCACGGTGACGCCGAAGTCGCAGGCGACAAAGGCAAACATGGTCTCGCTGTTGAAGGTCTCCTGGGCGACATGGGGTTCGAAGCCCGCCTGCCGACAGATCTGCTCAAGCATCTGGCGAAAGTGCAGCCACATGCTGCGGGCGCCAAGAATGAACGGCTCCCGGGCCAACTCTTCCAGCCGGATGCTCTTGCGCCCGGCCAATGGGTGGTTGTCGCCGACCGCGGCGATAAAGCGATCTCGCTGGATGGGACGGGAACGTAGCCCCGGGGTCAGCACCGGGCCGGTAACGAAGCCGAAGTCCAGGCGTCCCTCGGTCAAGTCGTCGAGCTGCTGGGCGGTGGAGCCGAAACTCAGGTCGAAGTGGATGTCCGGATTCTGGCGGCGAAAGTCGTCCAGCAATGCCGGCAACTCACCGGTGATGGCGAAGTCGGTATAGCCGATGGCTAGCCGGCCCAGTTCTCCACGGCCCGCGCGCTGGGTCTTGAGCACTGCATCATCGATCTGGCGCAGAATCTGGCGGCTCTCCTCGAGCATGATGCGTCCCGGATCGGTGAGGCGGACCTGACGATTGTTGCGCACGAACAGCGCTTCACCGATAGCGTCCTCGAGCTGGGCGATGGTGCGGCTCAGCGCCGGCTGGGCGACGTTGAGGCGCTCGGCCGCACGGCGAAAGTGCAGGCTGTCGGCCACGGCGACAAAGGCGTAAAGGTGGCGAAGCTCAATGCGCATTGATGCCTCACAGGTATCAAGTGAACGTTAAATGATATTATACGCGCAACGATGGCGTGCCTAGGCTGGAAGTGTTCGCTTCACTTCCAACAACGACAACGTCGAGGTGACTCCATCATGCAAGACTCCTTTCACGGGGTGATCGCCTTCGCGCTGCTTGCCCTCATGCTGTGGGTCGGCAGCCAGTTGCGCAGCCGGCTGAGCTGGCTCAGGGCCTCGCTGGTGCCGGCCAGCATCGTCGGTGGCCTGATCGGCTTTCTGGCGCTTTCGCTGGATCTGCTGCCGGGCTACTCACCCGCCGACTTCACCGCTCTGACCTTTCATTTCTTCACCCTGAGCTTCATGTCGCTGTGCCTGACCGGAGGTGGTCGCCAGGACGCGCCCGGTGGTGGCGGCAGTATCGTGCGCGGCGGGCTCTGGCTGACGCTTGCCTGGAGCATCAGCCTGGGCATGCAGGGCGCCATCGGCTTTCTGGTGGTGACCGGTTACGACGCCGCGACCGGCAGCGACGTCAGCGGGTTTCTGGGGGCCATCGTGACCCACGGCTTTACCCAGGGGCCGGGCCAGGCGCTGACCTACGGCACCATCTGGGAGACCGAGTACGGCATCGCCAATGCCGCCCAGGTGGGGCTGATCTATGCCTCACTGGGATTCTTGATGGCGTTTGCTCTGGGCGTGCCCCTTGCCCGGCGCTACCTGACCAAGGGGTTGAACGCCAATCGCGCCTCGCGTCTGGATGACAACTTCCGCCTGGGCTTCTTTACCCGGGCGGGCGACGACGAGGGCAACCAGCAGGCCCCCGGGATGGGGCGAATGGTGTCGCACCCGGGCAATCTGGATTCGCTGGCCTACCATCTGGGCCTGCTTGCCATCGCCTACGTGATCACCCACCTGTGGCTGACCTTCGTGCAGGGCATCATCGGCAATGCCTCGCCGTTCGGCATCAATGTCGGGGTGCTGTTCAGCCATAACCTGTTCTTTCTGCACGGGCTGGGTGTCTGCGTGCTGATGCGCATGGTGATCGATCGGCTCGGGTTTTCCCACCGCGTCGATGACGAGACGCTCAAGCGGATCACCGGCAGCGCGGTGGACTTCATGGTGGTGGGGACCCTCATGAGTATCCAGTTCGCGGTGCTCTATGCGCTGCTGGCGCCGATCCTGCTGGTGACCGTGGCGGTGACGATCGCCACCCTGGTGGGCTGTCTGTTACTCGGGCGGTTGAGCGGCAATCTCGGGCCGGAGCGCACCGTGACCTCGTTTGGCTGCTGCTGCGGGTCCACCGGCACCGGGCTCTTGCTGCTGCGCATGATGGACGCCGACTTTTCCACCTCGGTGCCCAAGGAACTGGCCTTCTTCAATCTGGCCATCGTGGTGGTCAACCTGCACATCCTGATGATCTTCGCCCCCATCGTGCCGTCGCTGACGCCGGCGATCTATCTGCTGGTGTTCGGCGGCACCGCCATCGCCCTTATCGCCTGCATCCCGCTGATGCTGATGTGGGGGCGGCACGGTAGAGCCTCTTCGCCCTCGTCGGGCTGGGCCGAGGGTGTTTCTACACAAGGCCAGACCGCCGCCCAGTCAGACTCAGCCTCCACATCCTCGCCCACCATCAGCAAGGGAGCCGCCTCCTGATGAGCATCACCGTCTATGCCGCTCAGCGCATCCTGACCATGAACCCGTCCCAGCCCGAGGCGACCCATGTCGCGGTGCAGGGGGATCGCATTCTGGCAGTGGGGGATGCGCAAGCGATGCCGCCCAACGCCCGTACCGACGATCGCTTCGCCGACAAGGTGATCCTGCCGGGGTTCGTCGAAGGCCATAGCCACGCCCTGGAAGGCGCCATGTGGGACTACCTTTACCTCGGGTATTTCAGCCGAATCGATGCCGAGGGCAAGGAGTGGCCGGGGCTTGAGAGCGTCGCCGATATGCAGGCCCGGCTGCGCCAGCATGCCGAAGGCCTGCCGCCAGGCGAGCCGCTGGTCGCCTGGGGCTTTGATCCGGTCTACTTTCCCGGCCAGCGCCTGAGTCGCCATCAACTCGACGAGGCGGTGGGAGATCGTCCGCTGGTGGTGCTGCACGCCAGCCTGCACGTAATGACCGTCAATTCGGCCATGCTGGCGCTGTCCGGCATCAGCGAGGGGCCACGGGTCGAGGGCATCATGCTCGACGAGGACGGCCAGCCCAATGGCGAGCTTCAGGAAATGGCCGCCATGTTCGTGGTGTTCGATGCCCTTGGCAGAAACCTGTTCGAGGCGGTGGCCTCGCCCGAGGTGCTACGGCGCTACGCTGCCATCGCGGCGGCCAAGGGCGTCACCACCATCACCGATCTGTACAACCCCTTGAGCGATGAGGCCATCGCCTCGATGGTCGAGGTGACCCGGGAGACGGATTTTCCGGTGCGACTGGTGCCGGCCATGGGGGTGCTGGCGTGGTCGGCCGAGGAGGGCATCGCGCGGCTCCAGGCGGCGATGGCCCACAGCCATGAGCGGCTGGTGTTCGGTCCGGCCAAGCTGATGACCGACGGCTCGATCCAGGGCTACACCGCGCGGCTGAAGTGGCCTCACTACCATGATGGTCATCCCAACGGGTTGTGGAACGCCGAGCCAGAGGGACTGGTGGCGCTGGTGCACGCCTACCACCAGGCGGGGCTTCAATTGCACATTCATACCAACGGCGACGAGGCCGTGGAACTGATGCTGGATGCCCTGGACGAGGCGCTGACCCTGTGGCCGCGCTTCGATCACCGCCACACCCTGCAGCACTGCCAGATCATCGACCATGCTCAGCTACGTCGCGCCGCGCGTCTCGGACTGTGCCTGAACATGTTCGCCAATCATCTCTACTACTGGGGCGATGTGCACCTGGAACGCACCCTGGGGCCAACGCGCTGCCAGCGCCTGGAACCGCTGGCCTCGGCCCGACGTCTGGGTATCGTCACCGCCATCCACAGTGATGCGCCGGTGACACCGCTGGGGCCGCTGTTCACCGCCTGGTGTGCGGTCAACCGGCAGAGCGCCAGTGGCCGGACGCTGGGCCACCACGAGGCGGTGAGCGTGGAAGATGCACTGGAAATGATCACCCTGGGCGCTGCCGTCACGCTGGGCATGGATGACCGTGTGGGTAGCCTGGACGTCGGCAAGTTTGCCGACATGGCGGTACTGGATGAGGATCCATTGCAAGTTTCAGCACAGGATCTGCGACACATCCGGGTACACGCCACGGTGTCGGGAGGACAGGTGCATGAGGTGTGATGATCGGGTGCCGGTGACGGTGATCGCAGGCTTTCTGGGCGCTGGCAAGACCAGCTATCTCAACCGCCGGCTGGCGTCGGGGGATATCGAGGATGCCCTGATACTGGTCAATGACGTCGGTGAGGTGAACGTCGACGTGGCGGCGATCGACTACCGCGACGATCGCGTGCTGTCGCTGTCCAACGGCTGTGTCTGCTGCACCCTGGGGGGCACCCTGGCCGAGCAGCTGTCCCAGGCGCTGCGACTCAAGGCCAGGCCAACGGAAATTCTGATCGAGGCCAGCGGCGTTGCCAATCCTCAACGGATCGCCGATATCGCCAGGCTGGCGCCGGGGCTTGAGCTTGCCGATATCGTGGTACTGGTGGATGCGAGCCAGGCTGGCCGTCTGGCGCTGGACGCCCAGGTGGGTGAGCTATGGCGCGCCCAGGTGCACGCCGCCCATCGTCTGCTGGTCAATCGTCTGCCCCATGAGGATAGCGATCGCGACCAGCTGCTGGGGTGGCTGGGCCAGCTCGCCCCTGGTGCAGCGGTGGTGACGGAGCCGGTACAAGTCGCTCCGGCGCCGTCCACGACGGCATCTTCTGGCCCGGCCTTGTGGCAAGGAAATGGCGCCAAGGTGCCGGCGGAGCCGGCCGAGCGTACCCGACACTCGGGGCTGACCGATGCCACCCTGCATCTTCGCCACCCCCTGGTGGCCGAGGAGCTGCAAGCGCTGCTTGAGGGGTACCGCGACTGCCTGTTTCGCGCCAAGGGCTTCGTCCGCTGTCGCCTGGCGGACGGTGAGGAGTGGCGAAGCCTGCAGCTGAGTGGACAGCACCTCGCCTGGCAGAGCCACGGACCGCCCGCCACCGGCGCCGTGCTGGTGTGCATCGGTCGTCGGGGCGAGCGTTTTGCCCAGTTGATGGAGCAGCTCAAGCAGCTCGACAGTGAGACTGATACTGCACCGATCGGGCACTAGCCCAGCGCCACCTGGATTTAGCTGGTGCGACGTGCCTGGGGCAGCAGGGCCGCCAGGCGCTCGATGCCGCGTTCGATGCGGGTCTCGTCGATGGCCGAAAAGCCGAGCCTGAGGGCAGGGCGATGCGCCGGGGTCAGGAAGTGCACCTCGCCGTTCTCGATCAGGATGCTGTGCTCCTCGGCCAGCCGCTTCAGCAGTGCCACGTCGGTGTCGGCGGGGGCCTCCAGCCAGAAGCAGGAGCCGCCGAAGGTAGAGCGGATACGCAGCTCGGGCAGGTGGGACTCGAGGGCGTCACGCATCAATAGCCAGCGACGCTGGTAGGTCTGGCGAATCTGGCGCAGCAGCGCGTCGTGGTAGCCGCGGTCGAGAAACAGCGCCACGCTGCGCTGGTTGTTGGTGGCGGGGTGGCGCAGCATCAGCCGGCGCAGGGCGCGGGCCTCGGCGATAAAGGCGGGGGGCGCCACCATGTAGCCGAGCCTGAGCCCCGGCGCCAGGGTCTTGGACAGGCTGCCCACGTAGATCACCCGGCCATCGCTATCGAGGCTCTTGAGTGCCGGCGTCGGGTTGTCGACGAAGTTGGTCTCGCTCTCGTAGTCGTCCTCTATGACCAGATAGTTGTTGGCGCTGGCGCTGTCGAGCAAGTCGCGGCGGCGCTGCATCGGCAGGGTCACGCCGGTGGGCGACTGGTGGCTCGGGGTGACGTAGGCCAGGTGGCAATCGGCCAGGCGCTGGTCGATCACCAGGCCCTGGTCGTCCACGTCCACCGCGACGATATCGTCGGTGAAGGTGCGGGCGATATTGACCATGTCGACGTAGCCAGGGTTCTCCATGGCGAAGCGTCGACCCGCCCCCAGGACCAGCATGGCGGTGATCCACAGCGCCTGCTGGGCGCCCACGGTGATCAGGATCTCCTCCGGTCGGGCCCAGACGCCACGGCGGGGAAGCAGTCGCTGGTGGATCTGTTCGATCAGCAGCGGGTCGTCTTCGCTCAGGTGGTCTGCCGACCAGCGGCGGATGGCGGGTACGCTGACCGAGTCACGACTGCATTCTCGCCAGTGCTGGGTGGGAAACAGGTTGGGATCGATCTGGCCGTAGAGGAAGGGGTAGTCATAGTCGAGCCAGTTGGCCGGCTTGACGATGGTTGGCTGGCGCGAGGGTCGCATCGTCAACAGCTCGTCCCAGGGCGTCGCTGTGCCGGAGTGGGAGGTGGCGCTGGCGGCTGGTGGGGCGATGTCGGCAGGGGGCGTGACGCGTCCGGCGAGGATGTCCGGATTGACGAAGTAGCCACTGCGCTCCCGGGCGACCAGGTAGCCGTCGTCCAGCAGTTGCTCGTAGGCGATCATCACCGTGTTGCGGGCCACACCCAGCTCCTTGGCGAGCTTGCGGCTCGAAGGCAGCGCCTCTCCGGTGGGCAGGTGCCCCTCGAGGATGGCGTGGGCGATCTGCTCGCGAAGCTGGCACTGAAGGCTTTCCTGACGCTTTGCGTCGAGTCGAAACA
>DJIP01000002.1:18273-25603 GCA_002433675.1 Halomonas halophila
GGCGTGGCCCAGGCCTGGCGGCCACGCCCGTCTACGATCTTACAGCGTCGACGTCTTGTCGAGGGCTCGTGGGTGCCTGGCCCAAACGATATGGGGCCACTGGTCCTATGGCGTCGATGCTCGACGGGGGAGAGTGAGTCACATGGCGGGTCGGACCTGACGGCGCTCGCCAGCCAATGACGATCAAGATGTGACACCCGCAACAAGATTCCGCTTAAAGCGGCACAACAATGATGGGAGTTCCGCATGCACACCAAGGCCCCTTTCCTTCGTACTACGCCCCCGCGCAACATGCCCCCCACGGCCACCAAGGCTGCCGCCTCGACCCGGCGCCTCGGCCCACGCCCGCTGGTGGCGGCGATCGCCCTGGCGCTGATGGGCGCTGCTGGCTCGGCCCAGGCCGCGACCTGGAAGATGGCGCTGGGCGACGCCGCCGGCGGCACCCAGCACGAGATGGGACAGACCTTCGCCAAGCTGATCGAGGAAAAGTCCGGCGGCGACGTCAGCGTGGACCTGTTTCCCAACGGCCAGCTCGGCAGTGAGCAGGACACCGTCAATAACGCCAGCATGGGCCTGCTCGACCTGTCGGTGCTGGCGATCAACAACATCACGCCGTTCTCGCCGACGGTGGGCGTGATGACGTTGCCCTACGTGATCCAGAGTCCCGAGGACGCCCGCACCCTGACTCAGGGCGAGATCGGCCAGGAGATGGTCGACAACACCATCCGTGATGCCGGCGTGCGGATACTGGGCTGGGCCTACTCCGGCTGTCGCCGGCTGACCAACTCGGCGCGGCCGGTGGCGAGCCCCGATGATCTGGATGGCCTGGTCATCCGGGTGCCCAAGAACGAGATCATGATTTCCGCCTACCAGGCCTGGGGCGTCAACCCCAACCCACTGGCCTGGTCGGAGACCTTTACCGCCCTGCAGCAGGGCGTAGTCGACGGCCAGGACAACCCCTACATCACCATCGACGCGATGAAGTTCTATGAGGTCCAGGATCACGTCACCGACAGCTGCTATGTGTTCTCCATGGAGCCGCTGATCATGGGCGAAGGCATGTTCCAGAGCCTGTCCGAGGAGCAGCAGCAGTGGGTGCTGGAGGCCGCTCAGGAGGCCACCGACCACAGCTACGAGTATCTGCTGGCCCAGGAAGACGCGATCAAGACCCGGCTGGTGGAAGAGCACGGCATGGAGATCACCGAGCCCGCCGACGGCGAGCAGGCGTGGATCGAACAGGCCACCGCCATCTGGCCCGACTTCTACGACAGCATCGGCGGCAAGGCCAAGCTCGACGAGGCGCTCGCCGCGCTGGGGCGTGAGCCAGCCCCCTGATCTGTCACGATGTCGTTGTCGTCTTGAACCCTCCCGGCGCCTGACTCCAGGCGCCATGAATCATGGCACCGCCGGACGTCTGCCATTGGACGCCAGGCGGTGCCTGCTCAGAGGTCGTCGTGATGAATCGTCTATGGAAGCTCGTGGACAACCTCGAGAACTGGCTGTGCCAGCTATTGCTGGTGACCTTCGTGGCGCTGCTGTTTGCCCAGATCATGTTGCGCAACCTGTTCAGCTATTCGCTGCCCTGGGCCGATGAGCTGGCTACCTACGCCTTCGTCTGGTTCGCCTACCTGGGGGCGGTCTACGCCGCCAAGAAGTCGGCCCATAACCGTGTCACCTTCCAGTTCCGTTTCTTCCCGCGCTGGGTGGAGCTGGCCTGCGGTGCGCTGACCGACCTGATCTGGATCGGCTTCAACCTGGTCTTCATCTGGCTCAGTTACGACTTCGTGTTCAACAAGATGAATACCTTCTGGAAGTCCCAGACCCTGGGTATTCCGATGAAGGTGTTCTACCTGATCCTGCCGCTGGCCTTCGTGCTGATGACCCTGCGCATCCTGCAGAACAACTACCTGCGCTTCGTCAAGCATCGCGAGCCCGTCGATCCCGAGGCCGAGGCCATCGCCGAGGCCAAGTCCTCGACGCTGTCGTCATCCAACGAGAAGGGAGACTGATCCATGGAGACGACCATCATCTACGTGCTGTTCGGCGTGTTCTTTCTGCTGCTGGTGCTGGGCGCGCCGATCACGGTGTCGCTGGGGGTGGCCGCGCTTGCCACCTATCTGTCGCTGGGGGAGAACCCCATGGCCTTCGTGCAGATCGCCTTCACCTCGGTGGGGTCCTTTCCGCTGATGGCGCTGCCGGCCTTTATCCTCGCCGGGGCCTTGATGGAAGCCGCCGGCATCTCGCGACGCCTGGTGGACATCGCCGAGGCCTTCGCCGGGCCGGTGACCGGCGGTCTCGCCGCCGCCACCGTGTTCGCCTGCATGTTCTTCGGCGCGATTTCAGGCTCAGGGCCCGCCACCACCGCGGCGGTGGGCATGCTGATGATCCCGGCCATGGCCAACCGCGGCTACGATCGCGGCTATGGCTCTGCCATCACGGCGTCTTCCGGCGGTCTTGGCGTGGTGATTCCGCCGTCCATTCCCATGGTCATTTTTGGCATCTCCGGGATGGGCCTGCAGCCGCCGGCGGAGGCGGTGGCTGAACACGGCGCCTTCCAGACGCTATCGATTCCGAAGCTGTTCATCGCCGGCATTCTGCCCGGCATGGTGATCGCTGGCTGCCTGTTGACCGTCAATTACATCATCTCGCGCCGGCGTGGCTACAGCGGGCTGAGCGACAGCTGGTCCTGGGACACCATCGCCAGGAGCCTGAAGCGCGGTGTGTGGTCGATCCTGGCGCCACTGATCATCCTCGGTGGTATCTACAGCGGCCTGTTCACGCCCACCGAGTCGGCCATCGTGGCCATCGCCTACACCCTGATCGTCGGCATCTTCCTGCACCGCGAGCTCAAGTGGAAGCCGGCGCTCAAGACCCTGGAGACCACCACCTGGATCACCGGGCGGGTGCTGTTGATCCTGTTCACCGCCACGGTATTCGGCCGACTGCTGGTCGAACAGCGGGTGCCGGCGGTGATCGCCGAGGGCATGCTGGGACTGACCGATAACCTGTATTTGATCTGGGCCATGGTTATCGCATTTCTGCTTTTTGTCGGCATGTTCATGGAAACCCTGGCGGCTATCATGATCCTGACGCCGGTATTGCTGCCGATCATGTACATGCTGGGCATGGACCCGGTGCACGTCGGGATCGTTGTCGTCTGTGCCCTGGCCATCGGTTTCCAGACACCGCCCCTGGGAGAGAACCTGTTCGTGGCCTCGGGCATCGGCGGCGCCTCCATCGAGGAGATATCGGTCAAGGCGCTGCCATTTGCCGCAAGCTCGGTGTTCGCGCTGTTCGTTATTGCATACTTCCCGGAAATATCGCTGTGGCTACCCCGTATGCTGGGGTATTGATTGCGCACCGTCAGCGCACCGCAAAAAAGGCCGGGTGTCTTCGCATGTCGCGGCGACCCGGCCTCTCGCCAAGGAGTCACGCCATGCCTGTTGCTATCTCGCGTCTACTTTGTTGCCTGGGGCTGAAGGACGATTGCCGCCAGGTGCTTGCCCACACCCTGACGCTGGCCAAGGCCACCGGGGCCGAGGTTCACGTACTGCACGCGGTCAAGTCGCTGTCCGATGACGTCATGCATACCCTCAAGGCCAACATCGGTGAACGCGCTACCCTGGATGACCTGATGGAGCAGCGTCTGCGTCTGGCGCGTGAGCGCCTGGATGAATTTGTCGAGGCCTTCTGGGAAGAGCATGCGGCCAACCTGCCCGGGCGCGAGGTGGTGGCCGCCAAGTCGGTGCTGGAGGGCTACCCGGCCTCGGAGATCACCCGCTACGCCGTGCGCCATGACTGCGACATGATCATCATGGCCACCAACAAGCGCGGCTTCGCCTCGTCCTACGCCGGCCGGGTGACCAAGGGCGTGATAAAGCGTGCCAGTGTGCCGGTGGTGGTGGTGCCACCGATGTAGCCACGAAGAACGTCAGCCTGGCTGGCCGAGCGTGTCCTGACCCGTGCGGTCAGCCAGTGTATCTTGGCAACGTGTTCATGCGTTCATGCGTTCATGCGTTCATGCGTTCATGCGTTCATGTGTTCATGTGTTCGTATGCTCAGTGGTCGAAGGTGTCCTGTCCTTGCCAAGTCGCAGGCCGGCGATACGCCGGCGGCATGGACAGCTAGCGCGCTCTTCACATGGCCAGTCAGTCAGCTTATTCAGCCGGCTTGCGCAGACCAGACCATGTGCTCAGTGGTCGAAGGTATCCTGCAACTGCCCGGCGATACGCCGCATCAAGGGCGCCCACTCCATCAGCGAGTCGATGCTGTGGCGTAGCCGGGGGGCGTGGATCGCCAGCGTCGCCTGGATGCGTCCGGTCTGGTCGTACACCGGCACGGCGATGGCTACCATGCCCTGGATAAACTCCTCGTTATCGGTGCTCAACTCCTTTTCGGCAATGTCCGCCAGGCGTCGCTCCAGCTCGTCGGCCTCGGTGGCGGTGTAGGGGGTATAGGCCTCCAGCGGCAGGTGCTTGAGCAGCTGGCGGCGCTGGGCCGTCCCCATCAATGCCAGAAACATCTTGCCGCTGGCGGTGCAGTGCAGCGGAAGACGCGAGCCCGGCGGCAACTGGATGCGTACCGGCCAGTTGGTCTCCACCCGTTCGTAGTAGAGCACCTCGTGGCCTTCCAGCAGGGTCAGGTTGCAGGTCTCGTTGACCTCTTCGGCCAGACGCTTGAGCAGCATACGGCGCGGTGCCTTGAGGCTCTCGTTGGCGAGCACGCCCATGGCCATGCGGTGCAGCCGTTCTCCGGGAAGCAGATGCCGGCCTTCCACGTCGCGCACGATCAGGTCCTGCTCTTCTAGCTGCTTGAGCAGGCGATGCAGGGTGGGTTTGGGAATGTCGAGCTGACGCTCCAGGTCCGAGGCGCTGACGCCGTGGATCGAGGTGGCGATGGTTTCCAGCAGTACCAGGCCTCGTTGCAGCGTCGAGTTGGTCGTGGTCCGAGTGCTTGCTGTAGGCATACGCGATCCTTGACGACGGAAAATGGTGGCAGGGGCTCATGATAACGCGGCAAGCCCGGTGAGGCTTGCCGCGTGCTCCTGCCTGCCTGTTGGTGCTACAGGTTCACCAGCATCAGTGACAGCGCCGGCCACATCGAGATGGCGATCCAGCAAGTGATCAGCGCGATGAAGTAGGGGATGACGAACTTCACCAGACGCAGGTAGGGGATCCCGGTGATGCTCGAGGCCACGTAGAGGTTGAGGCCGAAGGGTGGGGTGACGAAGCCGATGGCGGCGCCGACCAGGAAGATCACCGCGAAGTGGATCGGGTCCACTCCGGCGTTCTGGGCGATGGGTGCCAGGATCGGTGCCAGGATGATGGTCACCGGCAGGCTCTCGAGGATCATCCCGGCCAGCAGGATCATCAGCATGCAGGCGCCCAGGATCACGTAGTAGTTGCCCAGGCCGCTGAGCAGGTCCTGCAGCGCCTGGCCCGCGCCGAGCACCGACAGCAGCTGCTGCATCACCACCGAGATCGCGATCAACGGCGCCAGCATGCCGGCGATCTGGCCCGAGCGCAGCATGATCGAGGGCAGTGCGGTGAAGCGGATCTCGCGGGTGATCAGAAGCCCCGCGATCAGGGTGAAGCCCACGGTGATGGCGGCGGCCTCGGTGGGCGAGAACTTGCCCGAATAGATGCCGTAGATCACCACCCCGATGGTGGCGAAGCCGAGATAGGCGCGCCTGGCAAAACGTGCGCTTTCGCCGGCCTTGAACGGAATCAGGGTACCCCAGCCGTGGCGTCGCGCCACCAGGTGACAGGCAGCCATCATGCCGAACACCATCATCGCCCCGGGGATCATGCCGGCGATGAACAGGTCGCTGATCGACAGGTTCATCATGAAGCCGTAAACGATAAAGATGATCGACGGCGGGATAATGATGCCGACGGTCCCGCCGGAGGCGGCGGTGGCGGCGGAAAAGCGCTCGTCGTAGCCGTTCTTGACCATCTCCGGCTGCATGATCGAGCCGATGGTGGCGGTGGTGCCGGCGTTGGACCCGGAGATCGCCGCGAACAGGCCGCAGGCGCCGAGGGTGGCCATGCCCATGCCGCCACGCAGCCAGCCCAGCACCGAGTAGGCGAAGTCGGACAGTCGCTTGGCGATGCCGGCGGCATTGATCAAGTCGCCGGTCAGGATGAACAGCGGCAGGGCCAGCAGGCCGAAGAAGCTCAGGCCCTGGAACAGGGTGACCCCGATATTGGCCAGGGTGAAGTCGATGATCAGGCTGGTGCCGACCACCCACAGGCCGATCACCAGGAAGATCGGTACCCCCAGCAGAAAGATGGTGGTGCAGCCCGCGGTGACCAGGCCGATAAGCATGCCGTCGGTCATGACGTCTCTCCTAGTCCATGATGGACGGTTGCAGGTTGAACGGCTCGCGGCGCCGGAAGCGCGCGATGTCGCTGGCCAGGTTCTGCAGCACCCGGAAGATGATCAGCGCCCAGGCCAGCGGAGTGGCCAGGTAGAACCACCACTGCATCACGTTGTCGGTGCCCGGCACGATGGCGAAGTTCATGTGCGCCAGTTCCACCTGGGCGATGGTGAAGTGGATGACCAGGGCGCCAAAGCCGATCCACAGCACGGCGTCGAGCACCTGGCAGGCAAACTGGCCGGTGTAGGGCAGACGCATGCGAATCTCGTTGAGCGACAGGTGGGTACGCTGCTTGACGTTGAGCGAGGCGCCGAACCAGGTCAGCCACAGAAACAGCAGCACCGGGATGCTGGTGCTCCAGGGCGCCTGCAGGCTGAAGAAGAAGCGTCGGATGACCTCGACGAAGATGATGCCCGCCATGCCGCTGTAGGAGACCAGGATGATCACCTTCTCCAGATTGGCGTCGAGCCACTTGATCGGCGCCAGCCAGGCGGGGGTCGGCCGATCGGCGACGTCGTTCGACGTCGCCTGGGCCGCGGTGGCCTTGTGATCGGTCATTACGCCCTCCACCAGCGCTTCGGCGCCACGTTGACCGCCGCCATGTCACGCGGGATCTCCCGGGCGATGGTGTGGATTTCCTTGTAGATATCGACGTCGCCGGCCCAGGCATTGAGCCGCTCGCGCCACTGCTCCCACGGCTCCGGGTTGAACTCCGGTGCGCACAGCTGTTCGGCCTGGGCGCGGATCTCGTCGGACAGCGGAGCGACCCGAACGTTGTTCTCGGCGAACACGGTGCCGGCGGCGGGGTGCTCGGTGGCGCCGACGATCTGGTAGCGGCCGGCCTCGTTCATGCCCTGGGTGAAGATCTGGGCGGCGTAGGCGGACTCCATCACCTGATCCTGCAGCTCGGCATCCAGCGCCTCGAATTTCGACAGGTTCATGGCGGTGTGC
>DJIP01000052.1:0-525 GCA_002433675.1 Halomonas halophila
CCATCCGGTGTCCCGCGCCCTGGTCCAGGGGCTGGGCTCTCAATCTGCTTCTCAGCCGACTTCTCAGCCTGCTTCTCAGCCCGCGGTGTCACTGGAAGGTGTCGAGGAGCGTGGCGGTCGTGGTCTGGTGGCAAACGAAGTCGATAGCGGCGCGACGGTGTGGCTCGGCAACGCCCGTCTGGCCGGCGAAATGGGCGTCAGCCAGGCCCAGCTGACCAGCAATGACGCCGACGCCAACAACGACGACGCCGGCATCGTCTGGCTGGGACGCGACGATCGCCTGCTGGCCCGCTTCGCGGTCAGGGACGCCCTGCGCAGCACCAGCCGCCAAGCCATCGAGCGCCTGCATCGCCAGGGAGTGAGCGTCAGCATGCTCAGCGGCGACGCCCAGGCCAGGGTCGATGCCATCGCTCGTGAAGCCGGCATCGACGAGGCCTACGGTGAGCTGTTGCCGGAGGACAAGCTGGCGCGCCTGGACGCGCTGTCCCGCCGCGGTGTGTGCGCCATGGTCGGCGACGGCATCAA
>DJIP01000052.1:839-9460 GCA_002433675.1 Halomonas halophila
GACGGCATCAACGACGCCCCGGCACTGGCCCGGGCCGATATCGGCATCGCCATGGGCGCGGCGGGCAGCGACGTGGCCATCGAGACCGCCGATATCGCGCTGATGAACGACGACCCGGCCAGCCTGCCACGGCTGATCGACCTGGCCCGCGCCACCCGCCGCCTGCTGGTGCAGAACATCGCCCTGGCGCTCGGCATCAAGGCGGTATTCCTGGCCCTGGCCCTGACCGGCCACGCCACTCTGTGGATGGCGGTATTCGCCGACCTGGGCTCGAGCCTGCTGGTTGTCGGCAACGGACTGAGGATACTCAGACAGCGGTTTGATTGAAGCGCAGTATCCACTTGGCCATCACGCCGTCGTCGATGCGTCCGGCCAGCGAGGCCTGGCCTGGCGCGTTCGCCAGCTATTTGGCGGCCAGACCTCAATCGCTACCATGTTCTCGAATATATTGTTTCAGGGCTTGGTCGATGCGGCGCTGCCAGCCATCACCGCCCTGCTTGAAGTGGTCAATGACGTCCCGAGACAGACGGATCGACGTCTTCACCTTTGTCGGCGTTCGTTGCGCCCCCCGCTGCCCGATGGCCCGTTTGAGGTTTGCAGGCAACACCTCATCCATGGGGCGCATACGTTCGATATCCTCATCGATGAGTTCCCTGACCTCACCTGTCCTGTCCGTGAGTCGCCTTGTCATAGCGCCGCACCTCCCGAGCGTTGGCCTTTCTCAAGCTGATGACGCGAATTCCACCTTCAATCGGCGTGAAACACACCACGTGGGCCCGCTGACCGATCATCCCGATGGCAACAAACCGACGCTCCGGGTAATCGTTGCGCCTGTCCTCGGTCAGTAGCGCCCCTTCCCAATCGAAATGAGACTCCTCGCTGAAGGGCAGGCCGCGCTCTCTGGCATTCCAAGCGCTCTTCCCCGGATCGAAGTCGATGATCATGCTTTAAATGTATGGACAAAAAAAGGACAAGAAGGTTCGTTCTCCCACAACGCACTCGTTGCCGAAACTAATGCTTGCCAGGTGCCTTGGCTGCCACCACCAAATAATGGCCTCCATCTTGCGTCTCGTCACCCCTCCCTGACCGCCATCGCCTCGCGCATGAAACGCAGTATCCACTCGGCCATCACGCCGTCGTCGATGCGTCCGGCCAGCGAGGCCTGGCCCTGGCGTACCCGCTCCTCGCCGACCAGGCCCTGGCGCAGGTGCATCAGGTCGCGGGAGTAGTCGGGGCGAAACTCGGGGTGGCCCTGGACGCCGAGAAAGCAGCGGCCGACGCGGATCAGGTAGTGGGGGCAGAAGCCGCTGCCGCCCAGGGTCGAGGCGCCTTCGGGCAGGGTCTCGACCTGATCCTGATGGCTGACCAGCAAATCGAGGTCATTCTGCCAGGGGGTCATCCAGGGCTCGCGCTCGCCCACCCGGTTGTTGGAAAGCCCCACGCCCCAGCCCTTGGGACTCTTGATCACCTCGCCGCCCAACGCCTTGACGATCAACTGGTGACCGAAGCACACCCCCACCAGCGGCTTCTCGGCGCGATAGAGCGCACGCACGAAGTCCTCGAGCCGGGCGATCCAGGCGTGGCCGTCGTTGACCCCGAACTTCGAGCCGGTGGTCAGCCAGGCATCCACGGCCTCGACGTCATCGGGAATCTCGCCGTCCAGGCAACGGTAGACCTGCCACTCGAGGCTGACCCCCAGGGAAAAGGCCGCCGGCGCCAGCAGCGCCTCGAACATGGCCGGGTAGTTGCCGTGGACGTCGATCAGCTCCGGCGCCACGTCGTCGCACTGCAGTAGACCGATTTGCATGATGTTCTCCATCACCAGTACTCCCTTGACGCTGGCCGGCCACCTTGCCAGAGACGACCCGGGCGCCGCCAGGGCCATGTCATCGGCCGGGGCCGGGCGCTATACCAAGCGCTATGCCAAGCGCTATAGCCGGCCCTGCTGAGCCGCCAGGAAGATGCGTTGATAGTCCTCGGCCGTAAAGGCGATGGGATTGCTTGCCGCGGACGGGTCGACCACCGCCATCTCGCCGATCTTCACCGCCTCGGCGTCATCGATGCCGATGGCCCCCAGGTCGTGGGGGATAGCGAGCCGCTCGCGCAGCTCGAGCACCCAGTCGATGGCGCTTGAGGTGCCCGGCTGGCGGATATCGAGATAGCGACACAGGCGCACCATGGGCTCGCCGATGGCGCGCTCGTTGGCCTTGAGCACATAGGGCATCAGGATGGCGTTCAAGGTGCCATGGTGGGCGTCGTACAGCGCCCCCAGCGGATGGGCCAGGGCATGCATGGCGCCGAGCCCCCGCTGGAAGGCGGTGGCGCCCATGCTCGATGCCACCAGCATGTTGAGCCGGGCCTCCAGGTCGTCACCATGGGCGTAGGCACGGGGCAGATAGTCACGGACCCGGCGCATGCCCTCCACCGCGATGCCCTCGGCCATGGGGTGATAGCCCGGCGCGCACCAGGCCTCCAGACAGTGGGACAAGGCGTCCATTCCGGTGGCGGCAGTGACCGCAGGGGGCAGGCCCACGGTCAGGGTCGGGTCCAGGATCACCCGGGCCGGCACCATGCTGGGGTGGAAGATGATGCGCTTGACCCGCTCGGCCTCATCGGTGATCACCGAGGCGCGTCCCACCTCCGACCCGGTGCCGGCGGTGGTCGGCACCGCCACCAGCGGCACAATGGCGTCACCGTCGGCGTTCTTCCAGTTATCGCCGACGTCCTCCAGTGACCACAGCGACAGGCCGTCGCGCTGATTGGCCATCAGCGCCACCGCCTTGGCCGCGTCGAGCCCGGAGCCACCGCCGAAGGCGATCACGCCATCGTGCTCCCCCTGGCGGAAGGCATCGACGCCGGCGATGACATTGGCACCGGTGGGGTTGCCCTTGATCTCGGCAAACAGGCCCGCCCTGAGCCCTTCGCTGGCGCAGTGATCGAGCACCTCGCGCACCATCGGCAGCACCGCGAGCCCCGGATCGGTGATCAACAGTGGCGCCGTCATGCCAAGCTCTCGACACTGGGCCGGCAGGTCACGAATCCGACCGGCGCCGGTGAGGATGGCCGAGGGGTAGTTCCAGCTGGTGGTGTAGCGGCTGATATCGCTCATGGTTGCCTCAGGCGTGTTTCAGGTGGAAGGACTTGGGCCGGGTCAGGCTGTCGAAGCCGAGCCGCGACAGCGAGCAGCCGCGCCCAGAGTGCTTGACGCCGGTCCATGCCAGCTCCGGGTCCAGATAGTCGCAGCGATTGACGAAGGCGGTGCCCACCTGAAGCCGCGCGGCCAGCGCTTCGCCGGTGGCCAGGTCGCGGGTAAAGATCGCCCCGGTCAGGCCGAACTCGGAGTCGTTCATCAAGGCAATGGCCTCGTCATCGCCGTCCACCGCCATCACCCCGACCACTGGGCCGAAGCTCTCCTCGCGCATCACCGCCATGCTGTGGTCAACCCCGGTCAACAGCTGCGGCGCCAGATAGGCGCTGCCGGGGCGCGACAACGGATAGTCGCCGGGGTCGATCCAGGCGCGGGCGCCGGCGGCCACCGCGGCCTCCACCTGGCCCCGTACGAAGTCGGCAGCGGCGGGCTTGACCACCGGCCCCAGGCTGGTAGACGGGTCACAGGGGTTGCCGAGCCTGAGCTGCTTGAGCCAGGCCACCGCCCTTTCGACGAAGTCATCGAAGATGGCGCGCTCGACGTAGATGCGCTCGATGCCGCAGCAGCTCTGGCCGGAGTTGAAGAAGGCCCCATCCATCACCCCTTCCACCGCGCTGTCCAGGTCGACGTCGGCACGCACATAGGCGGCGTCCTTGCCGCCGAGTTCCAGCGCCGTGGCGATAAAGCGCCCGGCAGTGGCGGCTTCGACGGTGCGACCGCCGCCCACCGAACCGGTGAACGACACATGGTCGATGCGCGGGTCACCCATCAGGGCCTCGGTGGCCTGGTGGCTCAGATGCAGATACTGGAACACCCCCTCGGGGATGCCCGCCTCTCGGGCGGCCTCGACCATGCGCTCGGCACACAGCGGGGTCTGGGCGGAGTGCTTGAGGATCACCGCATTGCCGGCGAGGATCGCCGGCACCACGGCGTTCACCGCGGTCATGTAGGGGAAGTTCCAGGGCGCGACGATCAGCGAGACACCCAGCGCCTCGCGGCGAATATAGCGGGTGAAGCCGGGCTTGTCGGCCAGCCGCAGCGGCGCGAGCGCCTCAGGCGCCATGGCGATCATCGCCCGGGCGCGCTCCTCGAAGCCGCCGATTTCCCCACCGCCCTGAGAAATGGGCCGGCCCATCTGCCAGCACAGCTCCTCGGCGTGCTGATCGCGCCGGGCGACGAAGGCGTCGGCCATCGCGCTGCACAGGCGGCAGCGCTCGGCGACATCACGCTCGCGCCAGTCGCGCTGGGCCTCGACCGCGCGGGCCAGGGCCTTTTCGATCTCGGCCGCACCGGCCTGCTCGCGCTCCACGTACACCGAACCGTCCACCGGCGATATCGTCTGTTGAATGGCCATGCAGTTCTCTCGTCTGTCGGGTGACGGGATGCCGGGATGCCGAGCATCCGCGTCAGATGATCTCGATGCCGTTCTCTCGTCCGTCGATCGGCATGATGTCGGGCATCTGCATCAGATGATCTCGAAGTAACGGTCGAGCTCCCAGTCGGTGATATGCCGACGGAATTCGCGCTCCTCCCATTCCCGGGTGGCGGCAAAGTGCTCGACGAAGTCGTCGCCGAAAAGCTCGCGCGCAGGCGTCGACGCCTTGAGTCGCTGGGCCGCCTCCCACAGGGTTCGCGGCAGTGCCTGGTGCTCGGGATGGTCGAGCTCGTAGGCGTTGCCGGTGACCGCGGTATCGGGCTCGAGTCCCTGCTCGATGCCATAAAGGCCGGCACCGATGGCGGCGGCCAGCGCCAGGTAGGGGTTGGCGTCGGCGCTGCCGAGCCGGTATTCGACCCGCTGGGACTTGGCGCTGCCGGGGATGACCCGCAGGGCGGTGGTGCGATTCTCGACGCCCCAGGTGGCGTCCGTCGGTGCCCAGAAGCCGGGAATCAGCCGGGTGTAGCTGTTGATGGTGGGGGCGAACATGGCCAGCAGCTCCGGCATCAGCCGCTGCTGTCCGGCCACAAAGTGGCGCTGGATGGCGCTCATGGAGTGCTCGGCGTCAGCGTCGTAGAAGGCCGACTCGCCGCTCTCGAGGTGTTTCATCGACAGGTGGATATGGCCGCTCTGGCCGGGATAGTCCGGCGACCACTTGGCCATGAAGGTGGCCATCAGGCCGCGCCGCTGGGCCCACACCTTGGTGAAGGTCTTGAACAGCGCCGCCTTGTCGCCGGCGGCCAGCGCCTCGTCGACGCCGATGGCGGCCTCGAGCACACCGGGGCCGGTCTCGGTGTGCAGCCCCTCGATGGGAAAGTCCATGCGCTGGGACAGCTCCAGCAGCTCGTGGTAGAGCTCGGCGTGGACCGAACTCCTGAGCATGGAGTAGCCCATCATGTCCGGAGTCAGCGGGCGCAGGTTGCGAAAGCCCTTATCGCGCACCGATTCCGGCGTCTCCTGGAACATGAAGAATTCGTACTCCAGCGAGCCGTGCACCGAGAAGCCCATCTCGGCCGCCCGGCCCAATACCCGCCGCAGCAGGCCACGCGGACAGATCGCCTCGGCCCGCTCGGTGAATTCGGCCATGAACAGCAGCATGTCACCCTCGAAGGGTACCTCGCGACAGCTCTCCGGCAGCACGCGCAGCTGGGCATCGGGATAGCCGGTGTGCCAGCCGGTGTAGCGCGTGTTGTCGTAAAGCTCGTCCTTGCTGTCCCAGCCCAGCACCACATCGCAGAAGGCGAAGCCACCGTCCAGGGCGGCAAAGAACTTGTCGCGGTGCATGTACTTGCCGACCATCACCCCGTCCAGATCAAGAAAGCCGATCTTGACGTGGGAGAGGTTGCGCGCCTCGACCACCCGGCGGGCGTCATCCGCCGTGCGCACGTCCCTGGGATTGAGTCCTGACATCGATCACCCTCCTCATGGGCGAAGGAACAAGGGCGAAGAAACAACGGGCCGACCTTGCCTGCCGGGCCGGCCCGCAACGCCCGATATCTACCGTGAGTGTCAGCTGTAGCGGTAGGGTGGTCCCGCCTGCTGCATGGTCTGACGATAGTCCTTGAGGATCTGCACCACCTTGGCGTTGCGCTCGCTCTGGCCTGCGATCTCATCCCAGAAGCTCAGCGCCTCGTCCTCGATGGTCTGCCACTCGCTTTCCGGGATCGAGGTCAGCTCCAGCTTGCCGCCCTTGGTGCGGTAGTGGGCCTCGCCCCACCAGTACCAGTGCTGACGATAGTAGTGAGAGCTGTCCATGCACATCCTGAACAGCGTCTTCAGGTGATCCGGCAGCTCGTTCCAGCGCTCGCTGTTGGCGAAGTAGGAGCCGGCCCAGGCGCCGGAAATATTGTTGGTCAGGTAGTAGCTGGAGACGTCCGCCCAGCCCACGGTGTAGGCCTCGGTGATGCCGGCCCAGGCGATGCCGTCGAGTTCACGAGTCTGCATGGCGACCTCGATGTCCTCCCACGGCAGGGTCACCGGCACTACCCCGAAGCGGGTCAGGAAGCGCCCGGCGGTGGGGAAGGTGAAGACCCGTTTACCCTCCAGGTCCTTGATGCTGCGGATCGGCTCCCGGGTGACAAAGTTGCAGGGGTCCCAGCTACCGGAACCGAGCCAGGTCACCCCTTCGATCTCGCCGTAGGCCTCCTCCCAGATTTCCTTTAGGCCGTAGTGGTTGAACAGGGTCGGCACATCCAGGCTGTAGCGCGAAGCGAACGGGAAGTAGCCGCCGAACACCGAGACATCGACCGGGGCGTTGATCGAGTCATCATCGCTTTGCACCGCGTCGATGGTGCCCCGCTGCATCGCCCGAAACAGCTCGCCGGTGGGCACCAGCTGGTCGGAGAAGTACAGCTCGATCTCCATCTCGCCGTTGGCGGCCTTGTTGAAGGCGTCGATGGAGGGCTTGATCACGTGCTCTGCCAGGGCCGGCCCCGCGTAGGTCTGCAGTCGCCAACGGATCGGCGTCTTCGACTGGGCGTGGACGTAGGGGGCGGCCAGGGTGCCCGCCCCCACGGTGGCGGCGGTGGCGACACCGGCCTTCTTGAGGAAGTCGCGACGATTGGTCATCCGTTCTCTCCCGTTTTCGTTGTTGTTGCCTGACATGACGTCTGAAAAGGACGCCTGTGGTGGTCTTCTCCTGCCTTCTCTAACACTCCTTGCTTCACATCCCTGCCTGCCGGGCCAAGACCGCGACAGTCTTGACTCAGTAGTCCCTGAACAGACCCGGCAGCCATAGCGCCAGCTCGGGAAAGGCGGTAATCAGCGCAAGCCCCGCCAGCATGATGGCAACGAACGGCCAGACGCTGCGGTAGATGTCGCCGAGACTGATCTCCGGCGGCGCCATGGCGCGCATCAGAAAGAGGTTGTAGCCAAACGGTGGGGTCATGTAGGCGATCTGCACGGTGATGGTGTAGAGCACCCCGTACCAGATCGGGTCGAAGCCCAGGGAGATCACCAGCGGCACGTACAGCGGCGCCACGATCACCAGCATGGCGGTGTCGTCGAGGAACATGCCGAGCAGAATGTAGGAAAGCTGCATCATCACCAGGATCTGCCAGGGGGTGAGGCCGAACTGGTCGAGGAATACCGACTCGATGGCGCGCACCGCACCGAGACCGTCGAACACCGCGCCAAAGCACAGCGCCGCCAGGATGATCCACATGAACATGCAGGTGATGCCGAGCGAGCGGCGCACCGTGGTCTCGATCACCGCCAGGGTCAGGCGGCGCTTGAACGCCGCCGCCAGGGTCGCCGACAGCGCCCCCACCGCGGCGCTCTCGACCAGGCTGGTGACGCCCATCACGAACAACCCGGTCATGAAGAAGAAGATCGCCAGCGGCATGATGCCCGCGCGCAGAAGCTTGAGCTTGTCGGCGGTGGACAGGTTGCGCTCCTCCGGCGGCAGCGCCGGCCCCAGGCTCGGCTGCAGGCGACAGCGCACCACGATGTAGATGACGAACATCGCCGCCAGGATCAGCCCGGGGATGGCCCCGGCCAGCCACAGCTGGCTGACCGGCTGTCGCGCGATCATGCCGTAGAGCACCAGCACCACGCTGGGCGGCACCAGGATGCCGAGCGAGCTTCCGGCCTGGATCACCCCGGTGACCATGATCTTGTCATAGCCCCGGCGCAGCAGTTCCGGCAGGGCGATGGTGGCGCCTATGGCCATGCCGGCCACGCTCAGTCCATTCATCGCCGAGACCACCACCATCAGGCCGATGGTACCGACGGCGAGCCCGCCCTTGAGCCCGCCCATCCATACGTGGAACATCTCGTAGAGTTCGGAGGCGATGCCCGACTCCGACAGCATGTACCCCATGAAGATGAACAAAGGCAGGGTCAACAGCGGATACCAGTTCATCAACTGGATGGCGGCGCTGAACGGCATCTCCATGCCGCCATCGCCCCACAGCAAGAGCGCCGCCGCCGCGCCGACGAAGCCGATGACGCCGAACACCCGCTGTCCGGTCAACAGCAGCAACATCATCGAAGAGAACATCGTAAGCGCGATCATTTCATAGCTCATCGATCGCCCTC